>CANKHC010000152.1 GCA_947481595.1 Fidelibacterota bacterium
CAGCGGCGCGGCTTGGCGCGCGGGCGGTGTTCTTTGTGGCCGCGGATATCAATTATGTGAAACGTTATGCAACATGGTATGCGCGTTCGGTCTTAATGTGCGCGGGCGTTCCGTGTCTGGTCATTGTGCATGTGATTGGTGGTGCACCGGCGCTTGCAGCGCTTGCCGGTGAACTTGGCATCACCGACAAACTGCTGATCTTCGCGGGCGATCATTTCGATGCGGCGACGGCCACGGCGCGCGCCGTCGATTCGCCACTCGATAAGGTGATGACGTTGCCGGTGGCGCACTTTCAATCGATGCGTTTCATCGTGCTGGGTGCGCTGATGCGCCAGCTAAACCTGCCGGTCTTGGTGTCGGACATCGACACCATCCTTCAGCGCGGTGTTGCCGATCTTTTGAGCGCCAATGCGGATATGGATGTGGTGTTCAATCAGAACCCGCAAGGGCTGTCGCACGCCGATCATGTGACGGCCAATCTGCTGCTGGTCTATCCGAGCGCCAACGCGGCGATGTTCTTGCGGTTCCTGCGCAGTTATCTGGAAAGGTATTTGCGAAAGCCGGAGGTGATTCGCTGGATAGATCAGATCGGGTTGCTGCTGGCGCGGCATTATCTGCGCAGTCTGAGCGGCGCGCGTGTCGGCACCTTCCAGGACACCGATATCAACAACTGGATGTATGCGCAGTATGCGCCAAATCCCTACCGCTTCCTGTCGCTCTATCAGGGCTTCGACATGGCGAGTTTAGAGAGATTGATCGCTGCGAAGCGCTAGCCGTTCAAACGCCAGATGGCGACGTTCAGAAGGCTGGCGAAGCTGACCCAGGCGGCCAGCGGCACGAGGCAGAGGGCGGCCAGCCGATCCAGGCGAAAGAACAAAATGATGCTCGCGAGGATGACGCCCAACTGCGGAAAAATATTGATGAGGCCTAGCACCGGGCTGTGCGCGGCGAAGAACATCCACGACCACGCCGCATTCAACGCCAGTTGAAGGAAGAAGGCGATCAGCGCCGCGCGCCGCCCGGGCGTTGCCGGGTTCATCTGCAAGATGCGCCAAACGGCGATAGCCATCAGGATATAAAGCGTTGTCCAGACCGGCCCGAACAGGCCGTTAGGCGGATTGAAAGACGGCATGGCGAGGCCTTCGTACCAGGGCGCGAGATTGGGGAAGGTGGCGAATTGGCCGGCCACCGACGCGGCCACCATCGTGTCGACGGCGATGAGCGTATTACGGCCGCGTCCGGGGTGCAGGATGTGTTCCATAGAGCTCATAACGCCGGATACGAAGATTAGACGCAAGGGGCGTGGAATTTTCCGGCAACAATAATCTCGGTCAAGCCCGAGGACGACGGGAGGTTCAACAAAAAACCCCGAAGTTTCCTGCGGGGTTTTTGTATCGATCATATGGATCAAAACTTAGTTCAAGCGGGCCGGCAGTTCGCTGATGGCTTTGTCGGCGAGGGCTTGTTGCTTGGCCGGGTCGAGGCTGGATTGGATCAGCGCCTGGGCGGCGGCGAGGGCGACGTCGACGGCGGTGTTGCGAACTTGCGCAATCGCCTGGGCTTCGGTCTGGGCGATGCGCTCGAGGGCCTGCTGCTTGCGGCGCTCGATGGCGTGTTCCAGATCCTTCTCGGCGTCGATCTTCATGCGCGCGGCTTCGGTGCGGGCTTGGGCGATGATCTTTTCGGCTTCGGCCATCGCGTCGCGCTGCTTGCGCTGATACTCGGCCAGCAGGGCTTGCGCGTCTTCACGCAGCTTGCGGGCTTCTTCGATCTGCTGACGGATTTTGCCGGAGCGTTCATCGAGGCCGCCGGTAATGGCTTTCGCCACCGGTTTGAACGCGAGTGCAATCACCAGGAGGATAGCAAGCGCTACCCAAAACTCTGGATTCGAGAACTCTTCCATTAGCGCGCTTCCTTCAGAGCCGTCGAGACGGCGGCGTCAACCGAACCAGCGTCGGGCGAAAGCCCGGCCAGCTTGGAAACGACGTTGCGGGCGGTATCGGCCGCCACACCTTTGATGCTGTCCAGCGCCGCCTGCTTGGCGGCGGTGATACGGGCTTCGGCTTCGGAGATTTGCTTGGTCATCTGTTCGGTCACTTCGGCGGTCTTTTTATCGGCAACCGCTTTCATGTCCGCCTGCATGACCTTCATGTGCTCGTAAGCCTGGCCGCGGGCATCGGCCATCGCCTTTTCGTAAGCGGCGATGGCGGCATCGGTCTCCGCCTTCAACTGCGTCGCGCGGTCGAGGTCGTCTTGGATGACGCGGGCGCGTTGTTCCAAGACTTCACCGATACGCGGGATCGCGATCTTCGAGACGATCCAGTAGAGCGCCACGAACATCACCGCCAGCCAGAACACCTGGGAGGCAAAGCTTGATGGGTCGAACTGCGGCATAACTGGATCGCCTTATCTGATAAGCGGGCGGAGCAAAGTGTCTGTTCGGTTTAGCCGAACAGGATGATGAGCGCGATAACGAGCGCGAACAGCGACGTCGCTTCAGAGAGGGCGAAGCCCAGGAACGCCGGGGTACGCAGCTTGCCTTCCATGGACGGGTTACGCGCAACCGCGTTCATGTACTGGGCCCAAACTTGACCCACGCCGATACCACCACCGAGCACGCCGATAGCGGCCAGACCGGCACCGATCATTTTTGCTGCTTCTGTTTCCATAGTCCTTATCCTTTTTCGTGAGGTTGAGTTGGTTCGAGTTATGGGTTGTTTAGTTTTCTTGGCGCTGCGTACTAGTGCAGGTGAATGGCGTCGTTGAGGTAGATGCAGGTCAAGAGGGCAAAGACGTAGGCCTGAATGGCGGCCACCATGATCTCGAGCAAGGTCACGGCGAACACCGCGGCGAACGGCACGATGCCGAAGATCACGCCCAGCGAAATGATGAAGCCCGCGAGCACCTTGAGCAGCACGTGTCCGGCCAGCATGTTGGCGAACAGACGAAGGCTCATGGAGACCGGACGGATGAGGTAGGAGAACAGCTCCAGCGGCGCCAGAACGATGGCAATGCCGAGCGGCGCGCCCGGCGGCACGAACAGCGAGAAGAAGTGCAGACCGTGGCGGGCGAAACCGATGATGGTGACGCCGAGGAAGATGAACACCGCCAAGGCCGCCGTCACGATGATGTGCGAGGTGAAGGTGAAGGCGTAGGGCATGAGGCCCAGAAAGTTACCGAACAGGATGAACAGGAAAATCGAGAACACGAACGGGAAGTACTTCATGCCGGCGGTGCCGGTATTTTCCTTCACCATGCCGGCGACGAATTCGTACAAGATTTCGGCGGTCGACTGCAGGCGGCCCGGCACCATGGTGCGGTGACGCGTAGCGCCCCAGAACAACAGCGCTGTGAGAGCGACCGCGAAGGTCATGAAGAGGGCGGAATTGGTGTAGGAGATGTCGACGTCGCCGATCTTGATGTTGATCAGCGGGTGAATCTCGAACTGCGCCATGGGGCTGTGACCGCCCGCGTGCTCCGTCGCCATCGATTGTATCGCCTTCTAAAGAACCGTTAGCTCAAAAACTCTATTCATCGTCATCGTCAAAAGCGCCGGGCTTCGGGTCGCACTTCTTATCGCGCTCGGTCTTTTCACGTACCGCGCGGCCCAATCCGACCGCCTGGTCCAGGTTTTTGAGGACGCGGATCACGCTCAGCACACTCGCGGCAAAACCCAGCGCGATGAAGGCCAGCATGAAAATAGGCTTGGTTTCGAGTTTGCTGTCGATGAACCAGCCGAGCCCCGCACCGACAAGCACGCCGGCCAACAACTCGATTCCGATTCTGAAGCCGACCCCAAGGCCTTGCGCAGATTCCCCTGTTTCCCGTTCCGTCTCTTTTTTATCAGCCACGGCATCTTGCATGGCTTTTATGCGTGCGCCCACATCCGCGAGGTTAGGGCGCTGTTCGTGGTCGGTCATGTCGGCTCCGGCCCCCGTTTTTGCCCCGTTTTCCGGTGGAAATCCCCGGAAAACCACCGTTTGCGGCGCGAAAACGCGCGCACCATAGGGACGGGCACGGGGGGTGTCAAGGATCAATGGCTTGCTTAGTAAAACACTGAAATATATCGATAAAGTACTGAGATTAGCGCCGTGGAACGGCGGCAAAATCGCCCCGGCGCGCGGAACCCTGCGCTTTGGGCTTCGTTAGAGCCAGACAGGAAATAGTTTAATGTCGGAAAAGGTATATCGCTGCTGCAGGTCAGAAGAGATTCTGTCAATTAGTTGAATCTTTTCTGTTACCTTCATGAGTTTTACTGCTCGTCCCTCAAGCCACATCCCTCATCTGCTCAGCCACTTTCAAGTCCACGCTCACCAACCGGCTCACGCCACGTTCCGCCATCGTCACGCCGAACAATCTGTCCATGCGGGCCATGGTCATGCGGTGGTGGGTGACGCACAGCACGCGGGTGCCGGTGACTTTGATGATCTCCGCCACCAGGCCGCAGAAGCGGTCGACGTTGGCGTCGTCGAGCGGTGCGTCCACTTCGTCCAGCACGCAGATCGGGGCTGGGTTGACCATGAACACGGCGAACAGCAGCGAGAGCGCGGTCAGGGCCTGCTCGCCGCCGGACATCAGCGCCATGTTGCCGATGCGCTTGCCGGGCGGGCTCGCCATGATCTCAAGCCCGGCGTCGAGCGGGTCTTCGGCTTCGGTGAGTTCAAGGTGCGCGCGGCCGCCGCCGAAGAGTTTGGTGAACAGGTTGCGGAAGTGGCCGTCGACTTCTTTGAACGACTTCAACAGGCGCTCGCGGCCTTCCTTGTTGAGAAGGTTGATGCCGGCGCGCAGGCGCGCGATGGCGTTGACGAGATCGTCGCGCTCGGTGGTCAGGCCCAGGATCTGCGCGGCCATCTCTTCGCTTTCCTGCTCGGCGCGCAGGTTGATGGCGCCGAGGTTGTCGCGCTCGCTGACGAGGCGCTGCAGGCTCTTTTCGGCTTTCTCTAAGGGCGGCAGTTCGTCGGTGTTATCGTCGCCTTCAAACTTGGTGTGATTACGGATCTCTTCCGGCTCGCAGGAGATGCGCTCGCGGATGTTGCCGTCGATGACGGCGAGGGCCTGCTCGTTTTGGGAGACGGCGGCTTCGCGGCGCACGCGTTGTTCGCGGGCTTCGGAGAGCGCGTGTTCGGCTTCGCGCAAGGCTTTGTCGGCGGCGGCGAGGAGGTTCTCGCCCTCGGCCAGCGCATCGGCGGCTTCGCGGCGCGAGGCTTCGGCGATTTCGAGCTGATCCATGAGCGCGATGCGCAGCGCGGCGATTTCCTGCGGGCGTGCGGCGAGGCCTTCGAGTTCTTCATTGGCGCGGCGTTGGCGCAGCTCGAGCTCTTCGATCTGGCGGACGGCTTCGTCTTTGCGGTTCTGCCAGGAGGTGGCTTCGTTGGCCAGCGCTGTGAGACGGCGGCTGCGTTCTTCGGCTTGGCGGGCGAGGCTGTCATAGACCGCGCGGGCTTCCATCAAATCCTGACGCAAGGTGCCGATGCCGCCTTGTTTGCTTTCGACTTCAGCGCGCAAGTCGGCGCCGTCGCCGAGGTCTTCCAGGCGCGCGGTGGCTTCTTCGATTTGCGCGTGGGATTCGTCGACTTCGGTTTGCAGCTGGCCGCGTGTGTCTTCGAGGCCGGCGATGCGGCTTTGCGAGGTGGCGGAGCGCTGGCGCATGACGCCGAGGGCGTCGCGGGCGCGGGCGGTGTTGCTCTCTTGCTCGCGCACGGCGGCGCGGGTGGCTTGCTCGCGGGCCTGCGCATCACCGATGGCGGCCTTGGCGGCGGCGACGGCGTCTTCGGCTTCGGTGAGCACGGCGCTGGAAGTGTCGAGCAGCGCGCGCAGTTCTTTCAAACGGTTGCGCTGCTTCAAGCGCGTGGCGGCGGCGTTGGCGGAACCGGCGGCGGAGACAAAACCATCCCAGCGCCACAGATCGCCGGTGACCGTGACCAGACGCTGGCCGGGTTTCAACTGGCTGAGGAGCGACTGCGCGGTCTCGGCGTCGGCGACGATGCCGACTTGCGACAGGCGGCGCGTCAGACGATCGGGCGCGCGCACGACATCGGACAAGGGACGCGCACCATCGGGCAGCGCGCCGGTTTCGAGGAAGGCGGGCAGCATCTGCCAGCGCATGGGCGAGGTGTCGTCACCGGCGGCGGAGAGATCGTCACCCACCGCTGCGCCCAATGCGGCTTCAAAGCCGGGGTCGACGCTGACGGAATCGATGATCGGGCTCCAGGCACCGGCAGCTTTCGGTTCGGCGAGCAGTTCTTCGAGCGCCTGGGCTTCGGCCTGCAGCTTGGTGTGTTCGGCGGCTTTGGTTTGGGCGACGTCGCGGGTGGCTTCGTAGGCGGTCTGCGCCGTGAGGCGCGCGGCTTCGGCGGTTTCCCAATCGGCGCGTGCGGCGGCTAAAGCGGCTTCGGCTTCTTCGGCTTTGGCTTCTTCGGCTTCCAGCACTTCGGCGGGCAGTGCGTTGGAGCGCACGGTTTCCAGCTGGCTGAGAATTTCCGCGAGGCGGCGCTCGGCGCGCTGCTTGCGCATGTCGGCTTCGTTCAGCTGCTGACGGGCGGCGGCGCGCGCACTGTCGGTGCGCGAGAGTTCCTTGCCGAGGATGGCGAGTTCTTCTTCGACCACTTCGACGGCCTTGGCGGCATTCATAAGCGCTTCGCGGGTGGCTTCGC
>CANKHC010000153.1 GCA_947481595.1 Fidelibacterota bacterium
CGGGCCCAAAAAGACAACATGTCCCGTCGCCGCCATTTTCCCCCGCCATTGTCATAATAACAACCCCGACCTGTAACAAATCCGTCCTCAGCGCTGGATATGTTCGCCCCCGCACACAAAAACCGACCTTCGGGGGTACTTAGAGATGAGCTATCGATACAGTTTCCGCATGAATTTGCTGGTTGGCGCCGCGCTGGGCGCGATCGCCACGGCACCGGCCTTTGCTGCTGCGCCGGGCAACCAGTCAGGCGCCGTCATGGCGCCGGAAGAAGGACTCGCCGAGATCGTCGTCACGGCGACCAAGCGCGAAACCAGCCTGCAAGAGACACCGATCTCGATCTCGGTCGTCAACACCGAAGCCATGGCCGACCGCCATGTGCAGAGCCTCTTGGATCTGGCCGACGGCTCGATCCCGGGCTTGCGCGTTGCCACCTTTGAAGCCCGCCAGTCGGCGCTGACCATCGGCATCCGCGGCATCGTGCCGCTGGACGCCAACCAGCCCGCCCGCGAACAGGGTGTCGGCGTCTATATCGACGGCGTTTACCTCGGCCGTCAGCACGGCTTGAACGCCGCCATGCTCGACATCGAGCGCGTCGAAGTCTTGAAGGGCCCGCAGGGCACGCTGTTCGGCCGTAACACCGAAGGCGGCGCGCTCAGCCTGGTCACCAAGAAGCCCACGGGCGAGTTCGGCGTGCGCGCCACCGCCGGCGTCGGCAACTACGGTGCTCACAACGGCGAAGTGCACATCGACATGCCGCGCTGGGGCGACATCAGCGCCAAGATCGACGGCGTCGTGCAGTTTCAGCGCGCGACCACCAAGAACCCGCTCGCCGGCCAGACCGGCTGGAACTACTTCGACCGTAAGGGCGGCAAGCTCGCGCTGCAGTACGAGCCGGGCGACAACTTCAGCGCCGACTACTCATTCGACGTCGGCAACGATAAGAACTCGCCGTTCTATAGCCAACTGCTCAACTATAACCCCAACGGTCTGGTGATCGGTCCGGCCACCGGCACGCTGCCCGCCGGCCAGATCCGTCCGCTGCCCTCCATCGTCGAGGTCAACGGCACCACGCGCATGAAGACCGCCGACATCGGCGTGCCGCAGCAGCCCTCCGTCGACAAGACCCGCGGCCATGCGCTGCACATGAACTACAACTTCGGCCCGGAACTGGAACTGCGTTCCATCACCGCCCAGCGGACCGTTTCGGCGGACCAGTGGGACAACTCCGGCGGTGCGCACCGCGTGCCGCAGTTCGTCGCGGGCAGCGCCTTCAGCCGTTACAGCCTCTCGGCCCTGAATCAGCATCAGTGGAGCCAGGAGTTCCAGGCGGTGGGCAGCGCCAACGCCTTCGATTACGTGGCGGGCCTGTTCTACTTCAAGGAATACACCGAAGAAGAAGCCGCGACGCCGAGCACAAACACCTGGAATGCCACCGGCACGGGCTACACCATCAACGATCCGGGCAACACCCAGTTTGGCCGCCGCTCGATCGACCGCGGCAGCTTCGCCCACGCCGAAAGCTATGCCGCCTTCGCCCAGGGCACCTACACGCCGAACTTTGCGGACAACACGATCCACCTGACCGGCGGCTTGCGCTACACCCACGACAACAAAGACGGCACGCTCTACAAGGTCAACAACGTCGCGACGAACTTCTCGTTCGCCTCGTCGAACAACCGCATCGATCCGATGGTGACCCTCGCTTGGGACATGACGGACGACGTCAACGTGTTCGCCAAGTTCTCGACCGGGTATCGTTCGGGCGGTGCCAGCTCGCGTTCGCTGACTTTCAACTCTTTCGGTCCGGAAAAGGTCAATGCCTACGAAATCGGCCTGAAGTCCGAGCTGTTCGATCGCCGTCTGCGCTTGAACGCTGCCGCCTACATGATGGACCGCAAGGGCAGCCAGATCGACTTCAGCGTGGTCGCCGGCGTGATCCCGGGTTCGACACGTAACACCGTGGAGACGGTCAATGCACCCGGCACCACTAAGATCAAGGGCGCGGAATTCGAAGCCACGGCGCGCTTGACCGACGAACTGACGGTCAATGCGTCCTATACGTGGACCTCGACCAAGATCCCGCCGACGGTCGATCCGTTCAACAATCGCCTGACGCCGGTGTTCATCGTGTTCACGCCGGACTCCGCGGCGAGCGCTGCCGCCGACTGGGCAAAGCCCTTCGATGTGCTGACCTTCAAGATACACGTCGATGCGAACTATGCGTCCAAGGCGCGCTCCTTCGCCGAGACGCCGGTGCCGACGGACTCCTCGTTCATCATGAATACCCGCGTGTCGTTCGCCGACATCGATGTGGGCCGCGGTGCTTTCGCGACCTTCGCCATCTGGGCGCGCAACGTCCTCAACGAAGCGCACGTCTATCGCCGCGATCCGGCCAACCGCGCGACGCTGGGCGACTACGGCAACCTGAACGCGCCGCGTACGTTTGGCGCCGAAGTTTCGGTGAACTTCTAATCCATCCACTCCTCTGAAAAACTCGCCGGCGGTCCGCAAGGGCCGCTGGTTTTTTCTTGCGTGGAGGAGGCGTTTTCCGGCGGAAAATTCGAAATTCGGTGGCATTTGAAGCGAAATCGAACGGATTTTCGGGGGCGGGGGCGGCATAATTACCGCGTCTTCCCGCTCCTTTGTGCATGGATTTGCCCCGATGATGACGCCCGCGGAATTGGAATGCCTGTCGGCCATTGAGAAGAAGGTGCTGTGGCTGGCCAGCTGGACCATCCACAACGCCAACCACCTGCGCGACAACGGCGACGGGCTCAAGGTCGGCGGCCATCAAGCCTCGTCGGCGTCGGTGGCGACGATCATGGCGGCGCTCTATTTCCATGTGCTGCGGCCGGAAGACCGCGTGGCGGTGAAACCGCATGCGAGCCCAATCTTCCACGCCATCCAGTATCTGCTGGGACGCCAGACGCGCGCCAAGCTTGAGGCGTTTCGCGCGCTGAAGGGGGCGCAGAGCTATCCGTCGCGCACCAAGGACATCGACGACGTGGATTTCTCGACGGGCTCGGTGGGTCTCGGCGTGTCGCAGACGTTGTTCTCGTCGGTGGTGCAGGACTATGTGCGCGCCCATGGCTGGGGCAAGAAGCGCGGCCGCATGGTGGCCTTGGCCGGCGACGCCGAGATGGACGAGGGCAACATTTTCGAATCCATGCTCGAAGGCTGGAAGCAGAACCTGAAGAACTGCTGGTGGGTGATCGACTACAACCGCCAGAGCCTGGACGCGGTGGTGCGCGAAGGTTTGTGGGCGCGCTATGAGGCGCTGTTCAAGGACTTCGGCTGGGACGTGGTGGTGCTGAAGTACGGCGTGCTGCTGCGCGAGGCCGAGAAGAAGCCGGGCGGGCCGGAACTGCTGGACTGGATCGACAAGTGCCCGAACCAACTTTACTCGGCGCTGGTGTTCCAAGGCGGTGCGGCGTGGCGCAAGCGTTTGAACACGGACTTGGGCGAGGGCAGTGCGGTTGGGAAACTGATTGCGGAATATTCCGACGCCGATCTCGCGCGGCTGATGACCAATCTGGCGGGGCATGACCTGCCGACATTGATCGAGGCGTTTGGTGCGATCGATCATGACCGGCCGGTGTGTTTCATTTGCTACACGGTGAAGGGTTACGGGTTGCCGCTGGCGGGGCACAAGGACAATCACGCCGGGTTGATGAACCCGGCGCAGATGGAGAAATTCCGCACTGAGATGAATATCCGTCCGGGGCACGAATGGGACGCGTTTGAAGGGCTCGCGGTGCCGGCGGAGAAGCTGGACGCTTATCTGAAGCGCACGCCGTTTGCCGCGCGCAAGGATCAGGCGGAGGCGCCGACGTTCGCGCCGCCGGAGGACTTCGCTTTGGCGATTCCCGATGTCGTCTCGACGCAGGCGGGCTTCGGCAACATCATGAACGAGCTGAGCCGCTTGGAAGGGCCGTTCGCGGACCGCATCGTCACCACCGCGCCGGATGTGACGGTGTCGACCAACCTCGGCGCCTGGGTGAACCGGCGCGGTCTGTTCAGCGACGAGACGCGCAGCGATACCTTCAAGGAGGAGCGCGTGCCGTCGACCTTTGCCTGGTCGTCGTCGCCAAAGGGCCAGCACATTGAGCTGGGCATCGCGGAATCGAACCTGTTCCTCTTGCTCTCGGCACTGGGGCTGTCGCACAGCATCAACGGCGAGCGGCTGCTGCCTGTGGGCACCTTGTACGACCCGTTCATTGCCCGCGGTTTGGATCAGATGAACTACGCTTGTTATCAGGATGCGCGCTTCATCCTGGTGGCCACACCTTCGGGGATCACACTGGCGCCGGAGGGCGGCGCGCATCAGTCCATCGGCACGCCCTTGATCGGCATGTCGCAGCCCGGCCTGACCGCTTTTGAACCCGCATATGTGGATGAGCTGAAGGCGATGATGCTGTGGTCCTTCACACACATACAAAAAAACAGCGGGCAAAAGAATAACCGCGAGGCCGATGCCGGCAATAACTGGCTGGAGGACGACAAAGGCGGTTCGGTTTACATGCGTCTATCGACCCGACCCTTGGAGCAGCCCAAACGCCAAATGACTCCCGAACTCAAGCGCGGTATCCTCGACGGCGCATATTGGGTTCGCAAACCGGGTCCCAACTGCGAAACGGTCGTCGCTTATACCGGTGTGGTCGCGCCCGAAGCGGTGCGCGCCGTGGGGATGATGCACGAGGATCGGCGTGACGTGGGGCTGCTGGCCATCACATCGGCCGACCGTCTGTACGGCGGATGGACCGCCGCGCAACGTGCCCGCGAGCGCGGTCTGGTGCATGCGCGTTCCCACATCGAGCACTTGTTCGATGACGTTGCGCCCGGTTGCGGCATTGTCACGGTGCTCGACGGCCATCCGGCGACGCTGAGCTGGCTGGGGGCCGTGTGCGGACACCGCGTGCGGGCTTTGGGTGTGGATCAGTTTGGACAGACCGGTTCGATCGAAGAGCTTTATGGCTACTATGGCATCGACAGCAAAGCGATCGTCGCGGCGGCGGAGCATCTCACGCGCGGGCGGCCCATCCGTCACCTGTCGCTTTTGGCTTAGCGCGCTCGTCGCAATTCTGCCCGCGGGATCCGCCTTCGCCGCCGATGCGTCGAAGGCGGCCTGCGACAGCTTGGCCTTCGCGCGCATCGAGAACACCGTCGTCAAGCCGGCATTCATCAGCACGCCGGAAGCTTTTCAGGCGATCTTCACCGCCACCAATACGATGAACGTGCCGTTTGCAGGCTCCGTCTCAGGCGCCAAACCCGCATTGCCGTTCTGCCGTGTCGAACTGACCATCACGCCTGCACCGGGTGCCGAGATCAGCTCCGAGCTGTGGCTGCCCGCCACTGAGCGTTGGAACAAACGCTACCTCGCCATGGGGGCCATCGGTGCGGCCGGCACCATCGACCGCGGTTCGCTGATGACCGGCATCGCCAAAGGCTATGCCATCGCGACGTCGGACGCCGGCAGCCATAGCGGGGGACCGTTCGGAATGAAGTTCGGCCGCAATCCCGAGCTGGCGGCGAACCGCTCCTATCGCGGTGTGCACCTGACGGCGGTGGCGTCCAAACAATTGGTGCTCGGCTATTACGGTGAGAAACCGGCAGCGAACGTCTTCATGGGCTGCTCGGGCGGCGGCTATGAAGCGATGTCGCTGATCCAGCGCTATCCGGAAGACTACGACGGCGTGCTGGTCGGCGATCCGGTGTTGGATTGGGAGAAACTCGGCCTGTGGCAAGGGTGGATCTATGCCGCGAGCCATCGTGCGCCAGGGGCCGCGATCCCGGCCGCGAAGTTGCCGCTGCTCAATCAAGCGACGATTGGTGCCTGTGACGCCCGCGACGGTGTGCGCGACGGCGTGATCGACGATCCGCGCGGGTGCAAGGTCGATTTCAAAAAGCTGCAATGCAAGGCGGACGATGCTGCTGATTGCTTCACGGCGGCGCAGGTGGGCACGCTGGAAAAAATCTACACACCCTTTGTCCACCCGCGCAGTAAGGCGATGTTGTATCCCGCATTCAATCTCGGTGCGGAGTCCGGCGTCGGCGCGCCGGCGCGTTTGGCCGGAGAAAGCATCGGGTCCACGGTGACGGCCGCACAACCCGGACCTTTGCTGTGGAGTCTGCCGGAGGGCTTCAAGCCTGAGGATTGGCTCACCTTCGATTTCGCCAAGGACAGCGACGCGGCGATCAAGGCTTATGCGCCCTACGCCAATTCCAATCCCGACCTCAGCGCCTTCAAGGCGCGCGGCGGCAAGGTGATTATGTTCACGGGATGGGCCGATCCCAACCTGCACCCGGAAATTCTCATCTCCTATTATGAGGCGATGAGCAAGAAGGTGGGCGGCGCGGAGGCCGCGCGCAGCTTCTCGCGGTTGTTCATGGCGCCCGGCCTCAATCATTGCATCGGCGGGCCGGGGCCCAACGTCTTCGGCCAACAGGTGGTGGTCGATGCGCCGGAGGGCCCCGAGCGCAACATC
>CANKHC010000154.1 GCA_947481595.1 Fidelibacterota bacterium
AATCGTTGAGAACATCGGCGCCGGCAAGCTCGACGGCGTCGCCGGCGGCGAGACCGCCGGCATCCCCTACGCCGCCTGGATTTCAGACGCGCTCAATCTTCCGATGCAATATGTGCGCAAGAAGCCGAAGGGATTTGGGCGCATGGCGCAGATCGAGGGCGAGCTGCATGAGGGCCAGAACATCATCCTGGTGGAAGACCTCGCCAGCGACGGCGGGTCGAAGCTGTTGTTCGTCAAAGCCCTGCGCGACGCCGGCGCGGTCTGTGAGCACTGCCTGGTGGTATTCTTCTACGGCGCCTTCCCGGGCGCCATCGCCAGCTTGGCGCAGGAAAATATCGCGCTCCACTATCTCGCCACCTGGGCCGACGTCATCGCCGTGGCTGAGACGGGGAATTACTTCCCGGCGCAAGCCATCGCGGGTGTGAAAGAGTTCCTGAAAGACCCCGTGGCCTGGTCCGTCGCCCACGGCGGCAGAGGCGCTTAGCAGCTATTTGAAGTAGGCCGGAAGCCCCGGTTTTGTATCCTTGAGGATTTCAGCGATGGCTTTCCTGTCCCTCGCTGACAGACGACTGTACTTGCGGTCGCGGTCTTTACCGGCGAGCACATCCCACAAACGCGCATAGACGGCTTCCTTCGCGGGCGCCGGCAGCCCATCGAAGGCCGCGCTGTAAATCAGGTAGCTGCAGGGATAGCGCATTAGCCGGGTGCTGAGGTCGAGGTCATAAAGGGAGCGGCCCTTCTTGTCGCGCGGGCCGCGTTTGGCGAACTCGTCCGCAAAGGTCGAGGGGGACACCTTGCCCGGGAGCGCGGCTTCGTCGACGAAGAGCAGATAGTCCACGAATTCGCGCGCATCGCTCTTGATGAGCGTGTCGCGTACGCCGCCCGGGATTTTCTGCTGGCGTACATAGTCATCACCGACGCGCGCGTCCCAGCCGATGCGCGTGATGAGATTCATCATGTTCACCTGATGATCGAGCACCAAGAGTGCCGCCGCCTCACTCTTCGCAGATATATAGCCGCTGAGATCAACTGCCTGTTCCGGCGCCCCTAAGGGCCGCATCTCGGTCGCATCACTATTGTTTGCGAGCGCGCGATTTCCAATATGGTCCCCGCCGGCAATCCCCGTCACATAGTGGCCGCCCCAGCGTTCGGCTGCCGGTGTGCGGTGGTCAACCACACTGTTCGCGATCATCGGCATGGCTGTTCCGTCTTCGCGCGTCGCCACACTGCGGTTCAAGGCCCCGGGCACGCTCATGGAGGCGCTGGAGATGTGGCACCCCGCGCATTCACTGCGCCGTTCGATCAACGGTAACCGCCGGCTTTCCTGGTCGAGGGTATAAAAGACCATGCCTTGCCGCGGGTCCTGTACGGCGATCTCGATTAGCGGCGCTTCGGGTATGTAGGCGACCACGATGTCATCGCCAAAGAACAGGGCGCGCGGCGTCTTGGCATCGATGAACTGCCGCTGCATGCTGGTCTTTGAAAACACCAGCACCTGCGACTCAACGGAAACATCGAGAGCCGCGAGAAGACCTTTTAGAAAACCGCTTGGGCCCTCCGCTCCGAAGTCCACCATGCCCTTGTCGATTTGATCGATCAACGTCGCGACACGGTCGGTTGTCGGCAACTCGAAATAGCCGATGGCGGGATTCTCCTCCATCGGGATGGTCGTACGCATACTGGGAAGAGCCGCGGCATCTTGCGGCGTGATCGATTGCGCATGAAGCGGCCCAGTCAGAACCGCCGCCACGGCAACAGCTAACGAAATTGAAAAATTGCCACGCGACGCCATGAGCGCTCCCCCTGCTGCGCGCCATCCTACACGACGTTGCGAATTATTGCAGAGGGCTCCAGCTACTCCGCAGCCGCCAACATCTCTTCCTGCGCGATCGGCAGCGTCACCCTCACCCGCAGGCCGCCTTCGGGGCGGTTGAAGAGCTCGACGTCACCGCCCATGCTGCGCACGGCGTTGCGGGCAATCGTAAGGCCCAGCCCGGCACCGCCGGTTTCGCGTGAGCGTGAGGATTCCAATCGAATAAACGGCGCGAAAACGCGTTCGCGGTCGGACAGCGGGATGCCCGGCCCGTCGTCGTCGATCAGGATCACCAGTTCGGTCGTGCTCGCCGACAGGGTCACGCGCGCGCATTTGCCGTACTTCACGGCGTTGTCGATGAAATTGTAGATCGCGCGTTTCAGCGCCAGATCGCGGGCGATGAAGCCGAGCGAATCAGGCCCCGTGTAGGTGACGTCACGCCCGGCGGCGCGCTGGTCGCTGCACACCGCCGCGACGATAGCGGCGACATCGACCGATTCACCCTTCTCGGTCGCGGCGTCGTCGCGCGCGAAGGTCAGGGTCGCGCCGATCATCGCTTCCATCTCATCGAGGTCACTCAGCATCTTCATGCGCTGCCGGTCGTCGTCGACGAACTCGGCACGTAGCCGGAGCCGCGTGATCGGCGTGCGCAGGTCATGGGAGATCGCCGCCAGCATCTGCGTGCGGTCGCGGATGAAGCGCTTGATGCGCATTTGCATGGTGTTAAAGGCGTGCGCCGCGCGCACCACCTCCGACGGACCCGCCTCGGGCAAGGGTTCGGCGTTGACGTCCACGCCCAAGCGCTCGGCGGCGGAAGCGAACACCGACAACGGCTTGGTGGCCTTGTGCACGCCCCACCAGGCCACGCCGCCGATGATGATCGACAAAGCAATCAGCCAGACAAACGGGGCGTACTCACCCTTGGGCTCGCCGAGGTTCAACACCACGCGGGCGTTGAACCATTCGTTCGTCATATCTGGCGTTTTAATCGAGATGTTGAACAGCGCCGCGTCGATGGCCGGCACACCATCATGCAGCGCCAGCACACGCTGGCCGCCTTTCTGGAAGAATTGGAAAATCCCGCCCGGCTGCGCTCCCGGATCAGCCCCGCCCTGGAAACCGCGCAGGTCGATGCGGCTGTCGACGCGGATGTCGGTCCCCATGGGGAATTCTTTTTGCAGCTTGTCGAGCACCACTTGGCTGGCGAACTGGTTGTCCGACTGCTCAACGATTGGTGTCGGCGTGAGCCTGAGATTCATCAGGGGCGAACTCAGGCGTTCGATCAGTTCGTCCTGATTCTCGCGCCGCGCGCGTTCTATCAAGCGCTTCATGACGATGATCTGGTCGCCGGCTTGCGATGCGGCTGCGGCAACGGCGGTCTCGTCGTGGAAGACGACGTAGAAAAACAGCGAGCTGAAATTGATCAGAACGATCGCGGTCGTCAGCGCCACAAATACGCGAGCAATCACGCTTTGCGGCAGCAGGCGCCTCACGCCGCTTCCACCTCGGGCGTAAACATATAACCGCCGCCGCGTACCGTTTTGATCAGAATCGGATTCTTAGGATCCGGTTCGATCTTGCGGCGCAAGCGTCCGACCTGCACGTCGATCGAGCGGTCGAACGGTATGGCGGCACGCCCGCGCGCCATATCGAGCAGTTGGTCACGATTGAGGACCCGGCGGGGATGATCGACGAAGGCGATCAACAGGTCGTACTCGCCCGCCGTCAAAGTGATGCTGTCGGCGCCGCGCTGCAGTGTACGGGTCAAAGGATCGAGCATAAAACCTGCGAACATCATCTTCTCCGGCCGCCCGTCGACCGTCTCCTGCGTCGCGGTCGAATTTGACCGCCTGAGGACAGCCTTGATCCGCGCCGCCAGCTCGCGCGGGTTGAACGGTTTAGCCATGTAATCGTCGGCGCCGACTTCCAGCCCGATGATCCGGTCGACGTCCTCTCCCATGGCCGTCAGCATGATGATCGGGATGGCTGAGTCGCCGCGCACCTGGCGGCAGAGGGTCAAACCGTCCTCGCCCGGCATCATAAGGTCGAGCACCACGAGGTCGAAAGACCAATCGGTCAGCGCCTGGCGCATGTCCCGCCCGTCCTTGGCGGTGGTGACCCGGAACTCGTGTTTGCTCAGAAAGCGCGACAGCAGCTCACGGATCTCGGCGTCGTCGTCGACGATCAGGATATGCGGTTTGGGGGTTTCGCTCGCAGTGGTCACGGGTTTCAAGCTCCCTGTTACAATTCCGATGCTATACGCCAGATAACCCCTTCTCCACTGAACCCAATGAGAATTCGGGCAACAGTGCGTAAGCGCGCCAGGGCGGATTACACCTTGTTACAATTAACTTGGACGGGCCAAAGTGTTCTTGTTTTGTTCTTATGAGAACCCTAGACTCGCTGGATGGGCAGCAAAGCACCAAACCCCAATCCGCGCGGCGAGGCCCGCTACCTCGGCGGCGCCCTGGAAGGCACCACCGGCGTCCACCCCGACGCCCGGCGCGGCCGGGGCGCGGTCAGCAATGCCGCCGGACGCTACGAGCGGGAAAGCCGGCACGTCGCCGACGACGGCTGGGACAATCTCGACGAACCGCCGCCGCCCTTGCGTACCCAGATGATCCGCGATGCGACCCGCAGCATCATCGCCCGCAACACCTCGCCTGATATCGGCTTCGATCGCTCAATCAACCCCTACCGGGGCTGCGAGCACGGCTGCACCTATTGTTTCGCGCGCCCCACCCACACCTACCTCGGCATGTCCGCCGGCCTCGATTTCGAAAGCAAGATTCTCTACAAGCCCGACGCCGCCGTTTTGCTGGAGAAGGAACTGCGCGCGCCCGGCTACGCCTGCCGCACCATGGCCATGGGCACCAACACCGACCCCTATCAGCCGGCCGAACGCCACTACAAGATCACGCGCTCGATCCTTAAGGTGCTGGCGCGCTTCAAGCATCCCATCGGCTTTGTCACCAAGTCGGCGCTGATCACCCGCGATATCGACATTCTGGGAGCCATGGCCGCCGAGAATCTGGCAAAGGCGGCGCTATCGGTCACCACCCTCGACGCCTCCCTCGCCCGCAAGATGGAGCCGCGCGCCTCAACGCCCACGCGGCGCTTAGACGCCATCCGCCAGATGAGCGCGGCTGGCATTCCCACCTGCGTGATGTTCGCGCCGCTGATCCCCGGCCTCAACGATCACGAACTCGACGCCGTACTGGAAGCCGCCTGGGATGCAGGTGCGCGGTCCGCCGGCTATGTGTTGCTGCGCCTGCCCTTGGAAGTGAAAGACATCTTCCAGGAGTGGTTGTCGGCAGAGGTGCCCGACCGGGCCAACCGGGTGATGAGCCTGATCCGCTCGACCCACGGCGGCAAGGACTACGATCCCCAGTGGCAGAAGCGCCAGCGCGGCGATGGCCCTATCGCCGAAGCCGCTGCCGCGCGCTTTGCATTGGCCTGCAAGCGCATCGGCTTCAACAAGGAGCGCCGGCCCCTCGACACCACAAAATTCGCACCCCCGCCGCAACCGGGAGACCAGCTCAAGCTTTTCTAAGCATAGCAAAACAGCCGCGACATGCGGTTTTTTGCTACCATGGGGAACGTCTTAGAGGGGGCACTTTGAAAACCATCCGCGCTGCTGGGCTGACCGCCGCGACCGTGTTTCTGGCCGGCTGCACCTTCCGCTCGTCGTCCGATAACATCCTGGCCATCGCGCAGGAAACGGCGAACGTTCGCCAGGCCGGCGTTTCGCAACTGTCGGGACTCAATTTGAATGTGCGCGGCCTCAATGCCGTGGGCGAAACCGGCAGCGGCGGTGTCGTGATTGACGGCATCGCCATGAGCAACCCTGCTGTGCTGACGCGCACCATCCCCGACATCGCGACCTTCGAGATCACCAAGGGGCCGCAGGGCACCGGCGCCTCCGCCGCCGCGATCATGATCAACACCGTTCCGCCCGGTACGGGGAATTCCCTGCGCGCCACCCTCGCCGAGGACAACACCTATTCTTTCCAAGCTGCCGTCGGTGGCGACATCTCGCCCGACAAACTCACCTACGGGCTCACCGCCGCGGTCAATTCCAGCGACGGGTTTTATCGCAACGACTTCCTCGAAGGCCGCAAGGTCGATGACACCCGCGCCTTCGATCTCGGCGGCCGTCTGATCTATTCTTTTGATGAAAACTCGGGCCTCGATCTCAAGGTCCATTGGGGCGAGCGCCGTGCCGCCGACAGCACCTTCGACGGCGCCTTTGGCCTGCCGACGTTCGCGCAGTTCCTCAACCAGCCACTGTTCAACGAAGACATCAACAGCCACGCCTTCGCCTTTCAGAGCAACATCCGGCCGCAGCACCGCCAACGCGCCGCCGATGTTTCGCTGCGCTGGGTGCAGGACATCACTTGGGCGACACTGACCGCCTGGACGCTCTACAGCGATGTGAACAATTCGCTGGTCATGGATGGCGCCGCTGGGCTTTTTGGCACCTTCAGCGGCGATCCTGCTTGCCGCGCTTCCACGACAGCGCGCTTCACCGCCGGCAAGACGCTGCCCGCGCCGCAGCGCTTGGGGTCCACACCGGAGG
>CANKHC010000155.1 GCA_947481595.1 Fidelibacterota bacterium
AGCGAACCGTTGATGGGCGTGGGGCAATCATTCTCGGCAGCCCGGGCAGGCATCCCCACAAGCAGCAGCAGGCACAGCAAAAGGCGCATCCGTCATCCCCCAGCGCAGGCTGTTACATTATACGGAAAGACCCGGGATGTGGATCAAGCCCTGCGGGGAAATCCTTCACGATATGAAGGGATTAGATTTATCTCTCGGCCGATGTCGGGCACAGATATGCTCAAGCGTCTTATAGGAGACAATAGGAGGGCTCCCATGCTTTACGCCGTACTTTGCTACAACGCCGAGGATGTCGTCTGCGGCTGGACCAAAGAGCAAGATGATGCCGTGATGGAAAAACTTTCCAAGGTCCACGACACGTGGGAGAAATCCGGCAAGCTCAAGCCGTCGATCCGCCTTTTGCCGACGAGTGCGGCCACCACCCTGCACAAGCAGAAGAACCTGGTGATCGACGGCCCCTATGCCGAGACCAAAGAGGCGCTGCTTGGTTTCTATATCGTCGACGTCGCCGATCTTGATGAAGCCCTCAGCTTCGCCCGAGACCTGACCGCGGCCAATCCCGGTGGCGCCTACGAACTGCGGCCCATCCAGATTTATCTACCGGGCAACGAGGTGAAAGAAGCCTACGTCGGTGGCCGGGAATATGCCCCGGCTAAGGCGAGTGCGGCGCGGTGACCGATCTTGCCTGGATCGACGGAGCGCTAACCTCCGCGCGACCTCAGGCCGTCGCCGCCCTGCTGCGTTACTTCCGCAACCTCGATAACGCCGAGGAAGCCTATCAAGAGGCCTGTCTGCGCGCGCTCAAGACTTGGCCGACGAATGGCCCCCCGCGCGATCCCGCCGCGTGGCTGATCATGGTCGGGCGCAACGCAGCCCTTGATACGGTCCGCAAGACCTCACGTCACACCGCCCTGCCCGATGAAGCGCAAATCTCCGATCTCGACGACCGCGAGGCGGACATGGCGGAGCGGCTGGATGCCACCCACTACCGCGACGATGTGCTGCGGCTTTTGTTCATCTGCTGTCACCCGGACCTGCCGGCGACCCAGCAAGTGGCGCTGGCCTTGCGCATCGTCTCGGGCCTCACCGTCGCACAGATCGCGCGCGCGTTCCTGGTCAGCGAAGCGGCGATGGAACAACGCATCACCCGCGCCAAAGCCAAGGTGGCCGACGCCGGCGTGCCCTTTGAGACTCCCGGCGCGGTCGAACGCGCCGAGCGACTGGCTGCAGTGATGGCAATGATCTACCTCGTGTTCAACGAAGGCTATTCCGCCGGACCCCATGACGAAGCGCGCGGCGCGCTGGCCGATGAAGCGATCCGGCTGGGGCGCCTTCTGCTGCGGATGTTCCAGACCGAACCCGAAGTCATGGGCCTCCTGGCACTGATGTTGCTCCAGCACTCCCGCGCGCCGGCGCGCTTCAATAGAGATGGTGAAGTGATCCTGCTCGAGGATCAGGACCGCAGGCTGTGGCGCCCCGCCATGATCCAAGAGGGCTTGGCATTGATCGATAAAGCCATGCGTCACCGCCAGACCGGCCCGCTCCTCGTGCAGGCCGCAATCGGCGCGCTGCATGCGCGGGCATCCAGCTACAGAGAGACCGACTGGGCGGGCATCGATGCGCTCTATGCGACGCTCGAACAATTGACCCCCTCGCCCGTGGTGACCCTCAACCGCGCGGTGGCGGTGTCGAAAACGCAAGGGCCAGAAGCAGCGCTGGACATGATCGCGCCGCTGGAAGCCAAGTTGGCGGGCTACTTTCACTTCCACGGCGCGCGCGGCGGGTTGCTGTTGCAGCTGGGCCGTCCCCGCGAGGCGCGCGAAGCCTTCGACCGCGCGATTTCGTTGGCCAACACCCCCGCCGAGGCTGCGCATATCCGCATGCATATCGACCGGCTGATGGCCGACCAAAGAACATCGTAAAAAAATTTCATGGCGATGTCGGGACGGAAGCGGTCCGGGCGTCCTAGGGTTGTAACGGACAGAAAACGGGAGTGAGAACATGAACACCAAACACGAACTCGTCCTCGAGCGGACACTGAACTGCACGCCCGGCAACGCCTACCGCTGCTGGACCGAACCGGAATTGATGAAGAAGTGGTTCGCGCCCAAGCCGTGGACGACGTCTAAAGTGGAGAACGACGTGCGCTCCGGCGGCGACACCTGCGTCACCATGCGCTCGCCCGAAGGCCAAGAGTTCCCGAACCCCGGCGTCTACCTCGAGGTCGTGCCCGGCAAGAAGATCGTTTTCACCGATGCCTTCTCCAAGGCGTGGGAACCGGTCGAAGGCACGCCGTTCTTTGTCGGCATCGTCACCTTCGAGGATGCCGGCGGCGGCAAGACCAAATACACCGCCCGCGCCCGGCACTGGACGGCGGAGAACTGCAAGAAGCACGACGAGATGGGCTTCCACACCGGCTGGGGCCAATGCGCCGACCAGCTTGAAGAACTCGCCAAAACCCTCTGAGGAGAGCCGACATGCAATTCGTTTCGCTATTTACAGGCGACCGCGAGGCTATGGCCAAGGGCCCGCCCACGCCAGAACATATGGACGTGATGATGAAGATGATCACTGCGAAACTGGCTTCGGGCGCATTGCTCGCCTCGGGCGGGCTGGGGTCGCGCGAGCGTCTTGGTGCCCGTGTCGTCCGCAGGGACGGCAAGGTTACGGTCGAAGACGCGCCCAAGGGCGATCACGCCTTCTTCAGCGCCGGCGGCTTCTCCATCCTCAATGCTTCGACCCGCGAGGAGGCCATCGCCGAGGTCAAGGAATTCATCGCGACCATGGGCGACGGCGCTTGCGAAATCCTGGGCTTCTCGTTCCCGCTGATGACGGCGCCGGGCGGGCCGACGCCCAAGCTGCCGCCTATGGGCGGCGTGATTCCCTATCTCACGGTCAAAGGTGGAGCGAAGGCGGCAGACTTCTATCAAAAAGCCTTCGGCGCCAAGGAAGTCCAGCGCATACCGATGCCCGACGGCCGCCTGATGCACTGCCACCTGGAGATCAACGGCGGCTCGCTGATGCTGTGCGACGAGTTTCCCGAACACGGTTACGCGCACACGCCGTCCGGTAGCTACACCATGCAGCTTGTGCTCGACGACGCCGATCCATGGTGGAAACGCGCGGTGGATGCCGGCTGTGAAGTCGTGCTGCCGCTCGACCGCGCCCCTTGGGGCGACCGCTACGGCAAACTCAAGGATCCCTTCGGCGTCAGCTGGGCGGTCAACGAGCCGGCAAAGAAAGGCTAGCCTTTGATGGTCACCGCGACCGGGGTCCAGTTGCGCCCCCGGCGCGCGAGCCGCTGCTCCACGGTCTCGGCGTCATAGTCGAAGTCCTGAATCTTGGTGGTCAGGGTATTGCCTTCGGACAGGCACTTCAGATTGACCACCGCGCGGCGCCCTGTCGGCGTGTCGCAGACGGCGCCGATGAAGCCATCGCATTTGCCACACACCATGAAGTCTGCGGTCTGGGTGCCGAAGCGTTTACGTTCGACCACCGCGTCGTCGGCGATGGTAATCTGGTAAAGCCCGTTCGGGTCCGAGACATAGAGGACCGCGCGTTCGGTACAGAAGGAACACAGGCAGCGGCGCGCGGTGTAAGCCTCCGGCGCTTGAGTGAGGGTAAGCTCCACGGAGATATTGCCGCAGCGGCAGCCACCTATCACCCTCGCCTCCCCTCATAAGGTTACAATTTCCCGACCATATACCGGCCTCCGGAAGGCGCCAACCGCTTGCGTGGGACACGGCGCTGTTGTCCAATGCGGCTTCAATCCAAGGGAGGGCTTCATGCGTACGATCCTGCTGTCGACTGTTCTCGCTGCCGCCATTGCCGGCACAGCCTTTGCGCAATCTGCGCCGCCTGCGCCGCCGCCGATGAAGACCTTCACCTCCTCTGCTGAAGTGACGGCTTTGATCGCGCAAGCCAAAGCGCAGCTCAAGCCAGGTCAGGCCATGATCGGCTTGCCGATTCTCTCGCTTGCCCCCTACCGTGCCGGCCTCGAGTACCGGGCCGGCAACAATCCGCCGTCGGTGCACGAGAAGGATGCCGAGATGTTCTACGTCATCGAAGGCACTGGCACGCTGATCACCGGCGGGAAGCTGGTGGATGAAAAGCGCAACAACGCAAACAACCTCGGCGGCTCGGCGATCGCCGGCGGCACCTCCCAGGCCATCGCCAAGGGTGACTTCATCATCGTGCCGGAAAACACAGCGCACCAGATCATGCCCACCGGCGGTGCCCCGATCGTACTGATGGCCTTCCACGCGCCGCGCCCGGCGGCCAATTGGCCATAAAGAGCCGGCAGTGATACCCTCGCCCGGGGACTAAATTCGGACGAGGGTGGGCTTGGAAGCGGAACTACCAGAGCAATTGGCCACGGCCGATATGGCCGGGGGCAAGGGGGCCGACACCGCGACCCTGCGCGGTGACGTGACAGGCGCGCTTGTCGCCGCCGTCATCACCATTTCGGAATCGGTTCCGCTGGGTCTCATGACCTTCGCGGCCCTGGGCACGGCCTATGCCGGCATGGGCGTCGTGGCGGGGCTCTATGGTGCTGTTGCCGCCGGTCTTGTCGCAGCCCTTCTCGGCGGCGCACCGCGCATGATCTCGGGCCCACGCGCCTCCGTCGCGGTGATCATGGCAACCATGGTGGCCATGGTCGCAGAGGCGCCGGACTTAGAATCCCACGGCGGTGCAAGCATGGCGATTGCGCTGGCCATGTTCGGCGTATTCCTCGCCGGTCTCGCCGAAGCGCTGTTCGGCATCGCGCGGCTGGGCCGCGTCATTAAATTCATCCCTTACCCGGTCGTCGCGGGCTTCATGAACGGCGTCGCCGTCCTGCTGCTCCTCAGCCAGCTGCGCGGCTTGTTGGCACTGCCGGAACACTTCGCCTGGGCTGATTGGCGCGACATGTCGCAGCACGTCAGCCCCTGGGGTGTGGTGGTTGCAGGCGCCACGCTGCTGATGATCTCACTGGCGCCGAAGGTTGTGCGCAAGGTACCGAGCCTGCTCGCGGGTTTGGCCGGCGGTTTGATCCTGCACTACGCGCTCAGCGCCTTTGTCGCGCCCGAAAGCCTGGGACCGACCATCGGCGAGATTCCGCCGTTGGTCCCCTCGTTGGCCATGCTCGATGTGTGGCGGGTAGAATGGGATCCCTGGATCGTGGAACGCCTGATGCAATTGATGCCGGCGGTCGGCATCCTTGCGATCATCGCGGCGATTGATTCGCTGATGGGTGCCGCGGTCCTCGACAGCATCACCATGGGACGCCACGACAGCAACCGCGAACTGCTTGGCCAAGGTCTTTCCAACATGGCCGCCGGTGCGATCGGCGGTCTCGCCAGCTCCGGCGCGGTGGGACGCAGCGCTGCCTGCCTCAAGGCCGGCGGTCGCACGCGCCGCGCCGCCGTGATGAGTGCCATCATCGTGCTGATCGGCGCCCTCGCCGCCGGGCCATGGCTGCAATACCTGCCGCGATCAGTCTTGGCGGCGGTGCTGACGATTGTCGCTCTCGGCATCATGGATGCCTGGACGCGCGAGCTGGTCTCGCGCCTGCGCATCGCTGGACCCTTCCGCCGCGCCATCGCCGCCAACCTGGTGATCGTGCTGGCCGTCGCTGCGGTGACGGTGATCGTCAACCTGATCACGGCTGTGATCGCAGGCATGCTCATCGCCATGGTGATGTTCGTCCGCGACATGAGCAAGCCCATTGTACGGCGTCATTACGACGGCACCGCCCGCCGCTCGCTGAAGGTGCGCGAACGTGGCGAGGCAGATTACCTTGCTGCCCGCGCGCACCAGATAATCGTGGTGGAGCTCGATGGCCCCCTCTTCTTCGGTACGGCGGATGCGCTGTTCAGCGAGGTCGAACGGCTTTCGGAAGGTGCGCGCGTCGTGATCCTCGACTGCGGCCGGCTGGCCGATATGGATTCCACCGGGGTACGGCTTCTGCTCCAGCTCTTTCAGCGCATGATTGCCGGCGGCAAAACGGCGCTGCTCTCGCACATGACCAAGGAAGACCTCAACGGGCGCTTCCTCGCGGTTATCGCCGGCGAGCGCATCTTCGATGTCTGCAGATTGTATGCAGACACCGATGCGGCGCTGGAATGGGCTGAAGATAGTGTGTTGCAAGCCGGCGGATTGGCCACCGTGAACCAGAGTGAAATGCCCCTGCATGAATTCGGTTTGGTGGCGGGGCCGACGCCTGACGAACAAGCGCATCTTGCCGGGGTTATCCAGCGGCGCGAACTGCCTGCCGGCACCATGCTGTTCCGCGAAGGCGACAGCGGCGAGTCCTTCTACATGCTGGTGAAAGGATCGATCACGATCCGTCTCAATAGCGGCCGGCGCTCGCCGATCCGCCTGGCGAATTTGATCCCCGG
>CANKHC010000156.1 GCA_947481595.1 Fidelibacterota bacterium
GGGCTTATCGTTTGCGCGCGTTACAGATTCGCAGTCACGGGAATTATGGCGAACGCGGATTTTCAAGTCTTGTATTCGCCCCGGCAGGCGCCCAAATTATACGAACAGAAACACCGATAATCATTGGCAAATGGCAGTTTCACGCGCCGGATATTCGCAAGGTAAAGGCAGCACGGGCTATCTCACCGGCCAGTTGCTGGTGGCGATGCCCGGCATGACCGATCCGCGATTCGAGCGCGCCGTGATCTACATGTGTGTGCATTCACTCGAAGAAGGGGCCATGGGGCTGATCATCAACAAGCCCCTGCCCGACGTGCGCTTCGGCGACATTCTCAGCAACTTGAAGATCAAGCCGCAGTCGAACAGCTGCGCCCAGGTGCAGGTACACCGCGGCGGGCCGGTGCAGACTCAGCTGGGCTTCATCCTGCATTCAGGCGACTACCAGAAGGCCGGCACATTGGTGATCGACAGCGAAATCTGTCTGTCGACGACCACCGACATCTTGCGCGCCATTGCCGAGGGGACGGGCCCGGACCGCAACCTGATGGCGCTGGGCTATGCCGGCTGGGATTCGCGCCAGCTCGACGACGAGATCAAGCGTAACGCCTGGCTGAACGTGCCTGCGGACATGGACTTGTTGTTCGCTCAGGATTACGACGCCAAATGGAGCCGCGCGCTGGCCAAGATCGGCATTGCCGCGCACCAGCTGTCGAGCGAAGCCGGACACGCTTAGGCGCGCAGCGCGCTAAGACCATCCAGAGATTTTTTATCGCCAAGGGCCGCGAGTGTCGTGGGGCTTGAGAAAATACGCTGGGCGACGCGGGTGATGCCGGCGGCATCGACCGCATCGACCTTGGCGATGATCTCGCCCGTTTCCAGCGGACGGCCGTAGACCATGATCTGACGCGCCGACTGGGCGCAGCGGCTGCCGGGGCTTTCCAAGGACATCAGCAGGCCGGCCTTGATCTGGGCGCGGGCGCGTTTGACTTCGTCGTCGGTGACGGCCTCGGTCACTTTGGCGATCTCGTCTTTCAGCACCGGTACCAGCTTTTTGATGTCGCCCTTGCCGGTGCCGAGATAGATCGAAAACAGTCCGGTGTCGGAAAACGACTGCGTGTTGGAAAAGACGGAATAGGCGAGGCCCCTCTTCTCGCGCACTTCTTGGAAAAGGCGCGAGGACATGCCTTCGCCGAGCAGTGTCGACAGCGCACCGAGATTGTAAAAATCCGGATCGGCGTGGGCGATGCCGGCGTAGCCGAGCACGACGTGGATCTGTTCGAGCTCGCGACCTTGACGGAAGTCGCCGCCGGTGTAGGTGGCGGGCTTTTCGCTGACGGCGGAGCGGCGCGGGAGGGACGCGAAAGCACGCTCGATCAAGGCGACGAAGGTGTCGTGATCGACGGCACCGGAGGCCGACGCCACCATGTTGTCGGCGGCGTAGTTGCCGGCCATGTAGGAGCGCAGGAGATCCGGGGTGACCGCGCGCACGATCTCCTCGCGGCCCAGCACCGGCCAGCCGATGGGCTGATTGGGGAAAGCGGCCGCCTGGAAATGATCGAAGATGATGTCGTCGGGCGTGTCGTCGGCCTGGTTGATTTCCTGCACCACGACGTGCTGTTCGCGCGCCAGCTCCTCGGCGTCCATCGATGAATTGAGCAGGATGTCGGAGAGGATGTCTACGGCGAGCGCCACATCCTCCTTGAGGACCTTGGCGTAATAGGCGGTGTGGTCGCGGCTGGTGTAGGCGTTGAGCTGGCCGCCGACGTTGTCCATTTCCTCGGCGATCATCTGTGCGGTGCGCCGGGCCGTGCCCTTGAAGGCCATGTGTTCGAGCAGGTGCGAGATGCCGTTGATTTCAGCGGTCTCGTGGCGCGTGCCGGCGGCAACCCACACACCCACCGCCACGGTCTCGACCGAGGTCATGGTGTCGGTGGCGACGCGCAAACCGTTGGCGAGGGTTGTGACGCGGACGGTCATGCTGAAACTTTCAAGCGGGAGCCTTGGCTGAACGGGCGTGGGCGCGCACGAAAGCTTTCACCTGCGCGAGATCGTTGGGCAGAACGGTGAAGCGTTCCTTGCGGGTGAAGAGGTCTGCGAGTGACGCAGGCAGCGCCGGGGCGATACCGGTGGCATCTTTCACCGCCGCCGGGAACTTGGCGGGATGGGCGGTGGCGAGCGTCAGGCGCGGGAGTTCGGCAGGCAGGTTCGCGGCGCGCGCGGCGTAAAGGCCGACGGCGGTGTGCGGGTCGATGAGTTCACCGGTGGATTTATAGGTGTCGCCGATGATGCGCTTGGTGCCGGCGTCGTCGAGGCGCCGGCCGGTGAAGCCCGCAACCATCGCCTGATAAGCCTCGTCAGGCACGCGGTAGGAGCCGGACTGCTTGAGCTGGTCCATCAGGCGCGAGACGGCGGCACCGTCGCGGTGGAGGTTTTCAAACAGCAGGCGTTCGAAGTTGGAGGAGACCTGGATATCCATGGAGGGGCTGAGCGTTGCCACCACGCCTTGTTGCGTCATGGCGCCGGTTTCGAAAAAGCGCGTGAGGATGTCGTTGCTGTTGGAGCCGACGATAAACTTGGCGATGGGCAGGCCCATACGCTGGGCGACAAAGCCCGCGAAGACGTTGCCGAAGTTGCCGGTGGGCACGGAGAAGGCGACGGAGCGGTAAGGGGCGCCGACGGCGAGCGCCGCCCAGAAGTAATAGACCACCTGGGCCATGATGCGCGCCCAGTTGATGGAGTTGACCGCCGAGAGGTTGAGGTCGCCGCGGAAGTTTGTGTCGGCGAACATGGCTTTGACCATGTCCTGGCAGTCGTCGAAGGTGCCTTTGACGGCGATGTTGTGGACGTTGGCGGCGTCCACCGTGGTCATCTGGCGGCGCTGCACTTCGGAGGTGCGGCCCTCCGGATGGAGGATGAAGATGTCGACGGCGTCCTTGCCGCGGGTGGCTTCGATGGCGGCCGAGCCGGTGTCGCCCGAGGTGGCACCGACGATGGTGACGCGGCTGCTGCGCGCTTTCAGCACGCGGTCGAACATCAGGCCGACGGCCTGCAGGGCGTAGTCCTTGAAGGCGAGCGTGGGACCGTGGAACAGCTCCACCAGCCAGTCGTTGGCCCCGATCTGTTTAAGGGGGGCTACGGCTTTGTGGGTGAAGGAGGCGTAGGCGGCGCGCGTCAGGCTTTCGAGGTCGCCCGCCAACACGCTGCCTTCGACGAAGGGCGCCATGATGCGCGCGGCGAGTGCTGGATAGTCGAGGCTGGCCAGGCCGGCGATTTCGGCGCGGGTCAGGATCGGCCACTTGGCGGGCACATAGAGGCCGCCGTCCGTGGCCAGGCCGCTGAGCAGGACATCGTCGAAGCCTAGATCGGGGGCACGGCCGCGGGTACTGACGTAGCGCAAAGAAACACTCCGGAAGCGGCCCAAATAGGGGCGGCAAAGGCGGCGGATACTACGCGCCGCTCCGGAAGCGAGCAACTGAGGGATGGTCAGTCACAAGTAATTGATATTACTATATATTTATAAGAGATTCCCAGCTTAGGGCGCGGCGAACTTCACATAGCCTTCAGGGCTGATGGGCCAGGCGGGGTTCCAGGCGATTTCCCAGGGGTGGCCGTCGGGGTCAGTGATGTAGCCGCGGAAGCCGCCGTGGGGCGGGGCGTCGCCGGGACGCGTGATGCGCCCGCCGAACTGCGCCAAGCGGTCGAGGGTGGGCTGGACGTCTTCCTGGCGGGCGACATTGTGGGCGAGTGCAAACGCACCTGTGCCGGAAGCGGCCGTGGCTTGCATGTCGCCTTCGAGCGACGCCTTCAGCCACAGGCCGAGCACGAGGCCGTTCATCTGGAAGAAGATGATGTCGGGCATCTCGAAGACCGGTTTCCATC
This sequence comes from Fidelibacterota bacterium, assembly GCA_947481595.1. Lineage (GTDB taxonomy): Bacteria > Pseudomonadota > Alphaproteobacteria > Rhodospirillales > Rhodospirillaceae > SHVO01. The sequence continues at coordinate 3,880 of CANKHC010000156.1, forward strand.
CGAAGCCATCGGCGTAGAAGCGCCGCGCGCGCGCGAGGTCCGCAACGCCCAGCGTCATCAGCGAGATTTGCTGCTGCACTTTAACGGCGCTTGGATTTTTTCTTGGTTTTCTTCTTCGGCGCTTTCTTGGCGGCTTTCTTCTTGGCTTTCGGCGCAGTCTTTTTGCGGCCGGCGCGCGCCTGAGCCATCATCGCCGCGGAGGGCTGGTATCACCGCGCGCCGGCGCCCGGGAGACGGGGGGCTTCGCAACCTTGGTGACGGCAGGCTTGGACAGCTGGGACATGCGGCAACTATGCCCTGTCCCAGAGGGGAGGACAATCGAAGGGACCGGCCCTAAATCCCTTGTGGCGTGTGGAATTCAACCCCGGCGCATGAGGGTTTCGAGAACTTCGCGGTAGCGGTTCACGACGGCGGATTCGGAGAATTCGGCAGCGGTGCGCTTTTGGCCGCCGGCGACCAGGTGTGCACTCAAGGTTGCGTCGGTCAGCAACGAATTGATGGCCTCGGCCAGCGCGGGAGCGTCGTCGACCGGGACCTTGAGGCCGTCGCTGGCGTGCTGAATGAGGAAGTCCGGCCCTTGGGCAGCGGCGGCGATGACGGGAATACCATGCGCCCAGGCGTTGACGACGACATTGCCGAAGGGCTCGTGCCGTGAGGGCACGAGGCAAGCATCGGCGGCGCGCAGGAGCGCGGAACGGTCGTCGCGCCAACCCAGGAAGCGCACGCGGGCGGCGATGCCGAGTTCGGCGGCGAGGCGCTTGAGGTCAGCCTCCAACGGCCCCTCGCCCGCGATCCACAGATATGTGTCGGGGACCGAAACCAGCGCGCGCAGGGCGACGTCGATGCCTTTGGCTTCGTGCAGGCGCGCGAGGATCAAGAGGACCTTGGCGCCGTCGGGTGTGTCGAGTGCGCTACGCGGCAGGGCTTCACCCGGCGCCACGGGACAGAAATTGGGGATGTAATGCACGTCTGCGCTCGCGCGGCCTTCCCGTATGACGTACGCGGCGATGTCGGGCGTGTTGCAGATCAGGGCGCGGCAACGGCGGTAGTATTTGAGGTCGTAATAGCCGCCGAGGCGCCCGACGTTGGCCCAGGGTCCTTTGGGCAAGATGCGTGTGGCGCGGTTCATCCAGCCGAGGACCACGTCAGGTTTGGCTTCTTTGGCAACGCGCGCGAGCTTGAACGGTGTGGCGAGATCAAAGGGGCCGCCGAAGGTGAGCATGGTGACGGGGCAACCCGCAGCTTCGAGCAGGCGCGCGCGCTGGGGATACGGGCGGATGACGCAGGCCTGCGCGACGCCACGGCGCGCCAAGGCCTGCACCAGGTCTTCGTAAAAGACCTCGGCGCCGCCGTGAAGGCCGCTCGCCATGACTTGCAAGATGCGCACAGAAGTACCTATGAATGCTTCATGCTCTTATATCGCACCGACCCAGCGAAAGCCTATGCGCGAGGATAACCAGCCCACCCGCCTGCGCCATCACCTGGAGGCGGGCTTGGCGCGCGTGGTGTTTGCGGTCCTCAGCCGCCTCGCGCCGGATACGGCGTCGGCGTTCGGCGGTTGGCTGGGGCGCAGGATTGGACCGCTGACCGGTGCGAAGCGCACGGCCGAGCGCAACCTCGCGCGCGCCCTGCCGGAATACGACGCCCTTTCCCGAAAGCGCATCCTGGAAGAAGCTTTTGAGAACTTCGGCCGCACCATGATGGAATACGCCGTGCTGGCCAAAATTGCCGCCGAGCCGGGGCGGATTGTGGTCTCGGGGCATGAGGCGCTGGCGGAACTGGCGGTCCGCGACCTTCCGGCGGTCTTGTTCTGCGCACATCTGGGGAACTGGGAAGTGATTCCGCCGGCCCTCGCCCGGCTGTCGCAGGCGCTGACGATCGTCTACCGCCCGGCCAACAATCCGCTGGTGGACCGCATGATCGCCGACTTGCGCGCACCTTACACCGCCGGCATGGCGCCCAAGGGGGCCATGGGCGCGCGCCAGATGCTCAAGGCGCTGGGCACTGGCGAACATGTGATCATGGTGGTGGACCAGAAGCTCAACACCGGCATGGAGATCCCGTTCTTCGGGCGCGGGGCCTTCACCGGCGATGCGGTGGCGCGCTTTGCGATGCGCTTTGATTGCCCGGTGTTTCCGGTGCGCACGGAGCGCCTGGAGGATGGACGCTTCAAGGTGACGGTGGAGGAAGCGTTCCACTTTCCCAAAGATGGCACGGACGACGATGTGCGCGCGGCGCTGACGCAGATCAATCAGCGGCTAGAGGAGTGGATACGCGCTCGGCCGGGCCAATGGCTTTGGATGCATAAGCGTTGGCCGGATTGACGTCGAGCCAACGCTTCTTTTTTGTTTGCGCGCCTTCCGCGCGCGGGGCGCTGGCCCGACTAAATCATTCCTCGGGAGCGACGGTCAGCACGATGCCGTCGAGGGCTTCGGTGAATTTGA
>CANKHC010000157.1 GCA_947481595.1 Fidelibacterota bacterium
ATCGACGATTGTGGATGCCGATCAGATCCTGGTGCTCGACGACGGCGAGATCATCGAACGCGGTACGCATGATGAATTGCTGGCCCGCGGCGGTGCCTATGCCAGTGCCTGGACCAAGCAGCAGAAGTCCATGGCGGCGGCCGAGGAAGTGCTGGCCCCCGCCGACGCCTTCGCCCGCATCGCGGAATAAAAGTATTTATCTTTCAACTTGTTACAGTCTCGCCCGCGAACCCCGCGCAGGCCTTTTCCGGGCCGTCGGCCCAACACATCCTTAACCTTCATTGCCTAGTGTACCAGTCCGGATGAGTCGGGACCGGCACTGTGCACCGTATGTCCCGGCCAATAAGATTTGCCGCTCAACAAGAGCGCGAGGGGTACGGACCATGAGCGAGAACAACGACGCCTTCCACGATGGCGACGCGGACACCGCAGCTCCGCCGAAGATCGCCCTGAAGTCAGCCCGCGGTGCGGCGCGCGTCAAACGCCCGCCCTTTGGCGCACCGTCACGCAACAGTATTCTCGCGCATGCCGGCACTGAGTCGGTTGTCCCATCTGGCGAAGCCGAAGAAAGCGCCTTTGCCGTCTGGTGGCACGAAACAGGCAGAGCCATCGCCGCGGGCATCGTCGTCTCGGCCCTTTGGACGATAGCCTTCGCGATCTACATCACAGCGACCATCGGCTGGGGCCAGCTGTTCACGCTGCTGCCCGATCAGTTCGGCAGCTTCATGGCCACCTTCATGCTGCCGCTGGCCTTCCTTTGGCTGGTCATCGCTTATCTTGATCGTGGGCGCGAGCTGCGCCGCGAGAGTGCGGCCCTTCGCCATCACCTCGAACAACTCACCTATCCCGCCGAGTACGCCGAAGAGCGCATCGCCACGGTCTCGGAATCCCTCAAGGCCCAGGCGCGCATGCTGCTTGATGGCAGTGAGACCGCCGTCAAGAATATGCAGAAGCTGCAAACCGGCTTCCTACGCGACACCGAAAAGCTGGCCAGCGTCACCGGTCAGCTCGAAGCGGGCGCTGCTTCGGCTGCCGCCGCCGTCACCGAACAGGTCGCCAAGCTGCAGACCGTCATCGATTCCGCCGCCGATGTGAACCTCAAGATCGAGGACGCGCTGCGCCGCCAGCACGAATTCGTCCGCACCTCGAGCCAAAAGACCCTGACCGAAGTTAACAGCATGGGCCAGACCCTTGCCGGTCACGTCAACAGCCTCTCGACCGCCACCGAACGCGCGCGCGGCATGAGTGCGGCCATCGCCCAGCAGTTGGGTGAGCAGGAAAAGGCCCTGGCCAAAGCCGGCGAGACCGCCAAAGCCTATGCCAACGAGATGGGCAAGGCTGTTGCATCCAATGCCGAACAGGTTGAAGAGGCCGCCAAACGTGCCGAAGCCACCATCGGCGAAATCGCCGACAAGCTTTCCGGCAAGGCCCACAGCCTTGAGACGGTCTTCGACAAGCAGCGTTCCGAATTGGCTGCCGCCGGCGACCGCATCGAAGACCAGGCGACCAAGGTCACCATGCGCCTGGGCCAACAGACCGCTAACCTCGACCAGGTCATGGAACGCGTGCTCAGCCGCGTGAAGATCGTCGAAGAAGCGTTGGGCATCCAAACCAAGGAGCTCAGTGCCGCCTCTGACGGCGCTGTCGCCAAGCTTCGCCTCGTCGAAGCGATGGTCAAGAAACAGGCCGATGGAGTCGGCGAAGCCGCCACGCGCGTCGAAACGCGCCTGGCTGCCGCTGCTGATGAGTTTGGGCTGCGTTCACGCATCGTCACCGAGAAGTTCGACCGCGCCACCGCCGACCTCGAGAAGGCCTCCTCCGTCGCGATCACGCGCGCTGAAGCCATGGGCACGGTCTCGGATGTTGTCATCCAGAAGATCGACACTGTTGGCGTACGCGTACGCGAACACGCCGAGCAGCTGGCCAACTCCGCCAGCCGCGCCGCCGTTCAGGCCGACACCATCCGCGATACGCTGCGCCGCCAGAACGACGAACTCGAAATGGCGGCCAATACACTCACCACCCACGTCAAGCTGTCGGAGACCGCTCTCGCCCAGCAGGCGCGCCAGATGGGTTCGACCTCCGAGCAGGTCCTGGCTCACGTCCGCTCGATGTCGGACATTCTCAGTCAGAACTCTTCCGAGCTCATGCAGTTGTCGGCCCGTGTTACCAAGGAACTGGAATCGATCCGCGAGTCCCTGGAAGCCACCTCCCAGAAGGTCCAGGACACTGTCACCCACTCCGTCGCCAAGACCAAGGACGTCAGCCGCGAGATCGGCACCGAGGTCTCGGCCCTGTCCAGCGTCGCCGCCCAAGTGTCGAAGGACATGCAGGCGGTGCTCGGCACCCTGGATGAGAGCAAGGACGCGCTGCGTTCAGCGGCCGACGCCGCCGGCGTCAAGCTTAAGGACGCCTCCATCGGCTTCCACACCCAGGTCGCGGCCATCGACAAGGCTGCCAACCACGCCACCGAAACCATGTCCGTGGTCGGCGACGGCCTGCGCCAGCGTTCTGCCGCCATTGCCACCGCCACCGACGACGCGCAGGTGCGCCTCAACGGCTTCCGCGACTCCCTGCAGAAGCTCATGCTCGACTTCGAGGACTCCACCAACCGCGGCGCGGCACAGGTCAGCGTCGCCGGCGAGAAGATGCGCCAGTCCCTGGGCGAATTCTCCGACACTTCGGAAAAAATCGCCTCAGGCACGCGGGCCACGGGCGAAGCCTTCCGCCAGCAGTTGCTCACGCTGGGTAAATCGGCCGACGAGGCCGTCAATCGCGTTGAAGTCGTGCTCAAGACCCTCAAGAAACACGCCGAAAGCCTGGTCGAAGCCAGCAACGGCATCACCGAACAGACGGGACGCGCCGGCCAGACCTTCGCTCGCCAGGTGGATCAGCTGATGTCCAGCGCCACCAAGGCGGCCGATACCGCCAAGCAGCTCGAGGAAGCCCACGACAAGGCCCACACTGGCAAGTTCCTCGAGAACACCACCTATGTCATCGAACAGCTGCACAGCATGGCGGTCGACATCGCCCGCATTTTCCAGCCGTCCGTCGAGGAAGAACTGTGGAAGCGCTACTACAAGGGCGACCAGGGCGTGTTCCTGCGCCACATCACCAAGACGCTCAGCCGCCAGAAGTTCGAAGCGATCCAGAAGAAATACCAGACCGACGACAAGTTCCGCGGCTACGTCATGCGCTATCTCAAGGAATACTCGGCTCTGGTCAAACACGCGCGTGCCACCGACCGCGCCGAAGTGCTGACCACGACGTTCTCCACCTCAGACATGGGCAAGCTTTACATGCTGTTGTCGAAGGCCATGGATGGGGCGGCGATGGAAGGCGCGGCGGAGTAGGCTTCTAGAGCCAGCCCGACTTCTTAAAGCGCCAGTAAAGAAACATAAGCACGGCCGCGACTAGGAAAAGTGCGAATGGATAGCCGTAGTACCAGTCCAGTTCGGGCATGTGCTTGAAGTTCATGCCCCACAGGCCGAAGAACGCCGTGGGCACGGCGAACATGCCGGCCCAGGCGGCCAGGCGCTTGGTAACTTCGTTCTCTTCGATGGTCACGATGGCCAGGTTCACCTGCATCGCGGATGCAATCGTTTCGCGCAGGGCGTCGATCGACGAATTCAAACGGTAGAGGTGGTCGTAGACGTCGCGGAAGTATTCCTGCGTGTTTACGCAGATCTGCGGCACGCGCCCGCCATACAGCTTGCCGACCGCCTCCATCAGCGGGAAAACGGCGTGCTTCATCACCATGACTTTGCGCTTCAGGTTGTAAAGGTGCTCGGTGTTGGCGCGGGCTGAGCCTTGCTTAAAGATCTGGTCCTCGATGTCTTCAAGATCGCTCTCCAACGTGTCGATGATCGGGAAATAGCGATCGACAACAGCGTCCATCAGCGCGTAGAGGACAAAGGCTGAGCCCTGCTTGAGCAGGTGAGGTTCGCGCTCGCAGCGGTCGCGCACGCCGACGAAATTCCGCTGGCTCCGGTTGCGCACCGACAGCACGTAGTTCTTGCCGACAAAGACGTCGATCTCACCGACATTCAGTTCGTGGTCGACCATCTCGATCAGCTGAATGACCGCAAACAAGGAGTCACCGTACTCCTCGATCTTCGGTCGCTGGTGGCCGACGCGCGCGTCTTCCACCGCCAACTCATGCAGGTCGAATTCCTCGCGCATCTCGTCGAGTTCGACCGGCTCAGGGTCCTTGAGGGCCACCCAGACGAAACAGTCCGGCTTGGCCAAGTAGTCGCTGATTTCCCGTGTGGGGATATCGGCGAGCTTTCTCCCGTCTTGGTAGGCGATGCAATTGACCAACATGGCGCGACGGCCCCCCGATCACTTGGGCTTTGAAGGCACCCTATTGCCCTGAGACTACGGCGGTTTTGGGGGCCTGGGCCAGCGCCAATCGCGGCCGTTTCCACCCCCTGGCCGACTTGTCATCGGCCCCCCTGTCTCGGGGGATATGGGGCCTCGAAAACCCTTCCAGGCCGATTAACCAAGCGTTGAGGAATCGCGCGCACTGTCTCTCTTCGCGGATCAGAAAAGAAGAGCCGCAGCCGGTAAACCGGCGCTGTTACACCGAGGAGAGAAACTCTTGGTTGCCTTCGCTCGCTCCGGCTTGCCCGCGCCTATGCCACCGCGCCCGCGCGTGCCCCCCGAAATCAAACTCGAACTGGTCTCGCACAAGGACAATGTCCTGCCGCGCATCGCCCGCATTGTCGGTGAAGCCGCCACCAAGGCGAAAGCCGCGGGCGACCCCGCCCAGTGGCTTTCCAATCTGCAGTCCTACCTCTCCGCCGGCGACGGCATGGTCGTGCATGCCCGTATGGGACGCACGTTGGTGGGATTCCTGGTGCTGGACTCCGAGGGTGGTGCCGCGCCGTTTTCCTGGGTCGATGAGCGGTTCCGCCATCAAGGTTTGGGCGAACGCTTCTATTCCTTTGCCTGCATCAATCTCGCGCGCCCCACGCCGGAGTTCAAATTCCCCGAAGATATGATCGAAGAGTATCGGGGCGTGGTGAAGTCGGCTGGATTGCAGCCTACACTGCGCGATTCATTCTATGTGATCCACGATAAGGCGGTGGAACCCGATGAGCCACCGGCCGCACCTTTGCCCGCAAAGAGCGATGGGCCGCGCCGTCTTGTCATCGAGGACGGCGAGTGGCTTGGCTTCTCACAACACGACGCGCGCCGTCTGAAGATCCGCTACGGGCGCTTTTCCAAATCGAAGGACTAGACGTTAGGCCAGAGCGACGTTCGCAGCGTCATCATCATTGGCGGCGTCGTTCACACTCTCAGGGCTGGTCAGATAGTCGATCAGCGAGCGCCCGCCTGGCCCCGCCGCGCTGCCGCTGAGCAGCATCGTGCTGTCCAGCGAGGCCTGTTGGGTTTCCAGCGCCAGCACCAAGGCGGTGATGTTCTCCGGCGCGAATTGCGGATCGAGAGGCTCCACGGCTGCCTGGACCGCCGCCGCGCGGGTGATTTCCGCGCGGTCGGCCTCGGGCATTTTTGCCCCAGTTGTCCCGGGCAGATTCTGCCCCCCAGCCGCCAGCCAGGCGCGACGATTCTCAGCGCTCGCATCGGCTTGGGCGCGACCCGGTTGCCCGTGAAGCATCCCGATCAGTTGGGATTCTTGCAATGAAATCAGACTATTAACAGTGGACACGCTCATTCGGAGCCTCCATCGTCACCGGTGTCGGCTGCCGGGGAGCCTTCCGCCCCCGGCCTTTCGCGCGACACCTCATCTCTGTCGAGGTGCAGAAAGCGTGCCAAAGGCTCCGCGCTCTGCCCCAATCCACATTGTGGCTTCTTCAAGAAATCAGCACGCTGCTTACCCCCGCGTGAGTCGCTCCCTGGTATGCACTTGCGGGAACGCGCTATGGATTCCATCGGGTATTTCACGCCGGAAAGCGCCAGCATCGACTGGTGCATCCGCAGGCTGAACGGGGTTGGGGAAGGAGCGTCAGTTCGGTTCTGTGGGGGCGTAAATGTCTTTGTCTTTTTCGCGTGTCGTTATGAGCGGCCTTCTCCTCGTGTGGGCAGGGACCGCCGCAGCCGAGTGACCTGACCGGCTCTTTTTGTACCAAGCGATTTGATAGAAACTAGCTTGGAAAGGAGCTTTGTCATGCCAAAGAAGAGACCCAGTCCGGAGCAGATCGTGACGCTACTGCGTCAGATTGAAGTTGCGACGTCATCGGGTAAATCGG
>CANKHC010000158.1 GCA_947481595.1 Fidelibacterota bacterium
CCACCACTACAATACGGTCAGACCACACTCCTCGCTCGGTTACCGCCCACCGGCACCGCAAACTTTGGCGCCGCTGATGTCCCATCTAGATGGGACATCAGCTATGCAGTAGTCTCAGTTCCGCTGGTACAAAAAAAACCATCAGGCCAGTGCATTTTCCGCTGCTGACACGCCCACTTAAAAAGGACGGCGTCTCGTAGCCTCATAGAGAGAGAGAGAGTTTTCAATGACCGACCAAACAACTTCTTCCGTCGCCGGACACACGACTGCCGGCGCAGTTGGGCGCGAGGACTTCAAGGTCATCGCTGCGTCGTCCATCGGCACCGTCTTCGAATGGTTCGACTTCTTTCTTTATGGCTCCATGGCGGTGGTCATCAGCCGCCACTTCTTTTCAGGCGTAGATCCCTCCACCGCCTTCATCCTGGCCCTGCTCGCCTTCGCCGCCGGCTTCGCGGTGCGCCCCTTCGGCGCCATCGTGTTCGGAGCCCTCGGCGATGTCTGGGGCCGCAAGCGCACATTCATCTTCACCCTGACGCTGATGGGTGCCGCGACCTTCGCCGTCGGCCTGCTGCCGACCTACGCGCAGGTTGGCGTTCTTTCGCCGTGGATCCTCGTCGCCCTGCGCATGCTGCAAGGCCTTTCGGTCGGCGGGGTTTACGGCGGTGCGGCGGTCTACGTCGCCGAGCACGCCCCTGACAACCGCCGCGGTTTCTACACCAGCTTCATTCAAACAACCGCAACCGTCGGCATGGCCCTCAGCCTCTCGGTGATCTTCGGCACCCGCACCGTCCTCGGCGAAGAAACCTTCAACGATTGGGGCTGGCGCGTGCCGTTCCTGATGTCGGCAATCCTCCTGGCTGTGACCATGTGGATCCAGCTCAAGCTCCAGGAAAGCCCCGTCTACTTGAAGATGAAGGCCGCGGGCACGCAGACCAAGGCGCCGCTCAGCGAAGCCTTCGGCAACTGGAAGAACCTCAAGATCGTGCTTATCGCGCTGGGCGGTGTTGTCGTCGCGCAGGCTGTCGTCTGGTATGCGGCTCAGTTCTATACGCTGTTCTTCCTCGAGCGCGTGCTCAAGGTCGACGGCCCTGTCGCCAACCTCTTGATCGCCGGCGCTCTCGTGATCTCCACGCCGCTGTATGTCCTGTTCGGCTGGCTCTCGGACAAAGTGGGCCGCAAGAAGGTCATGCTGACGGCCGCGGCATTGGCCTGCTTCACCTACTTCCCGCTGTTCAAAGCCCTCACGGGTGCGGCGAACCCGGTGCTCGCGCAAGCCGCCGCCACCGCGCCTGTGACCGTCGTTGCCGACACCAACGAGTGTTCGTTCCAGTTCGACCTCTTGGGCCGCACCAACCTGTTCACCTCGTCGTGCGACATCGCCGCCAACTACCTCAGCAACGCCGGCATCACCTATGACAAGGTTGAGGCCGCGCCTGGTGCCGTCGCTGAAATGCGCGTCGGCGATCAGGTCCTGCCGTCATTCAAGGGCGCAGAACTCCCGGCCGAGGAACTCGCCGCGCGCCGTGCGGAATGGCAGAAACAGGCCGGCACCATGCTCTCCACCGCCGGCTATCCGCTCAAAGCCGAAACCTCGAACATCAACATCCCAATGACCATCCTCGTCCTGCTGGCGATCATGACGCCCGCGGCTATGATCTACGGACCGATGGCGGCGTTGTTGGTCGAGCTGTTCCCGGCGCGAATCCGCTACACCTCACTCAGCCTGCCCTACCACATCGGCACGGGCTGGTTCGGCGGCTTCCTGCCTATCACGTCCTTCGCCATCGTGGCGGCGGTCGGCAACATCTACTCCGGCCTTTGGTATACGGTCGGCTTTGCCGGGCTCTCCATGATCGTCGGCTTCTTCTTCTTGCCCGAGACCAAGGATCGCAAGATCCACTGAGACAACCCGTGAAAATAATCAGGCGGCTGCGGGAAACCGCAGCCGCCTTTTTTTATCGGCAGTGACTGAGGAGCGCGGTCACGGCCGCATCCAGACGGCGCAGTTCGGTGACGTCAGGCGCCCGGTCCAGTTTGAGGTAGTTCAGCAAAAGGCCTTCGGCCTCGCCCGCCGCGGCACCGAGCGCGTGGCGCTTGAACAGGCCGGCCGAGCCCGCCAAAGCATGGGCCCGCGCCAGCAAGGCTTCGGCACCGGCGCGCCGCCAGCCGCCGGCACGCAATTCACCGGCGAGCGCGCGGATGTGCTCCGCCGCACCCACCAGCGAACGCGCGAACTCCTCGGTCACAGCCGCGAGGCGCAGAGCTCCCGCGTCGCCCGCCGGCGCCTGCAAGACGCCGCGCAGCTGATCGACGAACGTCATCGGATCAAAGGGCTTGGCGATCACGCCGGCGATATGGGGCTCAGCGCCCAAGTGTTTGGTCTCTTCGCCGGCCCGTGCGGTGAGAAAAACCCCGCGCGGCAGCGCGACCCCCGCCGCCGTCAGGCGCTCGCGCAAGGCGCTCCATGTCGCACGGCCGTCGAGGCCGGGCATGACAAAATCCAGGAGGACCAAAGCCGGTTTGAGGTCCGTCACGATCGCCAAGGCTTCCTGCCCGGACGTACAGCACGTCACCCTGGCCCCCGCCGCGCTCAGAGCCGCGGCCACGACCGTGCAGACAAAGGCATCGTCGTCGACCACCAGGATCGGGTCGGGCAGCGCCCCGCCTGTCACAGGCGGGAAAGGTGGCGTTAATGTTGAACCCATTGTTGGTAGCGTTCTTTTCCCTGGACTCCCTCAATAGTAGAATTGTACCGAATATGCCATAAATCCCCTAGACCCTTTCGACCGGGGATAGAAAACGGTATTCTCCCTGCAATATCGCAGAGCTGAGGCGGTGCCTCGTACAGAACGGAACTCACGGCAGCGATGTCTGACCCAGCCTCTACAACCTCCGCGCGGCAACCGCACATCCTAGTGGTTGAAGATGATCCCTTCGTCCGGGAAGTCCTCGAGATTTATCTGCGCGGTGAAGGCTACCGGGTCACTTTGGCCCGCGAGGGCGGCGAGATGCGCGGCGTGTTGGCGGAAGATTCCGTCGACTTGGTCATCATGGACCTGCGCCTGCCCGGTGAAGACGGTTTCGCCCTCACCCGCCATCTGCGCGAACAGTATTCGCTCGGCATCATCATTCTCACCACGCGCAACGAGACCGTCGACCGCGTCGTCGGCCTGGAATGCGGCGCCGACGATTACGTCACCAAGCCTTTCGAGGAACGCGAACTGCTGGCGCGCATCCGCAGCGTCCTGCGGCGCACCGGCGCTCTCGCCGACGCCGGACCGTCCCGCTCCATGACACCGCAGGCCATCGGCCCGCAAAAGCTTTCCTTCCACGGCTGCATGCTTGATGAAAGTGCGGGTCTCTTCCGCGCGCGCGACGGCTCCGAACGCCTGCTCACCGGCAACGAATGCCGCCTGCTCTCCCATCTCGTGCGCTGCGCCGGCAAGGTGCAAAGCCGCGACGGCCTGATGGCGGCGGTCCTGCAGAAAGAGTGGGATCCGCTCGACCGCAGCATCGACGTCCTGATCACACGCCTGCGTCACAAGATCGAACTCGATCCCAAGCGCCCGACGATCATCAAGACCGTGCGCGGAACCGGCTACCTTCTCGCGGCCGACGCCGTGGCCGCCGAAAACGCCGCCTGATCTTCGGACTCCCACAGCCGCGCTTCCGCCAGCGCCGCTGCCGCCGTCGCCAGCACGCGCGCGCTCTCCTGGGCGATCAACGGCCCATCTTCCCTGCGCAGCGCCTCTTCCAAAGCCGCGGCCGACACCGAGAGGCCGTGCGCTCCCGCGATCCCGGCGCTGCCTTTAATGCGGTGCACGGCGCCCGCGGCGTCCCGCCAGCGTTTTTCCGCAAGGGCTGCTTTCAGGATCACCGCTGAGTCTTCGATCACGCTGCGCCATTGGTCGAGCACAGGGCGCAGGCGCGACGTATCGTTGCCAAACAACGCCCTGAGGTTTTTCAAATCGATCACGGCCGGCAACTCTTCCGCCATCGGCACACTCACCGCCGGACGCGCGGTTTCGGCCAACTTGTGCCAACCCTCGTCCAGCCAGCGTTCCAGCATGGTGCGCAGGCCTGCGATCTCCACCGGCTTGGCCAGGTAGTCGTCCATGCCCGCCGCGCGGCACCGGTCCGCTTCGCCCGGCATGGCATTGGCGGTGATGGCGATGATCGGCAGGCGTTGCGCTCCGCTGGCTTCGGCGGCGCGAATATGTTTTGTCAGCTCAAAGCCGTCCATGCCCGGCATATGACAGTCGCACAACAGCACGAGATACGAGCGCTCGCGCAAAGCCTGCAGCGCCGCAGTTCCATTGGGTGTGATATCGCAGTCGAAGCCTAGGATGGCCAATTGCTGGCGTAACACTTGCTGATTGACGATGTTGTCCTCGGCCACCAGCACGACACGGCCATCGGCGCGGGCCGTCGCCGCGGCCTCTTCATCGCCCGAGCCGAAAGGCGTGGTGTCGAGGCGCCGCGTCAGCACCGGTTCATCGTCCACGTCGGCGGGACGCGGCGTCGTCACCGCCGCCAGAAATGTCCCGCGCCGCAAGGGATGAGCGCGCACCGCCCGCACACCGCGCCGCGCGAGCCCGCTCGCACCGCCGACGGCACGCGGATGCAGCCACAGCACCGGAACCCGTCCGCGCGTGGAGGCTGAATCCAGGTTGACCGTCGCCGCCTGCACGTCTTCGGCCTCGGCATCGGGCCCGATGACCACCACCAGTTTGCCGCTCTCCAGCGCCCGCGTGCCCAAGTGATGCGCCAGGCTGTTGCCGCCCAGTGTGCCCAGTGCTCCCACGCGCTGCACATGCGCGCCGGCGGAAGTGAGATAACGCAGCGCAATCTGCAAGGCGGGCTCGCCGGCATCGACGGCCAGCACCGAAAACTCCGTCAGCACGGGGGCGGCCGCCGCGGACGTGCGCGCCCGCGGAAATTCGACGTCGATGGAAAAGCGCGTGCCGCGCCCAGCCGCGCTTTCAACGGTGATCTTGCCCGCCATGGCTTCGACCAGACCGCGGCAGATCGCCAGCCCCAGGCCGACACCGCCCATACCCCGGCCCGCCGCCACCGCCAACTGCGAAAACGGCTGAAACAGGAAAGCGTGCAGCTCCGCCGGGATGCCGATTCCCGAATCCGTAATCGTGAAGCGCAGGCCGGCACTCTCAGCACTCACGTGGACCGCCTGCACGCTCAAAGCCACATGCCCCGCATCGGTGAATTTGATCGCGTTGATGCCGAGATTGAGGATGACCTGGCGCAATCTCAAGGCATCGCAAACGACGGGCGGCACGTCGAAGCCCACTTCGCACGTCACCGCCAGCGCTTTGCTTTCGGCGTGGTTGGCGAGAAGCTCAGCGCAGCCTTCCAGCAGGTCGACAAGATCGGTGGGAACGGGCGCCAGCGCGAAGCGCGTGGATTCCAGCTTGGCCAGGTCCAGCACGTCATCGACGATGCGCATCAAGGCGGCCGAGGACTCGCCCGCCGTGGCGATGATGCGCCGCTGTTCGTCGGTCAGCGATGTGCGCGTCAGGATTTCGAGCATGCCGACGACACCCATGAGGGGCGTGCGGATCTCGTGGCTCATGGCCGCCCAGACCCCGGCGGCATCCAAAGATGGCACCGCGCCTTTGGCAGACTTTGAATCCGGTGGACCGGACATGGGCTTACCGACTGTTCCGTGTTCGCAAGCCGGGTGGTTTTCCACCCTGGGTTTGGAGTCAGCATAGGCCCTAGGAGGGGTGCCCGCCAAGCGGGGTCCGAAGAGGAGATCGCGGGTCCATCGCAGCCTCTCCGCCTAGCAAGGAGGGGTGGGGCGGGGGTGTATTTAGAAAATCGGTACCAGGTACAATATTCTGCGCTGGCTGTTAGCTAGTATTCTGGGATGTTCTTTAGGGGCATTCATGCATGAACGTAACGCGGCGCGATCTTCTTTTGGATGGATTGAAAACCATCTGCGCCGTGGAGTTCATGCGCGTCTGTATCGCGACGCAAGCCTATGCCGCGAGTGTCGCCCCAAACATAGAACAATGGCGAATTGCACTCGAAGCCATTGCGCGCGACTTTCGGAGCGACAGCTTGCCGCTCGCGCAATGGCACGCAGCAATCGAGGAGCTCAATCGCCGTGTGCCGATGGAAGACTTGCTGAA
>CANKHC010000159.1 GCA_947481595.1 Fidelibacterota bacterium
CGCCGCTCTTGGATGCTGGTTGCCCAGGGTTTCATCATGCTGGGCCTGATCCTCATCGCCGTCACCGATCCGGTGCAGCACCTCACGCTCACGGCAACCATCGCCGTGCTCACGGGCTTTACCGGGGCCACGCAAGACATTGTGATGGACGCGTGGCGCATCGAAGTGGCTGAGGAGCGCGAGCAAGGTGTGATGTTGGCGTCCTATCAATGGGGCCACCGCATCGCGTACATCACCGCCGGTGCAGCACCCTTGTTTCTGGCCGACGCCTTCAGCTGGTCGGTATCGTATTTCACGATGGCCGCGCTCATGGGCATCGGGGCTCTCGCCGTTTTCTGCGCGCCGCGTGAGCGCGCCCACGTCATACGTCCGATCCCACGCATTGCTGGCCCCTCCCGGCCATGGGCTGAGCGCGCGGAATGGTTCGTGCGCCTGGCGATCCTCGCCGTCGGCGCGTTGATCTTGGGTTCGGGCCTGTCGGCGCAGGTCAGCCTGATTGCATCATTCTTGCCGCCCGACATGGATGCGGCCTTGCGCGCCGCCTGGGCCACGCGCCCTGCCGGCGTCTTCTATCAGGTTGCCGCGGTCATCGTGGGCTTCGCGCTGATCGTTGCCTGCGCCTGGCCTTTACCAGGCAAGCCCACCCAACCCGGCTATTTCCTCTCGCATGTTTTCGGCGAACCCATTGCGGACTTCTTCACCCGTTTTGGCCGCACGGCGGGACTGATCTTGGCGGTCATCTGTTTCTATCGCCTTTCGGAATTTCTGCTCAACATCATGAACCCCTTCTATCTGGATGTGGGGTTCACGCTCACCCAGATTGCCGAGGTTCGCAAAATCTACGGTGTGGTGATGTCGCTGGTGGGCATTTTTGCCGGCGGCTACGCTGTGGTGCGCTTTGGCGTGATGCGCTCGTTGCTGGTTGGCGCGATCATTGCGCCCGCCTCTAATCTGATGTTCGCGTGGCTTGCGACGCAGGGCCCTCAGGTCTCCGCACTCATCCTCACCTTGGGCGTCAATAACATCTGCCAAAGTTTTGCGGGCACCTGTCTGCTCGCTTATATGTCCAGCCTGACGAGCATCGGCTTCACCGCTACGCAGTATGCGCTGTTCTCATCGCTCTATGCCTTGCCCGATAAAATCATCGCCACCCAATCGGGGCGCATCGTTGATGCGGCTGCGCAATCGGCCGCCGACGGCGGGTGGGCAGCACCGTTGAAAACGCTTTTCTTTTCGCAGTCGTCGGATGCTCTCATGACTGGCGCCGGCAGAGCCGGCATTCCGCCCCAGGCCCTAGGCGCGGGCTACTTCGCGTTCTTTGTCTACACAGCGGTGGCAGGCCTCGTGGTCCTGCCGTTGGTGTTGATGGTCATGCACCGACAGAGATCTACCCTGCGATCGGCAAGTACACCGTAAACGTAGCACCCTTGCCGACTTCGCTTTCCACCACCAAGGCACCTCTGTGCCGATTGATGATGTGCTTGACGATGGCAAGCCCCAACCCCGTGCCACCGAGCTGACGCGAGCGCGCGTTGTCGACGCGGTAGAAGCGTTCGGTCAGACGCGGGATGTGCTCGCGCGCAATGCCTTCGCCGTAGTCGCGCACGGCGATCTTCAAGCAGCTACCTTTGCCCTGCATGGCGGGCGGACGGGTGTCGGAGATTTCGGCGGTGATCTCGACGCGCCCATTCTCGCCGCCATACTTGATGGCGTTGCTGATGAGGTTGTGCAGGATCTGGCTGAGCTCGCCTGCGTCCCCTATGGCCGGCGGAAGGCCCGGGGCAATATTCACGACGACGGTGGACTGCTGTTCCTTGGCCATGCGGTCGAGCAGCTCTGTCGCCGCGCGCAACAAGGCTTCCAAGCCGACGGCCTCGGTGGGCCGCGTATGTTCGCGCAGTTCGATGCGCGACAGCGACAAGAGATCGTCGATCAGGCGCGTCATGCGGTTGGCCTGCTTGAGCATGATATCGAGGAACCGCTCGCGCGCCTCCTCGTCGTCCTTGGCCGGGCCTTGCAATGTTTCGATGAAGCCCAGCACGCTGGCCAAGGGCGTGCGCAGCTCGTGGCTGGCGTTGGCGACGAAGTCGGCGCGCATGCGGTCCATCTTCAGCCGTTCGGTCTGGTCGTGCAGGGCGACGATCAAGGCCGTGCCGTCGCTGGCGGTGGACGACAGCGGCACAATCAGCGCACCGAAAGTGTGTTCGACGGGCGCGGGCAGCGTGAACATCGCCTCGGTCTTGCGGTTTTGGGCGAGCGCCAGATCGGCCGCCTCCAGGACCTTGGGATCACGGATCACGCCGGCCAGGTCGCGCCCGGCGGCGACGGCGCGGTCCAAGTCGAAAAGCGCCCGCGCGGCGGCATTGGCGCTGACCACACGCCGGCGCCGGTCGAGCAGGAAAAAGGGATCAGGCAGGCTGTCGAGAATGTCCTGGCGCGATTTGGCCAGGGCGTCGGCCTCGTCGCGCCGATCCTCCCAAAGTTTGCGTACGGCGGTCAGTGCCGCAAGCAGGCGCTGGGCGGTGACCGATGTTTCGAGCAGCGGCGGCGGCGCATCGGGGTTGGCCAGCAGCTCCTCGGCATAACGGATGATGCGGTCGAAGTCCGCCAGGCGGGCGAGCACAAGGGTCGCCATCAGGACGAAAACAATCACTGAGGACACCAAAGCTGCGGTCCAGCTTAAGCGCCCGAAAAACGCGAGACCGCCCAAGACCGCCCAGGCCGGCATGCACGGGCCCACGGCCCAAGCGCCTAAGCGTCGCACGGTGGCGGTTGAGAACTTTTCCATGCCTTTAGGCCGCATCCCCTTGTGGCAGCAATCTGAAATTACTCAACTTATCCCCGCTTTTCCAATGATCTTGCGGAGTGTTCGCCACCCATCCGAAGCCCTATAGTCGCGCCCTGCGATGGGCGGGGATTTTGGGCGTGCCGGACGAGACCAACGACAATCGGATCATGACAGAACCTTTGAGCGCTGAGGCACAGCCCACTGCCCAGACTGACGTGACGCCGATGATGGCCCAGTTTCTGGCGACCAAGGCGCAATATCCCGACGCCCTTTTGTTCTACCGCATGGGCGACTTCTACGAGCTGTTCTTTGACGACGCGGTCAAGGCAGCCGGGGCCTTGGACATCGCGCTGACCAAGCGCGGCAAGCATCAGGGTGAAGACATCGCCATGTGCGGCGTGCCGGTGCACTCCCACGAGACCTACCTCTCGCGCCTGATCAAGAAGGGCTTCAAGGTCGCCGTTTGTGAACAAATGGAAGACCCTGCCGAGGCCAAGAAGCGCGGTTCCAAGGCGGTCGTGCGCCGTGACGTAGTGCGGCTGATCACGCCGGGCACGCTGACCGAAGAAGCCCTGCTGGACGCCCGCGCGCACAACTATCTGGCAGCCCTTGCCCAGGTGAAGAACGATACCAGCCAGCCCTTTGCCCTGGCGTGGCTCGACATGTCGACGGGTGATTTCCAGGTGCAAGCCTTTGGCGCGAAGGCCGCAGGCGGTGATCTCGCCGCGGCGTTGGCCCGCCTCGAGCCCGGCGAGTTGTTGCTCCCCGACCGCATGCTGGACGACGAGGCGCTGCGCGCGGCCCTCGAGCCCTGGAAGGATATTCTGAGCCCGCTGGCCAGTCCGCGCTTTGATTCCGAGAACGCCAAGAAACGCCTCGAGCGCATCTATGGCGTCGGCACGTTGGAGGCCTTCGGCAGTTTCAGCCGCGCCGAGGTCTCTGCCGCTGGCGCCCTGCTCGACTACGTCGAGCTGACGCAGAAAGGCAAATTGCCACGTTTAGCGCGGCCGCAGCGCCTCGCCCAAGGCGCGGTGATGGAGATCGACGCCGCGACGCGGCGCAATCTCGAACTGACCCAAACCATGAGCGGTGAACGGCGCGGCAGTCTGCTCAGCACCATCGACTGCACGGTGACGGGCGCAGGCGCACGCCTGCTTGGGTCTCGCTTGGCCGCGCCGCTGACCGATCCCGGCGCCATCAACGCGCGGCTCGATGCCGTAGCGTTTTTCATCGGTGCGGCGCAAGCGCGCGAGCATTTGCGCGCAGCCCTTGCACGTTGCCCCGACGTCGAGCGTGCGCTTTCGCGGCTCTGTCTCGGGCGCGGTGGCCCGCGTGATCTGGCGGCGGTGCGCGACGGCCTTCTGCAAGCCCCGGTGTTGCGCGCCGGCGTCAATGATTTGGCCAAGGGTTTGCTCCCGGCCCCGCCGCAGGTTGCGAGCGATCTCGCAGCCCTCGGCCATCACGACGCGTTGGTTGATCGCCTGACGCGCGCGCTAGCTGCCGAATTGCCGCTGCTGGCGCGCGACGGCGGGTTTCTCGCGCGTGGTTATGATGTTGGGCTAGACGAGCTGCTCACCTTGCGCGATGAAAGCCGCAAGCTTATCGCTGGCCTGCAGGCAAAATACGTCGAGGCGAGCGGCATCGCGGCGCTCAAGATCCGTCACAACAATGTCTTGGGCTACTACATCGAAACCGCCGCCAAGCCCGGCGAGAAGCTGATGGAAGACGCGCGCGCTGGCGGTGCGGCGGCGATCTTCATCCACCGCCAGAGCATGGCTAACGCCATGCGCTTCACCACCGTGGAGCTTTCGGAACTCGAGGACCGCATTCGCTCGGCGGCTGACAAAGCCCTCGCGCTGGAGCTCGCTCTGTTCGCCAGTCTCGTCGACGAAGTCACGGCGCGTAGTTTTGAGATCGCGGCTGCCGCCGGCGCCATGGCGGCGCTCGATGTCACCACCGCCCTCGCCCATCTCGCCGTCGATGCTGGCTATGTGCGCCCGGTGGTCGACGACAGCGCTGCCTTTGCCATCACCGCCGGGCGTCATCCGGTGGTCGAGCGCATGCTGAAGGTCCAGGGACAATCCTTCGTTGCCAACGGCTGTAACTTGGGGGCCCATGAAGGTCCCAACGGTTTAAGTGTGGGCCGGCTCTGGCTGATCACCGGTCCCAACATGGCCGGTAAAAGCACTTTCCTGCGCCAGAACGCGCTGATCGCGTTGCTCGCTCAGATCGGCGCCTACGTCCCGGCGGAAGCGGCGCACATCGGCGTCATCGACCGGCTGTTTAGCCGTGTGGGTGCGGCTGACGACCTCGCCCGCGGGCGTTCGACCTTCATGGTCGAGATGGTCGAAACTGCCGCCATCCTTAATCAAGCCACCGCGCGCTCCTTTGTGATCCTCGATGAAATCGGCCGCGGCACGGCGACCTTTGACGGCCTTTCCATTGCTTGGGCCAGCTTGGAGTATCTGCACGACGTGAACCGCTGCCGCGCGCTGTTCGCCACCCACTACCACGAGCTCACCGGCCTGGCAGCAAGGCTTGACCAGCTCAAGCCCCACAGCATGCGGGTCAAGGAGTGGCAGAACGACGTGATCTTCCTGCACGAAGTGGCGCCCGGTGCCGCCGACCGCTCCTACGGTATCCATGTGGGCCGGCTCGCCGGTTTGCCCGGTGCCGTGGTGGCGCGCGCCGAGGAGGTCTTGGGCATCTTAGAGAAGGGCGAGCAGGCCAGTGCCGCGACCCGGCTGGCCGATGACCTGCCGCTGTTCGCGGCTCTCCCCCGTCCGAAATCGGGTGTCGCGGCCAAGGGCCCCACAGCCGTCGAGACTGCCCTGGCGGGGGTGTCGCCGGATGCCCTTTCGCCGCGCGAAGCTCTCGAAACCCTCTACCGCCTCAAGGCTCTGCTCTCCGACAAACCGTTGGACTGAGGGGCCATGGGGACGATCGACTACGACACCTTTGAAGCCGGCGATGTGGAGCTTGCTTCGGGCGAGCGTTTCCGGTCACTCAAAGTTGCCTTTAAGACTTTCGGGATGCTGAATTCCGCCAAGGACAATGTCATCCTTTATCCGACGTCCTTCAGCGCGCAGCATCTCGATACCCAATGGGTGGTCGCACCGGGGAGCATCCTCGACCCTGATCGCTACTTCATCATCATTCCCAACCTGTTCGCCAATGGACTGTCATCGTCGCCATCCAACACCGATGATTTTCGTGCCCTGACACTGCACGATGCGGTGGCGGTGCAAAGGCGGCTTCTCACCGAGTGTTTCGGCATTTCGCGGA
>CANKHC010000160.1 GCA_947481595.1 Fidelibacterota bacterium
AACAAGCTGCGCGGCGGCCTCAAGGTCGCGGCCGTGAAGGCCCCGGGCTTCGGCGATCGCCGCAAAGCCATGCTGGAAGACATCGCCGTGCTGACCGCCGGCGACGTCATCAGCGAAGACATCGGCATCAAACTCGAGAACGTCACCATCCCGATGCTGGGTTCGGCCAAGCTCGTCACCATCGACAAAGACAACACCACCATCATCGACGGCGCCGGCAAAAAGGCCGACATCAACGGCCGCTGCGAACAGCTCCGTACGCAGATGGAAGAAACCACGTCGGACTACGACAAGGAAAAGCTGCAAGAACGTCTGGCCAAGCTGGCCGGCGGCGTTGCGGTGATCAAGGTCGGCGGTGCGACCGAAACCGAAGTGAAAGAAAAGAAAGACCGCGTTGACGACGCTCTGCACGCCACCCGCGCTGCGGTGGAAGAAGGCATCGTTCCGGGCGGCGGCGTTGCGCTGCTGCGCGCGGCGAAGGCCCTGTCGAAGGTCGAGACGTCCAACGACGACCAGAAGGTGGGCGTGGAAATCGTCCGCCGCGCGCTGGGCGTGCCGTTGCGTCAGATCGCCGAAAACGCCGGTGAAGACGGTGCGGTCGTGGCCGGTAAGGTCTCGGAAAACGCCACGGTCAACTTCGGCTTTGACGCTCAGAGCGGCAAGTACGTCGACATGGTGAAAGCCGGCATCATCGACCCGACCAAGGTCGTGCGTGTCGCCTTGCAGGACGCGGCGTCGATCGCCGGCTTGCTGATCACCACCGAAGCGATGGTGGCCGATCTGCCGAAGGCGCCGGAATCCGGCGGCGGCGGCGGCATGGCCCCGGGCGGCGGCATGGGCGGCGGGATGGATTTCTAAGTCCAGGCTGAAGCCAATCCAAATGATGAAGGGCCGCAGGAAACTGCGGCCCTTTTTTCTTTGTGCTACTCAAGCGACAAAGGTGGCTCAGCGCGTTATAACAGCGCCATGTCCTGGAAGCCGACGCCGTCATTCCTGAGGGTCCTGTTGCTGCTGGCGATCTTTTCGCTGACGCCGGTGACCCTCTACATCCTCTACACTCGCACCGGCGGTCCGGCGTCGCAAAAGGAAATGCAGTTCCAGCGGAACTTGCGCTACGCCTTCATGCAAGGCGTAGACGCCATCGACTTGGCGCCGCTTGCCGCATGGCCTTACATCCGCGTCTGCGCGCTGGACTCCGGCCTCTCGCACGACGAAGTCACCAAGATCCTGGGCTTCGACTACGAGAACTTCCAGGAGCTGCACTGGTTGCACCTCAAGGAGTACTGGACGCTGGTCTTCATCGACAAGGAACGTGAAGTCAGTTGGGGCATGGCGCGCCCCGTCACGCCCGTGCGCATCCCGCGCAAGGATCTCGCCGACTTGAAGCTGCCGGCAAAGTCCAAAGGCCAGTGCATCGACGGTGACGGCCGCATCGAGATCACCCGGCGCACCGGGGCTGTGGGCGAAAGCCCGGTCACCATGCAATTCGTGGACGCCGAAGCGGACTGACGATGAAGCGCGTTGTTTTCCTTGCCGCGGTCTGCGGCGCCGGCGTGGCATTCGCCGCCCAGCCACAACCCGAATTTACGATTCTGAACTCACAAGACGCCAAGGTCTGTGAACACTTTCAGACGCATTTCGACTCTGCGCCCATCAAATGGCAGCAATTGCCGCGTTCACCCGAAGGCGACGAGAACGCGCGCGCGACCATCGACTTTGAAAACACCGGCAAACCGGCGCAGGTGTTCCGCCATGAAGACCGGACCTATGTCTTCGGCGGCAGCTATTTCCTGGTGGCTCCTCAGGGCACCACTGTGCCCACCGACTGGTTCGAGAAACTCAACATGAGCGCCGGCCCCCCGCACCCGCCGGCGCCGATGCGGCTGTATGTCCAAGAAGACATGAACACCACCGCGGAAATCGCGCAGTTCAACAAAAAGAACTACCTGCGCACCGTGCCGATCCGCGAAGACTTGAACTTCGTGATGATCTTCGAAGCCAAGGACGGCAAGCTGCAGGAAATCTGCCGCTACCAGGTCACGCGCTAACCAAAAAATCCCCTCGATTTGCCCGCCCGCGTTTGGGCCTCTTGACAGGCAACAATTTGGTTGCATATTATCCGGCATGAGCATGGATGCAGTCTTCAAGGCGTTGGCGGACAAGGGCCGCCGCCGCCTGCTCGACAGCCTGCATCGCCACGACGGCCAGACGCTGGGCGAGCTGTGCCGGATTTTGGACATGTCGCGCCAGGCGGTGAGCAAGCATTTGGCCATTCTTGAGACTGCCAACCTGGTGGGCACTGAGCGGCGCGGCCGGGAAAAGCTGCACTTCATCAATCCCGTGCCGATCCACGGGATCGCCGACCGCTGGATCGGCAAGTTCGAACGCCATCGCCTCGATGCATTGGCGCAACTCAAAAAAGACCTGGAGGACGCAAAATGAAAAGTAAGTTCGTCTATGTGACGTACATCCAAACCACACCGCAGAAACTGTGGGATGCCCTGACCAAACCCGAGTTTCAGGAGCACTATTGGTTCCGCACCATTCAGGAATCGACCTTCACCAAGGGCGCCCCTTGGAAAATGGTGGGTATGGATTCCAAAAAGACCTTCGACTCCGGCGAAATTCTGGAATCCGATCCGCCGAAGAAGCTCGTCATCAAGTGGCGCAACGAATGGAAGCCGGAACTGACCGCCGAAGGCTACGGGCGTTGCACCTACCTGATCGAAGAGACCGTCAACTCCGTCAAATTGACGGTCACACACGAGAGCGAAGTCGAAAATTCGCAGCTCATCCAGGCCGTCGGCGGCGGCTGGCCGCAAATCCTCTCGAGCTTGAAGACCTACCTCGAAACCGGCACGGCGATGGAAAAGCCGGTCGCACCCACCAAATAATCACGGCAACGTCAGAAAAGCGCGTACCTCTTCAACGGCGTCTTTCAGTCCGATGCGCAAGTACTGCACGCCGGGCGGGAAGGCGCTTTTGAAACGCGAGGGCATCATGGGGTCGAGCAGGACGAACACGCCGCGGTCCGTGGCGCGGCGGATCAGGCGGCCGAAGGCCTGCTTGAGGCGCAGGCGCGTCACCGCGTCGTCGTAGCCTTTTTTGCCGAAGGCCTCGCGGCGTGCCTTGTGCAGAATATCGGGGCGCGGCCAGGGCACGCGGTCGAACACCACCAGGCGCAAACTCCGGCCTGGTACATCCACACCCTCGCGCACGGCGTCGGTGCCGAGCAGGCAGGCATCCTCCTCGGCGCGGAAGATGTCGACGAGGGTCGAAATATCCATGGCGTCGACGTGCTGGGCATAGAGCGGCAGCCCGGCAGCATCGAGGGCCGGGGCGATCTGCTTGTGGACCTCGCGTAGGCGCGTGATGGCGGTGAACAGACCGAGACCGCCGCCGCCGGCTGCCACGAACAGTTCGCGGTAGGCGGCGGCGACCTGGGTGAGATCGTCCTTGCGCACGTCGGTGATCACCAGAACTTTCGTGCGCGAAATATAATTGAAGGGCGAGACCAATGAGGTGCGCTCGACCGGTGGGGCCAGGTGAGATGCCCCCACGCGCGCTTCGGCATTGGCCCAGTCGGAAGCGGCATTCACGTCGCCGTTCAAGAGTGTGGCCGAAGTCACCACCATGCCGTGGGTATGGTCGGCCAGCGCGCGGGCGAAGGGCAGGGTCGGGTCGACCCAATGGCGGTAAAGGCCGATGTCGATGTCGTGGCCGGACTCGCGCTCGACGGCGAACCAGTCGACGAACTCCGGCGGTGTCACAGCGCCAAGAGAGCCCAACATCGCGCGCCATGCGGCGACCGGGATGGCGCCGCGGCGTTCCAGTGTGCGCATCAAGCCTTCGATACGCACGCGGGCATCGGTGTTCAGAGTCGCGGCCTCCGCGTCGAGCTTGCGTTCGAAGCCGGCGATCAGGCGGCGCAGCGGTTGCTCCAAGCGCGTGAGCGCGGTTTCGAGCGCCTTTGCAGCGGAGGCCAAGCCATCCGCGAGCGGTGTGGTTTCCGTCTCCAGCGAATAGGGCGAGTTGGTGTCGCTGCGCGCCATGACTTGCTCGCGCACCAAGGCCAGGAAAGTTTCCGTCGGTCCGTGGGGAACGCCGTCTTTTAAGCGGTTGCGCCAGCCCTGGCCCGGAAGGATGCGTGCGCCGTCGAGCACCTCGTTGAGGGCGATGGTGAGGTCGCCGTCGGGCGGAAGCACGCCGTCACCGGAAGCAATCAGGTCTTCGGCGCGGCGTTTGAGGCCGCGCGCACGGCTGCGCATGGCCGATCCTTCCGCGCCCAGCAACCAGCGGCGCAGGTCGGCGGTCTCAAGCGCGCTCAAATGCGCCGAAAATGCGGAGTCCGCCGCCTCAAAAATGTGGTGGCCTTCGTCGAAGACATAGCGGGTGGGACGCACAGCGTCGTCGATGCCGCCGAGGGCCGCCTGCACCATCACCAGCGCGTGATTGGCGACGACGATTTCGGCGTGGCGCGCGCGGCGCACCGTGCGTTCGATGAAACACTTTTGGTAATGCGGGCAGGCCGCATAGATGCACTCGCCGCGCCGGTCAGCGAGCCCTAACGTGCGTTCGCGCGACATCAGTTCCGGCAACCAGCCGGGAAGGTCGCCGCCGATCATGTCGCCGTTGCGCGTCGCACTGGCCCAGCGCGACATCAAACCCAAAGCCACCGCGTCGCCCGGCTGAGTTTGCAAGCGGTTGACAGCATCCTCGTAGTTCAAAAGGCAAAGATAATTCTCCCGGCCTTTGCGGATGACGACCTTGCGCCTCTTTTCTTCCGGATCCGGATACAGCCGGTCCAGCTCCTGGTCCAATTGACGTTGCAGGTTGCGCGTGAACGTTGACAGCCAAACAGCCCCTTCATTGCGCTGCGCCCACAAGCTCGCGGGTGCCACGTAGCCCAGCGTCTTGCCCGTGCCGGTGCCGGCTTCCGCGAGCACCAACAACGGACGATCGGGCGACGGGCGCGGCTGAAAGGCGGCGGTGACCGCGCGGGCATAGGTCCGCTGCACCTCGCGGGTTTCGGCGTGCGCCCCCAACAGCTCGGCGAGCCGGGCTTCGCTTTCGTCGGGCGCAATGGGTTTGCTGCCGGGCGGGGCCGGCGGCGGGCGCTCCTGCCATTCCGGCAAACGCATCCACACCCGCAAACCGGCGGCGGGGCCGTATCCCTTCGCGGTATTCGGATCGCTGCCGAGGGCCGCAAGTACGCTCTCTCCCCAGAGCCAGCCGCCGCGGGTCATGGCGCCAGCAATCTCGGCCAAGGGCTTGGCGGCGAGGTCATCGATCTGTGCCAATTCCGTCAGCAGGGCCTTGGCGGCTTGCAGCAGGGTCAGCGGTTTGTCTTCAAGGGCTAAGGGCACGCGCAAGTGCAACGCCTCGGCAAGGCCACCCACCGTCGGCAGACAGAATGCCGCAGGACGCACGAAGGCGAACAATTCCAACACATCGAAAGCCGGAAAGCGCTCGACCTTCAGGCGCGCCGCCGTCGCCGGCGCATGGCAGACCAGCGGGCGCGCGCGCTGCACCCGCTGTCCGGTCGCAGCGACTTTCTCCTGCGTGATTTCTCCCCCCGGTGACAGCACGGCGGCCGCCGTCCAATCGGCGACGACCACGGGCACGTCAGGCAGGAGGATCCGGCGCGGGGATATATGTGAAAGCGGGGTGTTCACGCCCCAGCTGTAGCGGGCCGGGGAGGGCCTGTACAGAGTCTGCTAGCCCGCGTTCTCCGATGTGTCCACCACCACACCTTCATGGGGGTGCAGGCACAGCAGATTATAGACCGGCTCGCTCAAACGCTTGCCGGTTGTGGAAAGCAGGACTGCACCAGCGGCCAGCGGCGTGAAAACCGTTACGCCGGAAAAATTAAGCGCGACCGTCAGGCGCTGGTCGCCCCACAGGCGCTCAAACATCAGCACGTCACCCCGGCTCTCGACCAAACCGTAGCCGCCCGCAGCCAGTGCCATGAAACGT
>CANKHC010000161.1 GCA_947481595.1 Fidelibacterota bacterium
CGATGAAACCGCGTACAACCAAGGTCTCAACGCCGTTGATGCGCTGCAGGCGCTTGGCGGATTCCGAAATGCGCAAGCCGTCGCCGGGTTTCGGCGGCTCGACGCCCATGCGCTGGTAGAAGCCCGCGATCTGCGGATAGGCTTGCATCAGGATGCTGCGGCCCAGCCAGATCATGCCGGCGAGCGTAAGCACGGCGAGCCCCATGATCGCGACCGTCAGATAAGCCGGATTGACCGGTTTGCGTTCGGGCTTGCGCTTGGGCGGCGTACTGGCGCGGCCACCGCGCACCATACCCATGGCGCTTTTTTCTTCCTCTGCTTCATCCTCGGCCTCGTCGGGGCCGGACGAACCGAAATTGGGACGGTCGGCATCGGGGTCGACCAAGTCGTCGTCGTCTTTTTTCTTGGCGCCGGGGCCACCCGCGGCCCCTGGCCCGCCCGAAGCTCCAGCTTCGTCGGCGGCCTTCTTCGCAGCCCCTGGCCCGCCGGATGAACCGGCGTCGGGCTTGGTCTTTTTTTCGCCTTCCTTGAGCTGCGGCTCGTCCTTAGGCGCGCGCTTCTCGCCTTCCTTCAGCTCCGGTTCGGCCTTGGCTTTGCCCGCACCGGGACCACCAGACGCACCGCCAGCCTCGACGTCCTTCGCCGCGGCTGCCTGACCGGGACCGCCCGAGGCGCCGCCATCTTCTTTCATCGACTGACCCGGTGCACCAGGCCCGCCGCTCTCGCCCTTCATCGATTGGCCGGGCGCGCCAGGTCCGCCTTGTTCGCCCTTCATCGACTGACCGGGAGCGCCGCTGGCGCCTGTCTCGGTGTCGCGCATCGATTGTCCCGGCGCACCAGCTGCGCCCTGCTCGCCCTTCATCGACTGCCCGGGAGCGCCGCTGGCGCCGGTCTCGGTGTCGCGCATGGATTGCCCCGGCGCGCCGCCGGACTGTGGGCTGCCGTCGAGCATTGAATGGGCACCCAGTCCGGGTGCCGCGATCTGGCCGCTGAGCTGGGAAACCGCGGGTCCACCGGGGCCTTGCGGCGCTGCGCCGCCCATCATCGATTGGCCTGGAGCGCCTGGGGCCCCTTGGGCGCCCGGCTGATTTTGCATCCACGACACGGCGCCTTGGCCGGGAGCGCCGGGAGCGGCTTGTGCGCCGGCTTGGCCGCGCATCGATTGACCGCCTAAAGCTGCGGCCTGAGGTCCGCCTGCTGCGCCCGCCTGAGCACCGCCCATCGACTGGGCCGGCTGGCCCGGAGCGCCTGGGGCACCTTGTGCGCCCGGCTGATTCTGCATCCACGAGACCGCGGCCTGACCTGGAGCGCCTGGAGCAGCTTGCATAGCCCCGCCTGGCATACCTGCGGCACCTGGCCCACCTTGAGGACCGCCTTGGGCACCCGGCTGCGCGCCCGCCATCGGAGCGCCGCCTGGAGCACCCTGTGCGCCGGCCTGCGGCGGCTGCATCCACGACACAGCGCCTTGGCCCGGAGCGCCTGGAGCGGCTTGTGCTCCCGCTTGGCCGCGCATCGATTGTCCACCGAGTGCGGCCGCCTGAGGCCCACCCGCTTGTCCACGTCCCGGCTGCGCGCCCATCGGGGCGGCTTGCGGGCCGCCTTGGGCACCTGGAGCACCCGGCATTCCACCCATCGCGCCACCCATCGGGGCGGCACCCGGAGCACCTTGCGCTCCGGCTTGCGGCGGCTGCATCCACGACACCGCACCCTGGCCTGGAGCGCCCGGTGCAGCTTGTGCTCCGGCCTGGCCACGCATCGATTGACCGCCCAAAGCAGCGGCCGAGACCGGATTACCCGGCGCACCCTGGGCCCCCGGCTGCGGTTGGCCCGGCGGCGGTTGATTCTTCTGCATCCACGACTGCTGCGGCCCCGGCGCCTGCTGACGCCCGGGCGCTTGGTTGCGTCCCATCATCGAAACGGCACCCTGCGGCACCGGCGGAGATCCGGGCGCGCCTTGCGCTCCACCGCCGATCGGTGCGGCGATCGGCTGCGGCGCGGCGGCACGCGGTCCACCCAGCGCCGCGGTCTGTATGCGCGGGCCTTGCGGCGCGTTAGAGGCGCCGAGAGGAGCGGCTTGCACACGTCCCGCACCACCGCCCGCTGCCGCGCGTTTGGCTTGCGCGGCGACTTGCGCCTGCGAGGAAACTTCACTGCGGATTTGTCCGACCGCGGGGGCTTGCGCCTTTTGGGCGTAGTCCTCGCCCATGATCGCAGCGAGATCCAAATCCTCGACCTGCGCCGACTGGTACCAGGAATGGCCGCAGGAGGCGCATTTCAGCGCGCGGCCTTTCTTCCCGAGCAACTCTGTCGGGATTTCAAAGTGCGATGCGCAATTCGGGCAGGTGATACGCATTCATTTACCCACTGGCGCCTAGGTGTCTCCTAAGCTGCTCTTCTTCGCCGCGGCAAATGTCTCTGATGAGGTGACATACACCTAGGCGAGTTTTTTATAGTACATATGGGCATGTTAATAGGACCTAAACATGGCCAAAGGGGGCTGTGAAGCGGGGCGTGAAGGTGCTGAAAGTACGAACAAAACCGAGGGTTTTGTAACAGCCGCCCTACGCGCGTTAATATTATTTCGAGGCCCAACGACGATGGCGCTTTTGCGGAAAAAGGACGAGGGCTACACGGGCGACACCGTCACCATGACGGGTGTCAGCCTCAGGTACGACGACGGCCCTGAGATCCTTTCCGATATCTCGCTTTCCATCCCGCAACGCTCGTTTCATTTCCTCACCGGCCCTTCGGGGGCCGGCAAGACCTCACTGCTCAGCCTGATGTATCTCGCCAACCGCCCCAGCCGCGGGGCCTTGACGATCTTCGGTGAGAACGTCACGAGTGCCAGCCGCAACCGTCTGGCCATCCTGCGGCGCCGGTTGGGTGTGGTCTTCCAGGACTTCCGCCTGCTCGACCACATGACCGCCTTCGACAACGTGGCCCTTCCCTTGCGCATCGCCGGCGTCGGCGAGGCCATCGTACAGCGCAATGTCGATGAGCTGCTCAACTGGGTCGGCCTCGAGGACTACAAGAACGCACCGCCGGCCGTACTCTCGGGCGGACAGAAGCAGCGCATCGCCATCGCGCGCGCCGTGGTCAACCGTCCCAAGCTGATCCTGGCCGACGAGCCCACCGGCAACGTCGACGACTCCATTGCCGTGCGCTTGATGCAGCTGTTCATCGAGCTGCACAAGTTGGGCACCAGCGTCATCATCGCCACACATCACCAGCATCTCGTCGAGCGCTTCGCCTTCCCGCGCCTGCACCTCGAGGACCGCGTGCTCAGCGTGCTGCCCGCGCTGGCGGAGGCGGGCTGATGTTCGCCCGGCGCTCCGATCTGCCGCTGCGCAAGGACACCTCCAGCCGCTTTGTCATGTGGCTGGTGATGGTGCTGGTGTTCATGGCGGCCATAGCCGTCACCATCAACGCCTACGTCGGCGTGCTGCTGGACGATTGGAACCGCGGCGTGTCGGGCACGCTCACCGTCCAGATCCCTTACGGCCAAGGCGGCGAGGCCGCGTCGACCCGGACCGCGACACGCGTGCTCGATGTGCTCCAGCGCCTGCCCGCGGTTGCCCATGCCGAGATCGTACCGCGCGCCAAAGTCAGCGAACTTTTGAAGCCCTGGCTGGGCGAGGGCGACATTGTCGCCGACTTGCCGTTGCCGGCACTGCTCGACGTCGAGATGCGCACCGACGACACCGCCGCGGTGGCTGCTGTCACCGCTTCGGTGAAGACCGCGGCACCCGATGCCGTGGTCGACGACCACCGTGTGTGGCTGGGCCGCGTCATCGGATTGGCTGAAGGGTTCAGCGTGCTGGCGCTGACGGTGATGGCGCTGGTGACCAGCGCCTTGGGCCTGACCATCGTCTTCGCCACGCGCGCAAGCCTCGCCGAGTTCGCCGGCGTGATCGACGTGCTGCATGTTGTCGGCGCCAAAGACGGCTACGTCGCCAGCCAGTTCGCGCGCCGCGCCTTGATTCAAGGCGTCCTCGGCGGCGCGGCCGGCCTCGTGCTCTATATCCCGGCGCTGGGGCTGATTGCGCTGCTCGCCGCGCGCGTCGATCCTGAGATTCTGCCGCGGCCCGACCTGCCGCTTTTGCATTGGGTGGCACTCGCGGCCCTGCCCTTCGCCGCCGGGCTGCTCGCCATGCTGACCGCGCATATCACCGTGCGCAGGGCGCTCGCGCAAAAGATATAGCTGCAGATATATAGCTGCAGCGGGCCCGCGCCGAATGGCTATAATCCAGCCGACCATGAGCAAGCCTGCCGTAACTCTGTTCACTGGACTGATCGTCGCTGCCGCCTTCGCCTGGGCGGGCGGGTTGCTGTGGTTTGCCTCCACGATCCCCACGGCGGTCGAGGACGGCGAGACCCGCACCGACGCTATCGTCGTGCTGACCGGCGGCAGCGAGCGCATCGAGACCGGGCTTGCTCTGCTGTCGCGCGGCCTCGCCGACCGCCTGTTCGTGTCGGGTGTCGGCGAGCAAGTCAAACCGAGCGACATCCTTCCGCGTGCCAGCACGGTGCCGGTCGAGCTGCGCGACAACATCACCGTCGGGACCGCCGCCAGCGACACGCCGGGCAACGCCGTCGAGACCGCGGTCTGGGCGCGCACTGCCGGTGTGCATTCCATCCGCCTGGTGACCGCCGCTTATCACATGCGCCGTAGCCTGCTTGAGTTCCACACCGCCATGCCCGATGTCGCCATCGTGCCGCACGCCGTGTTCCCGGCGAACGTCAAGACTGACTGGTGGCGATGGCCGGGCACCGCCAGCCTCATCGCCCGCGAGTATTCGAAGTACGTCGTCACCTGGGTGGTGCAGAAGGTGGCGATCCAGGAGATCAGCGGCGGGAGTGCATCGGCGATACCTCGGCACTTGGTGGCGCGCTAGTTCCCCATGACCCCGCACCCCGCGCGCGCAACGCCGCTCATCTGGCTGCGGTCCTGGCTCTACCTTTTCCTTTTCCTCGGCTGGACGGTCATCGCGTCGATTAGCTTTCTGCCGTTGCTGATCTCACAGCGGAGCGCCCTTGTCGCCGTCCGCCTGTGGGTCAACGGAATCATGCTGCTCGCGAGGACCGTCGCCGGAATCACCAGCCGCGTCGAGGATCTCGAAAATGTTCCGCAGGGCCCAGTGATCATCGCTGCGCAGCACCAGGCGTCCTTCGAGACCTACCGCATGTTCACGGTGCTGGAACACCCGGTATTCATTCTCAAACACGAACTGACCTGGATCCCGCTGCTCGGCTGGTACATGCATCGCGCGGGCTTCATCTATATCGACCGGGCCGCCGGTGCGGGGGCCATGCGCAAGATGATGCGCGAGACCAAAGCAGCGCTCGATGCCGGCCGCCAGGTCATCGTCTTCCCGGAAGGTACCCGCGTGCCTTTTGGTGAAAGCCGGCCCTACCAGCCCGGCGTCGCCGCGCTCTATTCCTATTGCCGGGTGCCGGTGATCCCCATGGCGCTGAACTCAGGGTTCTTCTGGGGCAAGACCCGCATCCTGAAAATGCCCGGCGAGATCATCTTCAAGTTCCTGCCCGCCATGCCGGCCAACCTCGACAAAGACACGTTTTTGAGCGAGCTGCGCCGCCGCTTGGAGCGTGTAGCGCTCTGATCTCAGGGCCGCGTCGCGTGCACCGCGGACAAGGCCTCAACAAGGGCGGGATGCATCGGTTGCTGGCGGAGCATTGCCTGCCAGGCGGCTTCATCGGGCTCGAGCTCGCCGCGCTTGCCGTTCAGAACCCGCTCCAAAAGTTTGACATGAGCATTCATAATTCGCTCGTCAGCGGTCTGCACGTCCACACCCAGAGATGCGAGAAGGTCGGCGATCTTGCCCTGGAGCACCTTGTAAGACGCCGAGAAGTTGTCAGCGAGGATGAGATGGGGAAATTCGCGCATATGATTGCCTGATGAAAACGTGCGCGAACCTTGGGTC
>CANKHC010000162.1 GCA_947481595.1 Fidelibacterota bacterium
ACGGCTTCGGTGCCGACCTGCTGGTCGATCTCGGCGCGGGAAGCAGCGCGCAGTTGGCCCAGCGCACGTTCCGGTACGCCAGGCGCGCCCGCGAGTTTGGCCGCGGCTTCCGCGGTGGCGAGCAGGCGGAGCACCTTGCGCAGAGGATTGGCCAGTGCGGCGGCAACCGCGTGGTGGCCGTATAGCCAGAGTTCGCTGCCGCCGCGTCTTTCGCGGGGACGCTCAATGTGGCGCGCAATCGGGCGCTCGATGGGGCGGTCCCGCAAGCGCTCGGCGGGGCGCTCATTTTGACGCTCGGGGGGGCGGGCCATTGGACGCTCGATCGGGTGGTCTTTCGGACGCTCAAATTGGCGCTCGGCGGGACGCGCGGCCGCGCGGTCCTTTGGACGCTCGTGAGGACGGGCGCCGGGCCGGTCTTTTGCGTAGTCTTTCGGGCGCTCGTGCTGGCGCTCATTGGGGCGGGCGCCTTTGCGCGCCTCGGGTCGTCCCTCTTTTCTCCCCTCGGGGCGGCCCCCCTCTGGACGTCCACTTGGGCGACCTTCCGAACGTCCTTCTGGGCGGCCTTTTTGCCCGCTGAAGGGCTTACCTCGCCCGCCTTTTTGGTCTTTGTGCTTTGACACGGCTGTATCCCTTCAAACCTTTGGCCTTCATTGCTTCTTTCACGTTGACAAGCAAGGGCCAAAAACCCTACTTCAGGCCCCTCTTGCGAGGGCTTTCCTAGGAAAATCCTTGGGTTAAGGAGGGGTGGCCGAGCGGTCAATGGCAGCAGACTGTAAATCTGCCGGCGTCAGCCTACGAAGGTTCGAATCCTTCCCCCTCCACCACCCTTCGCCCGCTGCGCGGGCTTCGGGTGGCAGGCCACCCTTCGTCTGCGGGCGATGGGTGGTGCCCTCCGAAGCCTTGGCGAAGGAGGGCTGTCACAACGGCCTCTTCGCGATCTAGCCAGGTAAAAGAAATGTCCGACGAAATCCCCGACCACCTGTCCGTGAACCCCAAGAGCCCGTACTTTAATGACGAGCTTCTCAAGAAAGGCGTGGGCATCCGCTTCAACGGCGTCGAGAAGACGAATGTCGAGGAATACTGCGTGAGCGAGGGTTGGATCCGCGTGGCGGCGGGAAAGACCGTCGACCGGCACGGCAATCCCATGACCATCAAGCTGCAGGGCAAGGTCGAGCCCTATATCAAGGGACCTGAGCAAGCATCCTAATTCACTTGCCGGTGGCCTTCCTCCTTCCGTAAAACGAAGGCGTGCGGGTGTAGCTCAATGGTAGAGCAGAAGCCTTCCAAGCTTACGACGAGGGTTCGATTCCCTCCACCCGCTCCACGCCTGGCTTTTCTTAGCGAGCGATTGCGAGTTTAGAAAAGCTGGCGCGCTGCCGACGCCCGGAGGGCGGAGGCGGCTATTCCAATCATCAGCTTCCCTCGCCGCGAACCTTCTCTTGCGCCGCAGCTGTACGCGCCATCTCCTCGTACTGTTCGGCGATGGCGAAAAAAGATTCACGCGCCTTGGCCGTTTGCAGGTTTTCGGCAATGGCGCGCATTTCCGCAGCACGCTCGCGATATTGATTTGCTCGGTCCCGGTTGGTGTTCACGGCCAAGCTAATGCTCGAGCCACGGATGTGTTTCCCGCGTTCTTAAATTTTAAGCCGACGGAACCCTAAAAGAGGTTTGGGCGTTTCGGCAAAAATAGTCGGATCACCTCCATGCGCAAATCAGGCCCTGGTCTTGTGCGCTTTCAGAGAGTGCGTGACCGACCCGACATGTGCGTAACAGAAAACCCGCAGCTGCGAAGGCTGCGGGCTCTGTGTGCTGGCTATTCGTAGCTCGCGCCCAAAAGGGATTGGCGAGGCGGTCCCAGCGACTTCAATTTTCCAACGTGCCTGCGGCGAAATTGGTTCCGGACTTTTTGCCGTGCGGCCCCGCGGGATGCTCGCGAACGCCTATCAATACGCGCCCGGCCGCGGAAATTCACAGTCAGTTCAGGGATTTATTTGTCCGGGGCGGGAACGAAGCGCTGGCGCGGCCCTTGTGTAGGGGCAGCGGCGTCGGTCCGTCTTTCTTGCAGCCGTTCCCGCGGCAAACGGTCAGCGCCGGCTCATCAACGTCCGGAACATCCGAACCCGAAACACCTATGTAAGGAGCGCTACATGAACGGCATTATCTACTTGGTCGGGCTTGTTGTGGTCGTGCTTTTCATTCTGTCCTTCCTCGGCCTTCGGTAGGCCAGGCTCGGCTTCCCGCTGCAAGGACTCATTGAAAGGACTCACCCATGCCTACCGACACAATCGTCGTTGCCAATACCACCCCGAATACTGAGGTTCACTATGTCGATTGGGGCGCCATCATCGCGGGCACCGTTCTTGCCTCGGCCATTTCGCTGGTCCTGTTCGCGTTCGGCACCGGCATCGGCCTTTCCATGGTGTCTCCGTACGAAGGCGAAGGGGCCTCCAAGACCGCGTACTTTGTCGCGTTGGGTCTCTGGACACTCTGGGTCATTTTGTCGAGCTTCATGGCCGGCGGTTACCTCGCGGGCCGCATGCGCCGGCGCATTGGCGACGGTTCCCCGCATGAGGTTGAGGTCCGCGATAGCGCCCATGGCGTGAGTGTCTGGGCGCTGGGCGTCGTCGTCGCCTCACTGCTCCTGGCGCTTGGGGTCTCAGGGATGGTCGGCAGTGCCGCCAAAATTGCGGGCCCAGCCGCGGCGACGGCTGTGGCCAAAGCGGATGTCAATTCCTCCACGGTGGATGCGCTCTTCCGCGGCACGCCTGAGTCCATCGCCATGCGTTCGGCTGCGCCGCCAGCGGCGGATCCGTCCATGTCCGGCCAACCGTCCGGCGCGACGGTTCGCTCTGCCGCGGATGTTCAGGCCAGTCACGCGGAAGTCGGACGTCTGCTGGCGACCGCGGTGCGCGGTGACGTCAGCGCCGACAACAAAGCCTACGTCGCCCGTCTGGTGGCAGCGGAGACCGGCCTGTCGCAGGCCGATGCGGAGGCGCGCGTGAACGAGGTACTGGCGGAAGCAAAACGTAAGGCAGATGCGGCGCGCAAAGCGGGAGTGGTGATCGCCTTCTTGACGGCGGCTGCGCTGCTGGTGGCGGCCGCGGCGGCAGCCTGGGCTGCCGCGCTGGGCGGCAAGCACCGCGACGAGGGCACCGATGTCTTCTGGCGGTGGTCCAGGCCGTGATACCGGCGTCAGCCGCAGCTTAACTCTGCGACTAAAACCACGGCAATTCCCGAAGCCAGAGGTCTAGGATATGGTGACCCCGCACGGTTCGTGCGGGGTTTCCCATTTTAAAGCTCTCCTTCCTAGACAAGGTCAGACCATGAAGCTGGTTGCCACAGTTCTGTGGGTGCTGCTCAGCCTCATCCAGCCCGCGTCCGCTGCCGATCTGGCGGTGAAGATGGAGACGGTGGATCTCGGGACATTGGCGACGGGCCGGCCGGGGAGAGTGAACATCTGGTACCCCGAAGGTGCGTGCTCGGACGCTGCGGCGCGGCTGTGTCTCGCGGACTCAGGTGTGACCAACAAAGTCGTGGTGTTGTCTCACGGCAGCATGGGTTCCGCTCCGAACTATTCGTGGCTTGGCGAAAGCCTTGCGCGCGCCGGGTTCATCGTCGTGGGGGTCAATCACTACGGCGAGTCATCGGTCTACGGTGAAGGCACGCAAGATCCGCGGGCGAGTGCGCTGACCTGGCAGCGGGCGCAGGATATTTCGGCGCTGCTGACCAAGCTCGCCGGGGAAAAGCTTTTCCAGCGCGCCGTCGATTGGACCAACGTGGTGGCGATCGGACATTCCGCGGGCGGGCAGACGGTCGCACTGTTGGCGGGTGCCAGGTACGATCTACGGCAACTGGCGGCTTACTGTGCGTCCGAGGCCGGACAGGCTGATCTTTCCTGCACCTACGCGCGCGGCAGCGGCGGTGCGCCCCAGGCCTTCATCGATATGTTCAATGCGAACTACCAGGACACGCGGGTGAAAAAGATCGTCCTCCTGGACCCGGCGCTCGGTTCGGCGTTAGAGCAGGAGTCCTGGAAAGGCATTGCCTTGCCGAGCCTGTTCGTGGGCGCCACCCATAATGATTTTCTGCCGTGGGAGACTCAGGGCGCGCGCTATGCCTCCGCAATGCCCGGCGTGCAGACGGTCTTGCTGGAAGGGCAGGAGGGCCACTTCATTTTCCTCACACCCTGCCGACATGCGGCGGAGGTCGCGGGTGTGCGCCTCTGCGAAGACCGCCCCGGCGTTGACCGCGCGGAGGTGCAGGCGGCCTTAGTGCCAAGGATCGCCGACTTTGTGCGCCCGGACAACGAACCCGCGGCCGTGACGCGGCTCGCCGGTGAACAGGAGCGCGCCGGCAATATCCCAAGCAACGCGGTCCTCCAGATTCTGTATTTCACGCCGCCTTGGGTCTTTGGGCTGCTGGCGGGCCTCGTCGTCTTTGGGCTGATGCAGACACGGACCCGGGGCGTGCCCATATGGCTCGCGTTGTTGCTTCCCATCACAATGCTGATCCTGTCTTTGAGCGGCGTGTTGCAGTATGTGGGCCTCTCGTGGCCCGCGCTCGCAGCGTGGGTGCTGGGTGTAAGCGCAACGTCGGTGCTCGTCCTCCGAGCTATGAGGCCCGAAGCGGCGGTCTATGACGCCGACAGCCGAAAGCTGACCATCGCGGGCAGCTGGGTTCCCCTGTTCGTGATCCTTGGAATTTTCGGCGTGCGCTATGCCATGGGCGTGGCGAAGGGGATGGAGCTTGAAATCATCCAGACGTCCGCCGCGCAGGTCACCATCAGTCTGATCTTGGGCGCGCTGAGCGGGTTCTTCGCGGCCCGCGGCCTTTTCCTGTGGCGGGTTCAGGCGGCGGGTCCGGCATAATTCTCTCAAAAAGCAAGCTTCCAAAGGGACCAAACCCGCCCGGAAGGCTGTGTCTTTGGGGCCCCGATTTGGGGTAATCTTGTCCGTATAAACCTAGGCGAGGAGGTTGGGACATGCGGCACTTTTCATTCGGCGTGGCTGCGGCGGCGTTGATCGCGGGGATGGCGGTTCAACCGGCGGCAGCGGCCCCTTCAAAAAATCCGGCGGACATTCGAGAGGGCCATCGCCTGTTCCAACAGGCCTGCGCCGTGTGTCATTTGCCAACGGCGCATGAGCAAACGCCGGCCATGGCCGAGGCGCCGCCCTTGTTCAAGGACGTGCTCGCGGGCCGGGACAAGGACGTTCTGGATGCCATCAAGAACGGCCGCGAAAAGAAAATGCCGGGCTTCAAGTATTCCTTCAACGACCAGCAGGTCGATCAGATCGTGTCCTACCTGAACACGGTGCCCCAGCCGGGTGGCCCGGTCGTCAAGGCGCCCTTGCCGGCGAAGCCGATCACGCATGAAGGCACGCTGCTGCTGACCGGCACGGTCAAGTCAGCGAGCGGCCAACCCATGGAGGGTGTGAGCGTCGCGGCAAAGATCGAAGGCCAGTCGATTACCGTCGCCGTCCTCACCGATAAGGACGGTGCCTACTATTTCCCGCCCATGGCAGGGGCGACCTATCGCGTGCAGGCGCAGGCCATCGGTTTTGAAACCGGCCGCGCCGAAGTCAAAGTCGCCAAGGCGGTGAACCGCCAAGACTTCACGATCAAGGAAACCCAGGACTTCATCCCGCAGCTCACGGGCGCTCAGTTCATGGAAGCGCTGCCGCTCGATACGCCAAATCACCGGCGCATGCGCGACATCTTCGGCCACGCCTGCACGACGTGCCATCCGATCTCGATTGCCATGCGCCATAAATTTGATGCCAACGGCTGGGAAGCCATTGTCAATCTGATGGCGCATCAATCGGGGGACGGTGTGCTGCGGCCCACCGCCGACCCGTGGATCGATCATTTCAAGACGGAGCTTG
>CANKHC010000163.1 GCA_947481595.1 Fidelibacterota bacterium
CCGAACGCCCGCGCCGCCGCCGAGTACTATCCGCCGAACTACTGGTTCTCGATGATCAAGTCGCCGACGGACAGCATGTTCCCCGGCACCGGCCCAAAGGGCAACGGCATCCCGACCGCCATCCGCTCCAAGCAACAATGGTGGGCGGAACTGCGTGAAGAATGCGGTCACTGCCACCAGGTCGGCAACAAGATCACCCGCGAAATCACCGACAACTCGGTGGAAGGCTGGGCCGAGCGCATCAGCAAGGCGCGCGCTCCGGGCGACCAGGCCATCGGCAACCGCGGCACCGGCCAGGGTGCCGGCATGAAGAACGTGTTCGCCGCTCTCGGCTACAACCACACCATCAGCATGATGACCGATTGGACGAAGCGTATTGCCGCCGGCGAACTGCCGAAGGAAACGCCGCCGCGCCCGACCGGCATCGAACGCAACGTCGTCGTGACGGTGTGGGACTGGGGCAACGGCCGCTTCGTGCACGACACGTCCGCGACCGATCGCCGCAATCCGACGGCCAACGCCTACGGTCCGGTGTACGCCTCGGGCGTGTTCACCGGCACGCTGGAACTGATCGACATCAAGAAGCACGAAGCCAAGGAAATTCCCTACGGCGTCGCCTTCGACAAAGGTGGTCAGCTCGTCGGCCTCACCGACGAACACGATCTCAATATGACGCCGCACAACACCATGTTCGACTCCAAGGGTCGCGTGTGGGCTTCCGACATGGGCCGTGGCAACACGACCCCGGTCGCTAAGCCGGCGTTCTGCTCGGATGGTACCAACAAGTACGCCAAGTACTTCGCCAAGCCGGGCAAGTCGGCGTCGGTGGCCGTGATGCATGAGCCGGGCAACGAAAAGCTGGTCGGCATCCCGCTCTGCTATGGCGTCCATCACCTGGCCTTTGCGCGTGACAAAAACGAGACGATCTTCTTCACCGGTCCGGGCTCGGACGTGGTGGGCTGGGTCGAAACCGCGACCTGGGATCAGACCAAGAGCTTCGAAAAGGCTCAGGGTTGGTGCCCGATGGTTCTCGACACCAACGGCGACGGCAAAATCGATCCGGTCGCGGCGAACTGGAATCAGCCGCAAGCAGTCGGTGCCGGCACCGATTACGAATCGGCCGGCAAGAGCGTCGTGAACGTCGATCCGAAAAAGGATACGCGTATCCTCGGCGGCCAGTACGGTGTTGACCTGAACCCGGTGGACGACAGCACCTGGTACGCTCAAAACAATCCGTACGGCAGCCCGGTCCTGCGTTTCGTCCGCGGCGACAACCCGCCCGAAACCTGCATGACCGAAAAGTACGAACCGCCGCAGAAGGCCAATGGCGATTACGTCGCCTGGGGTGGCCGCGGCGGCAGCGTCGACACCAAGGGCATCTACTGGATTTCCATGGCGAACGGCCAGATGGGCCGTTTCGAACGTGCGAAGTGCAAGGTCCTGCGTGGCCCGACCGCCACCGGTCAGCAATGTCCGGAAGGCTGGGCGTTCTATGACCTGCCCGGTCCGAAGGTGGAAGGCACCGACGGCATGCAGGCCGACTGGAACTACCTGACCTGGGTTGACCAGTACGACACCCTGGGCCTCGGCAAGGACGTCGTCATGACCCCCGGCACCTGGTCCGACTCGATGCTGGCGTTCATGCCGGACACGAAGAAGACCGTCACGATGCGCATCCCCTACCCGATGGGTGCCTTCACCCGCGGCGTGGACGGCCGTATCGACGATGCGAAAGCCGGCTGGAAAGGCCGTGGTCTGTGGACCACCTACGGCATGATCCCGGTCTGGCACCAGGAAGGTGGCGAAGAGGGCGCAGGCCCGCAGATCGTTCACCTGCAGATCCGTCCGGATCCGTTGGCGAACTAAAAGCTAGCGTTTCTAATATCTTAAGGGTCGCCCCCCAGCTTCGGTTGGGGGGCGATTTTTTTTGCCCGGAAGTCCCCCACCAGCCCTTGACCCAATGGGCGCAAACACTGTTTTGTGCAGTGCACCTTTTCCTGTCATTCTCGCGACTCAGGGGTGAGCTTGGGTTCATTGATAGTTCTAAGGGTACGTTTTCTATGACGATTGGGGTCCCTTCCCGCCAAATCAAGCGGCTGCTTGTTGCCAACCGTAGCGAAATCGCCATCCGCGTTTTTCGCGCTGCAACAGAACTCGGCATTCACACCATCGCGATCTTCGCTGAGGAAGACAAACTCTCGCTGCACCGCTTCAAGGCCGATGAGGGCTATCAGATCGGCAGGGGCGCCGCCGGCGAACTCAAGCTCGGCGCCATCGAGTCTTACCTGTCGATCGACGAGGTCATCCGCGTCGCGGTGATGGCCAAGGCTGATGCCATACATCCTGGCTATGGCTTCCTCTCCGAAAGCCCGGAATTCGCCGAGGCCTGCGCGGCCAACGGCATCACTTTCATCGGACCCAGTGCCGAAACCATGCGCACGCTCGGCAACAAGGTTGCCGCGCGCAATCTCGCCATCTCCATCGGCGTGCCGGTGATGCCGGCCACCCCACCCCTTTCCGACGATCCCGAAGCGATCAAGCGCGCGGCGCGCGAGATCGGCTATCCGGTGATGCTGAAAGCGTCGTGGGGCGGTGGCGGGCGCGGCATGCGTCCACTCACCAGCGAAGACCAGCTCCTCGATGCCGTGCGCACCGCCAAGCGCGAGGCCAAGGCGGCGTTTGGCAAGGACGAGGTCTATCTCGAGAAGCTCGTCCAACGCGCGCGCCACGTCGAAGTGCAGGTGCTCGGCGACAAGCACGGCACGCGTCTGCACTTGTTCGAGCGCGACTGCACCGTCCAGCGTCGCAACCAGAAGATCATCGAACGCGCGCCGGCTCCGTACCTCAGCGATGCGCAGCGCCAAGGGTTGTGCGATGCCGCGCTGAAGATCGCCGCGGCAACCGACTATGTCGGCGCCGGCACCGTCGAATTCCTCATGGATGCCGACACCGGAAAGTTCTATTTCATCGAGGTCAATCCGCGCATCCAGGTCGAACACACCGTCACTGAACAGGTGACCGGCCTCGACATCGTCAAAGCGCAGATCAAAATCCTCGAGGGCGGCCATTTGGGCGTGCTCGCCGAGACCGGCATCCCGCGGCAGGCCGATATACGCTTGAACGGCCATGCGATGCAGTGCCGCATCACGACGGAAAACCCGGACAACAACTTCATCCCCGATTACGGCCGTATCAGCGCCTACCGCGGCGCCTTCGGCTTCGGCATCCGCGTCGACGGCGGCACCGCCTATTCCGGCGCTGTCGTCAGCCGGTACTACGACCCCATGCTCGAGAAGGTGACGGCCTGGGCGGCGACCCCCGCCGAAGTGGTGGCGCGTATGGACCGCGCGCTGCGTGAATACCGCATCCGCGGCGTGGCCACGAATCTCAACTTCCTCGAGGCGGTACTCAATCACCCGAAATTCCGGGCCGACACCTACACAACGCGTTTCATCGACGAAACCCCGGAACTGTTCGAGAGCCGCAAGCGCCAGGACCGCGCAACCAAGCTGCTGACCTATGTCGCCGACGTCACCGTCAACGGACATCCCGAGACGCGCACCCGCGCCAAGCCGCCGGCTTACGCCAAGCGTCCCAACGTGCCGGTGTTTCCGACCAAAGGTACAGTGGACGGATCACGGCAACGGCTGGAGAAACTTGGCCCGACCGGCTTCGCCAAATGGATGCGCGAGTCGAAGAAGGTGCTCATCACCGACACCACCATGCGCGATGCTCACCAGTCGCTACTGGCGACGCGCATGCGCACCTTCGACATCGCCGCTGTGGCTTCAGCCTATTCCAAGGGGCTGCCGGAACTCCTGTCCCTGGAATGCTGGGGTGGGGCAACCTTCGACGTTGCGATGCGGTTCCTGACGGAGGATCCGTGGGAACGCCTGGCCGCGATCCGCGCAGGTGCTCCCAATCTCCTGACCCAAATGTTGCTGCGCGGCGCCAACGGCGTCGGATACACGAACTACCCCGACAACGTCGTGAAATACTTCGTGCAGCAGGCCGCGCGCGCCGGCGTTGATGTCTTCCGCGTCTTCGACTGCTTCAACTGGATTGAGAACATGCGTGTCTCGATCGACGCCGTGTGTGCTGAGAACAAGGTCGCCGAAGGTGCGATCTGCTATACGGGCGACATTCTCGATCCCAAGCGCGCCAAGTATTCACTGAAGTACTATGTCGATCTCGCCAAGCAGCTGGAGAAGGCGGGATGCCATGTGCTCGGCCTGAAAGACATGGCCGGTCTGCTCAAGCCCGCAGCCGCCAAGGTCCTCATCAAGGCCCTGCGCGAGGAAGTCGGCCTTCCCTTGCATCTGCATACGCATGACACCTCGGGTATCGCAGGCGCCACAGTGCTCGCTGCGGTGGACGCCGGTGTAGATGCGGTCGATG
Organism: Fidelibacterota bacterium; assembly: GCA_947481595.1. GTDB lineage: Bacteria > Pseudomonadota > Alphaproteobacteria > Rhodospirillales > Rhodospirillaceae > SHVO01. The sequence continues at coordinate 4,399 of CANKHC010000163.1, forward strand.
CCGCCATCGATGCCATGTCCGGCACCACCTCGCAGCCTTGCCTGGGGTCTATCGTCGAAGCCTTACGCTACACTGAGCGCGATCCGGGGCTGGATCCCGAAAAGATTCGCGAGCTCAGCTTCTATTGGGAGCGGGCCCGCACGCAGTATGCGGCTTTTGAGAGCGACCTTAAGTCCGGCGCCTCGGAAGTCTATCTGCACGAAATGCCAGGCGGTCAGTTCACCAACCTCAAGGAACAGGCACGCTCCTTGGGCCTCGATACGCGCTGGCATGAAGTCGCGCGCGCCTATCGCAACGCCAACGATCTTTTTGGCGACATCATCAAGGTCACGCCTTCCTCGAAGGTCGTGGGCGACATGGCGCTGATGATGGTGGCGCAGGATCTCACACCGGAAGACATCATGAACCCCAGCCGCGATATCGCGTTCCCGGCCTCGGTCGTGGACATGCTGCGCGGCGACTTAGGCCAGCCACCGGGCGGATGGCCGCCAGCGCTTCAAACGCGCGTATTAAAAGGCCAGCCGGCGTCGACGGCGCGCCCTGGGTCTTTGCTGCAAAGCGTCGATCTGAAGACCGAACGCACCGAGGCTGAAAAACAATGCGGCCGGCCGCTGTCCGACGTCGAGTTCGCGTCCTACCTGATGTACCCGAAGGTCTTCACGGAGTTCAATTCCGCCAGCCGCAAATACGGCCCGGTATCGGTGTTGCCGACGCTGATCTACTTCTACGGCATGCAACCGGGCGAAGAGATCATGATCGAGATCGAGGCAGGCAAGACACTGGTCGTACGCCTACAAGCGGTGGGCGACACCGATGACGACGGCAACGTCAAAGTCTTCTTCGAACTCAATGGCCAGCCGCGCGTCATGAAGGTCCCGCACCGCACGGCCACCGCGACGCGTGTGGCACGCGCCAAGGCCGAGGACGCCAATGACTCTCATGTCGGCGCGCCGATGCCGGGCTCGATCTCCTCGATCAGCGTTCAGGCGGGGCAGAAGATCACCGCCGGCGACGTGCTGCTGACCATGGAGGCGATGAAGATGGAAACGGCTATCCATGCGCCCAAGACCGGCAAGATCAGCTCGATCCTGGTCTCGCCGGGGCAGATGGTGGACGCCAAGGACCTGCTGGTCGTGATCGAGTAGCGCGGCTACTTCGAGAGGACCGTAAAGTATTGCAGGTCGGTCGGAATCGCCTTGAACCAGTGCGGTGTCTTGGGCGGGATGATAACGAGGTCGCCCGGCTTCAGCGCCTGTTCGGTGCCGCCTTCGACTTTGCTCCCACGGTGCTCGCCCGGCCCGGTTTCTTTGATGTCGACCATCGTGCCGCCGGTGACCAAGGTCGCCGTGCCGGAGACGATATAGAGCACGTCGGTGGTTTCTTCATGCAGCTCCGAGGTGGTGCCTGCACCTATGCGGTGGCCGGCGCGTACGACCAGCGAC
>CANKHC010000164.1 GCA_947481595.1 Fidelibacterota bacterium
CGGATCGATTGCTTAGATACCGCGCAGTTTTGCCGGGCGGCACATCATCTTGTGGGGTGACGTTGCGGCATCACAAGCGCGCCAGAGTCACTACATAAAACGCCGTTTCAGGCTGTCGAATCCTGGACTTACGTCCCGGAAGGACGGCAAGGCCGGATGCGAGCAAAAACTAGAACCGGGTCAGACTCGACGATGAACACCACTGCTGTCCCTGCTTCGCAAAAACCCGCCGGTGCCACGGCCGTTTTGGTTTTGGGCGACGGGACGGTGTTTTGGGGCAAGGGCATCGGGGCGGTCGGCGATAACGTCGGCGAAGTCTGCTTCAACACCTCGATCACCGGCTACCAGGAAGTCCTGACCGATCCGTCCTACGCCGGGCAGATCATCACCTTCACCTTCCCGCACGTCGGCAACGTCGGCACCACGCCCCAGGACCTGGAAAGCAATATCCCGGCCGCGCGCGGGCTGATCATCCGCGACGACATCACCGAGCCGTCCAATTACCGCTCGACGCAGCACCTCGATACCTGGCTGAAGGCCAACAACCTGATCGGCCTCGCCGGCCTGGATACGCGCCGGCTGACGCGCCACATCCGCGACAAGGGTCCGCCCAACGGCGTAATCTGCCATGACCCGTCCGGCAACTTCGACGTCGCGGCCCTGCTCAAGAAAGCCAAGGACTGGCCCGGCCTCGACGGCATGGACCTGGCCAAGGACGTCACCTGCACCCAGTCCTACACCTGGAGCCAGACGCGCTGGACCGAGAAGCGCCAGGATTTCGGCGATCTGGAGAAGGACGGCCGCGAAGCTGACTTCCATGTCGTCGCCGTCGACTACGGTGCCAAGCGCAACATCCTGCGCTGCTTGGCCGACGCCGGCTGTAAGGTCACCGTCGTGCCGGCCACCGCCACCGCCGACGACATCCTGCGCCACAAGCCCGACGGCGTGTTCCTCTCCAACGGCCCCGGCGATCCGGCCGCCACCGGCGTCTACGCCGTACCGGTGATCCGCAAGGTCATCAATTCCGGCAAGCCGGTCTTTGGGATTTGCCTGGGCCACCAGCTGCTGTCGCTCGCCTTTGGCGCCAAGACCTACAAGCTGCCCATGGGCCACCGCGGCGCCAATCAGCCGGTGAAAGATCTGGAGACGGGTAAAGTCGAGATCACCTCGCAGAACCACGGCTTCTGCGTGGACCGCGAGTCACTGCCCAAGAATCTGGTTGAGACCCACAGGTCGTTGTTCGACGGCATCGTCGAAGGCATGCGCGCCACCGACAAGCCGGTGTTCAGCGTGCAGTACCACCCCGAGGCTTCGCCCGGCCCGCAGGACAGCCATTACCTTTTCCATCGCTTTACGAAGCTGATGGCCGATCAGAAGAAGGCTTGAGATGCCCAAACGGACTGACATCAAGAGCATCCTGATCATCGGCGCCGGGCCCATCGTCATCGGCCAGGCCTGCGAGTTCGATTACTCCGGCGCGCAAGCCTGCAAGGCGCTGCGCGAGGAAGGCTACCGCGTGATCCTGGTGAACTCGAACCCCGCCACGATCATGACCGATCCCGATACAGCGGACGCCACCTACATCGAGCCGATCACGCCGGCGTTTGTCGAACGCATCATCGAGAAGGAGCGCCCCGACGCGCTGCTGCCGACCATGGGCGGTCAGACCGCGCTCAACACCGCCATGAAGCTCGCCGAAAGCGGCGTGCTGGCGAAGTACGGCGTCGAGATGATCGCCGCCAAGCGCGACGTCATTCAAAAAGCCGAAGACCGCGAGCTGTTCCGCGACGCCATGACCAAGATCGGGCTCGAGAGCCCGCGCAGCCAGATGGTCAAGAACGTGGAAGAGGCGCGCGAGGCGGTGAAGTTCATCGGCCTGCCCGCCATCATCCGCCCGTCCTTCACCTTGGGCGGCGAAGGCGGCGGCATCGCCTACAACACCGAAGAGTTCGAGCACTTCGTCGGCACCGGCACGGCAGCATCGCCGGTTGGCACCGTGTTGGTCGAAGAATCGATTGTGGGCTGGAAAGAATACGAAATGGAAGTCGTCCGCGACAAAGCGGACAACTGCATCATCATCTGCTCCATCGAGAACGTCGATCCGATGGGCATCCATACCGGTGACTCGATCACTGTCGCCCCTGCCCTGACGCTCACCGACAAGGAATATCAGGTGATGCGCAACGCCTCGATCGCGTGCTTGCGCGAGATCGGCGTCGACACCGGCGGATCGAACGTGCAGTTCGCCATCAATCCCGCAGACGGGCGCATGGTCATCATCGAGATGAACCCGCGTGTGTCGCGCTCGTCGGCGCTGGCGTCCAAGGCGACCGGCTTTCCGATTGCCAAGATCGCCGCCAAGCTGGCCGTCGGCTACACGCTCGACGAGCTGATCAACGACATCACCAAGGCCACACCGGCCTCCTTCGAGCCGACCATCGATTACGTGGTCACCAAGATCCCGCGCTTCACCTTCGAGAAGTTCCCCGACGCCAACCCGACGCTCGGCACCGCGATGAAGTCAGTGGGCGAAGCCATGTCGGTGGGCCGCACTTTCGCCGAGAGCCTGCAGAAGGGTCTGCGCTCGATGGAAATCGGCCTGTGCGGCATGAACGAAGTCTCGATTGAGGACAACGGCGTGCCGACGATGGACCACGACACGCTGCGCGTGGCGCTCGCCAAGCCCCTGCCTGAGCGCATCCTTGTCGCCGCGCAAGCCATCCGCGCCGGCCTGTCGCTGGAAGAGATCCACAACATCACCAAGTTCGATCCTTGGTTCCTGGCCCAGTTCAAAGCCATCGTCGATGCCGAAGAGCGTGTACGCGCCAAGGGCCTGCCCACCGACCGCCAAGAACTGCTGCGCCTCAAGAAGATGGGCTTCTCCGACAAGCGCCTCGGCCAGCTCGTCAAAGGCAAGACCGCGGATGTGGTGGCCCTTCGCCAGAAGCTCGACGTGCATCCGGTCTACAAGCGCATCGACACCTGCGCCGGCGAATTCCGCTCGCCCACGCCGTACATGTACTCCTGCTACGAAGGCGACGGCGTCAATCCGGCCGAGTGCGAGTCAGAGCCGTCCGATAAGACCAAGGTCATCATCTTGGGCGGCGGTCCCAACCGCATCGGCCAGGGCATCGAGTTCGATTACTGCTGTGTGCACGCGGCCTTTGCCCTGCGCGACGCTGGGTTCGAGACCATCATGGTCAACTGCAACCCCGAAACCGTCTCGACGGACTACGACACCTCCAACCGGCTCTACTTCGAGCCCCTGACGCCCGAAGACGTCATCGAACTCATCCGCGTCGAGCAGCGGAACGGTAAGGTGCTGGGCGTCATCGTCCAGCTCGGCGGCCAGACGCCGCTCAAGCTCAGCCACGATCTCGAAGCCGCCGGCATTCCCATCTTGGGCACTTCGCCCGACGCCATCGACCTGGCCGAAGACCGCGAACGCTTCCAACGCCTGCTGGAAGAGCTCAAGCTGCGCCAGCCGGCCAATGGCACGGCGCGCACCGAAGCCGAGGCTTTGGCCGCCGCCAACCGCATCGGCTATCCGGTGGTCATCCGCCCGTCGTACGTTCTCGGCGGTCGCGCCATGCGCATCGTGCACGACGACAACGGTCTGAAGAACTACATCCAGCAGGCCGTGAAGGTCACCGGCGACAACCCGGTGCTGATCGACAGCTACCTTTCCGGCGCCATCGAGGTCGATGTCGACGCCATGGCTGACGGCACCGATGTCTACATCGCCGGCATCATGGAGCACATCGAGGAGGCTGGCATTCACTCGGGCGATTCCGCGTGTTCGCTGCCGCCCTATTCTCTGCCGAAGGACATCGTCGCCGAGATCAAGCGCCAGACCGTTGCCTTGGCGAAGGCGCTCAAGGTCGTCGGCCTGATGAACGTGCAGTACGCCGTCAAAGGCGGCGTGGTCTATATCCTCGAGGTCAATCCGCGCGCGAGCCGCACGGTGCCGTTCGTCGCCAAGGCCACGGGTGTGACGGTCGCCAAGATCGCCGCGCGCATCATGGCGGGCGCCAAGCTGAAGGACTTCAATCTCGGCGCCGACTATGAGGCCAAGGGCCCGCCCAAGCACGTCGCCGTGAAAGAAGCCGTCTTCCCGTTCAACCGCTTCCCCGGCGTCGATATCGTGCTCGGTCCGGAGATGAAATCCACCGGCGAGGTCATGGGACTCGACCGCGACTTCCCGCGCGCCTATGCCAAGTCTCAGCTCGGCGCGGGCACCATCCTGCCGCTCACCGGCACCTGTTTCTTGTCCTTGCGCGACGGCGACAAGCACGCAGCCGCCAAGATCGCCGAGGGCCTGATCAAGCTCGGTTTCAAGGTGATCGCCACCCGCGGCACGCAAAAGGTCCTGGCCGGCCTCGGCTTGAAGGTGGAAATCGTCAACAAGGTCGCCGAAGGCAGGCCCCACTGCGTCGATGGGATGATCTCGGGCAATGTCCAGATGGTGGTTAACACCACCGAAGGCGCCCAATCCCTCAAGGACAGCTTCGCGATTCGCCGCACCGCGCTGACCCGCAACATCCCCCATTACACCACCCTGGCCGGGGCGGAAGCCGCGGTTTCGGCCATCGCCGCCCTCAAGGACGGAGTACTTGATGTTGCTCCGCTCCAATCCTATTTTAGTCGGTAAGTAAGAAGACTAGATCGAGCTTGGGAAGCCCGCGCCGTCCGGCGTGGGTTCTCTGCTTTAAGGACCAGGGCCGTGGAAAAAATTCCGATGACTGCGGAAGGTCTGGAGCCGCTCAAGGAAGAGCTGCACCAGCTCAAAAGCCATGACCGCTATGCCGTGATCAAGGCGATCGCGGAAGCGCGCGCGCACGGCGACCTGTCGGAGAACGCCGAGTACCACGCCGCGCGCGAAAAGCAGAGCTTCATCGAAGGGCGCATCATCGAGCTCGAGGATGTGGTGAGCCGCGCCGATGTCATCGACACCACCAAACTCGGCGGCAAGATCATCCGCTTCGGCGCGTTCGTCACATTGGCCGACGTCGAGACCGACGACGAAGCGACCTACCAGCTCGTGGGTCCTTACGAAGCCGACCTCAAGAAGAACAAGATCTCGGTGCAGTCGCCGCTGGGCCGGGCACTCATCGGCAAGACCGAAGGCGACACCGCCGAAGTCAGCGCGCCTGGCGGGTCGAAGGGCTATGAAGTCCTCAAAGTGAAATTCAAGTAGCGCATACGCGCGCTGGAAGTATCAAAGCCCGGCATCGCTGCCGGGCTTTTTGTTTTTACTCCGCCGGTACCGTCAGCGGAGGCTGCGCAGGTTTGTCGCCATCCACCGCGATAGGCACACCTGGCAGGCTCTTGGCGCTGCGGATGGCGAGCGCTGACTTCACGTTGGCGACCTTGGGGGCGGCCGTCAGCTTTTCGGTGACGAAGCGCTGGTAGGCGTCCCAATCCTTGGCGACGATCTTGAGCAAAAAGTCGGTCTCGCCCGCGAGCATGTGGCACTCGCGCACTTCGGGCCATTCCTTGACCAGCGTCTCGAAGGCCGTCAGGTCAGCTTCGGCTTGGCTGTTGAGACCTACGTGGGCGAACACCGTGACGGTGAACCCCAGCGTCGCGGGGTCCAACTGCGCGTGGTAGCCCTTGATGTAGCCGGCCTGTTCCAGGGCCCGCACCCGGCGCAGGCACGGCGGCGCCGAGATCCCCGCCCGCTGGGCAAGGTCGACATTGGTCATCCGCCCATCGGTCTGCAGATCGCTGAGGATCTGCCGGTCGATGCGGTCGAGCTTCACCCGCTGCATGTCACGCCTTGTGTTGAAGGTCCCCCGTCGGAGCGCGCCCCGACCTTGCGAAATA
>CANKHC010000165.1 GCA_947481595.1 Fidelibacterota bacterium
CAAGGCGCGCTTCTCGCACAAACTGGCGATCGCCCCGACTGCTTCGATCAGCATCATCTGCGGTGGTACGTCTCCGTGCGTCGAGCCGATCCCGGCCAACGTCTACACGCACAAGACTCTCTCGGGCTCGTTCTCGGTGAAGAACCCCTACCTCATCAAGACGCTGGCCTCAAAGGGCCTCGACAACCCCGCTACCTGGAACTCGATCCTCGAGCATGAAGGTTCGGTGCAGCACCTGAACGGCCTCACCCAGTCCGAGAAGGACGTCTACAAGACCGCCTTCGAGATCGACCAGCGCTGGGTGGTGGAGTTCTCCGCCGACCGCTCGCCCTACATCTGCCAAGGCCAGTCCATCAACCTGTTCATCCCGTCGGACGTCGACAAGTGGGACCTGATGATGCTGCATTGGCGCGCTTGGGAATCAGGCGTGAAAAGCCTGTATTACCTGCGCTCCAAGTCGGTGCAGCGCGCGGCCTTCGCCGGCGTCGAGGCCGACAACACGCGCAACTGGCCCGAGAAGCCGTTGGGCACCAACCAAACCGATTACGAAGAATGCCTGGCTTGTCAGTAGAAGTTTGCCAGTAAGCTTCCGCCGCTCACGCCAGCACGAGGACGAGACCGCTATGAACCTGATCACGCCGAAATCCCTGCCCGGCCTCATGACGCCCAGCCACGGCTACAAGCCGTTCCGCTATCCCTGGGCGCACGACTATTGGAAACGCCAGCAGCAGATCCACTGGATGCCGGAAGAAGTGCCGCTCGGCGAAGACTGTAAGGATTGGGCCGGCAAGCTCACCGACGCCGAGCGCAGCCTGCTGTCGCAAATTTTCCGCTTCTTCACCCAGTCCGACATCGAGGTGAACGACAACTACATGGAGCGCTACGCCCGCGTCTTCAAGCCGACCGAAATTAAAATGATGCTGGCCGCGTTCTCCAACATGGAGACCATCCATATCGCGGCTTACGCGCTGCTGCTCGAGACCATCGGCATGCCCGAGACGGAATTCGGCGCCTTCATGCAATACAAGGCCATGGCCGACAAACACGGCTACATGCAGAAGTTCGGCGTCGACAGCAACGCCGACATCGCGCGCACCCTGGCCATGTTCGGCGGCTTCACGGAAGGCCTGCAGCTGTTCGCCTCCTTCGCGATGCTCCTCAACTTCCCGCGCCAGAACAAGATGAAGGGCATGGGCCAGATCGTCTCCTGGTCGGTGCGCGATGAGTCCCTGCACTGCGAAGCGATCATCAAGCTGTTCCACACCTTCGCGCGCGAAACGGGCTGCCTCACCCAAGGCGTCAAGGACGACATCGTCGATTGCTGCAAGACGGTGGTCAGCCTCGAAGACAAGTTCATTGATCTCGCCTTCGACATGGGCCCGGTCAACGGCATGACGCCCGAAGACATCCAGAGCTACATCCGCTACGTCGCCGACTGGCGCCTGGGCCAATTGGGCCTGCCCGCCATCTACGGCATCAAGGAACACCCGCTGCCCTGGCTGCAGCAGATCCTGAACGGCGTCGAGCACGCCAACTTCTTCGAAGCGCGCGCCACCGAATACTCCAAAGCCGCCACGCGCGGCCAATGGCACGGCGTCGAAGGCGTGTGGGCGCACTTCGACAAGATGATCGAGACAAGGAAGACAGTAGCGCCCGCGGAGATCGCCGCCGCCGAATAAATTCGCCCGCGGCCGAAGGCCGCAAATATTCGCCCGTCAGGCGTATAGAGAAGGCCGCCCGTCAGCAGGATATCGCGGGGCGGCCTTTTTTCTTTGGACGTGCCGACTTATCCATTCACACAGCCGTCATTCCCGGCCGTGTGCCGGGAATCCAGGGTAAAGCGCGCAAGTCGCGCCTGAGAACTGTACCCTCTGGGCAGACAGACAAAGTCTCGGCAGAATGCTCAGATTACTATCAGGGAGCGACGCCGTGCTGCGGACATTCTGCGCATTCCTCGTGATCACGCCGATGCTGGCTTCCGCCGCCGAAGGGCCCATGGCGCAAGGTGTGCGCCCGCTGGTCATCGGCCACCGCGGCGCCAGCGCCTATGTGCCGGAACACACCCTCGAAGCTTATGAACGCGCCATCGATCTCGGCGCCGATTACATCGAGACCGATCTGGTCTCCACGCGCGACGGCTACCTGATCGCGCGCCATGAGAATGAATTGTCGGACTCCACCGACGCCCCGCAGCGCTATCCCACCCGCAAGGCCAAGAAGATGATCGAGGGCCGCGAGGTCGAAGGCTGGTTCAGCGAGGATTTCACCCTCGAGGAGATCAGCACGATCCGCGCCAAAGAACGCCTGCCGTTCCGCAGCCAGGCCAACAACAGCCTCTATCACATCCCCACCATTGCCGAGATCCTCACCCTTCGCGCCGCCAAATCGCGCGAGACCGGGCGCGCGATCGGCATCTACATCGAGACCAAGCACCCGGCTTATTTCCGCTCCATCGCCCGCCCGATGGAACCGGCCCTCATGTCGATCCTGCGCGCCTGGGCCATGGACCGCGAAGGGGCCCCTGTCTTCCTGGAATCCTTCGACCCCGACAGCGCCAAGCGGATGGCGATGGAAACAGTGGGCCCCGTGATCCAACTGCTGGCGCTCCCGGAACACGCGAGCGATGCCAACCTCAAGATGATCGCCACCTATGCGAAGGGGATCGGCCCGGAGAAGTCGATGATCGTGCCGGTGAGCAAGGAAGGGCAGGCGGGCGCGCCCACGGATCTCATCACCCGCGCCCACAAGCTGGGCCTGGTCGTGCATCCCTACACCTTCCGGCCGGAGGCACAGTTCCAGGCCGCAAGCTACGGCGGCGATCCGGCGAAGGAGTATTGCCTGTTCCAGTCGCTCGGCGTCGACGGCCTGTTCACCGACGCGCCCGATCTGGCATTGAAAGCCTTCCGCGAATCCTGTCCAATATCCGCGCCGTCCCCAGCTAAAAAGTAAAAGTAGGCCAAGTAGCAGTAGGCCACGCCATGGATATCGCCCTCGAGACCGTTTGTTATGTCATCCATCGCGCGCGCGAGGTCTTGGCCGACCTCGATCCCTTGGACGATGAGCCGGGTCACCACGCGCCCGACGATGTGGTGAAGGAAGAGCTGCCGGAAGAAGACGACGGCGGCTCGGGCGAGAACGCCGAACTCACCGACCTCAAGGAATTCATCGACAGCCTGAACGAGGACGAACAGGCCGAGCTGGTGGCGCTGACCTGGATCGGGCGCGGCACCTATACCGCCGACGACTGGGACGAGGCGGTGGAAGTGGCCCACGAGGAACACCCCAAGCGCGTCGCGCGCTATCTGCTCAGCCAGCCGCTGCTGGCTGACGAGCTCGAAGAAGGGCTCTCCGAGCTCGGCTTTTCTTGCGAAGACGTCGAGTAGCTCCACTCGGCACCCTCTCCCCAGCGGGGAGAGGGTTGGGGTGAGGGGGCGTACGTTCCCCTGCTTATTGCGAAACGAGCGCTTCCAGCGCGGCAAAACCGGCGTGACTAGCGACGGCGCCGTGCGGCAGCATCACCGACGGTGCGTTGACGCGCACGGCCAGGTTCTGCGCGGTTTCGGCGTGATCGACGGTGCTGCCGGGGGTTTCATTGACCACCAAAGCAGCGATGCGCAAACCCCGCGCCTTGACGGCGGCGACAGCGGTCAACGTATGACTGATCGTGCCGAGATAACTTCCGGCGACAAGGATCAGCGGCAGATTGAGCGCGGCCATCCAGTCCAGCGTGGTGTGCGTGCGGTCCAGCGGCACCATCACGCCGCCAATGCCTTCAATAAACAGCGTGCCGTTTTCCCGGGCGACGGCCTCTTGCGAGAAGGCGACGAGCTGAGGGTAGTCGACGCTGCGCCCTTCGCGCGCGGCCGCCATGTCGGGCGAGAGCGCCGCCGAGAACCGCCAGGGGCTGATGGCGGCGATGTTGTCTTCGCTGATCTCGCGGCCCAAGGCCGTCAGCAGTTGCCCGGCGTCGCTCACGCCGGGATCGTTCTTGTCATAGCCGCTGGCGACGGGCTTAAGGGCCGCGACGGGCCGGCCGCGCTGGCGCAGGAATTTGATCAGCCCGGCGGTGACGAAGGTCTTGCCGATGTCGGTACCGGTGGCGGTGATGAAGAAGGCGGGCATGGTCAATGGTTCAGGATTTTTGCGGCGACGATGTCAGCGAGACGGCCGATCTCGGCGTCGGGATGAGCGGCGGTGAAGGTGAAGCGCAGACGCGCGGTGCCGGGCGGGACCGTCGGCGGGCGGATGGCGGCGACGAGAAAGCCTTCGTCTTCCAACAGGCGCTGGGCTTTGAGCGCGGCTTCGGCGTCGCCCAGTAGCAGCGGCACAATGGCGCTTTGCGCCGGCGCCAAGTTGAGCCGCGCGGTGAAGGCTTGTGCCTTGGCAAGCGGGGCTGCGGTGAGGGCGTGGTCAGTGGCAATGAGTTCCAGAGCGGCGCTGGCAGCGGCAACGACCGCCGGCGGCAGCGCGGTGGAATAGACGAAGGTGCGCGCGCGGTTCGTAATGAGGTCGATGACAGGCTTTGACGCGCAGAGATAGCCGCCGTAGCCGCCCACCGCTTTGGAAAGCGTGCCCATCTGCAGATCGACATTCGCCCCGGTCGCAATGGCCGAGCCCCGCCCTCCGCCGACCACACCGATGCCGTGGGCGTCGTCGGACAGCAGCCACGCGTCGTGCGCGCGGGCGAGGGCAGCGAGGTCCTTCAGCGGAGCAAGGTCGCCGTCCATGGAGAAGACGCCATCGGTGGCGATGATGGCGTGACGGTAATGCGCGCGGTTTTCCTTCAGGAGCTGTTCGGCGTGGGCGGTATCGTTGTGACGGAAGACAAGCGTCTTGCCGCCGCTCAAGGCCGCACCCGCAAGGATGCACGAATGCGAGAGTTCGTCGACCAGCAGCAGATCGTTCTTGCCGGCGAGCGCGGAAAGAATGCCCAAGTTGGCGAGATAGCCCGAACCGAAAACCAGCGCCGCTTCGGTGTTCTTCAGCTGCGCAAGCCGGGACTCGAGTGCGCCGTACAGCGGATGATTGCCGGTGACCAGCCGCGCGGCACCGGCCCCCACGCCGAAGGCGCGGACGGCGGCGATGGCCGCGTCCTTCACCGCCGGAGGCTGCGACAGGTTGAGATAGTCGTTGCATGAGAACGAGAGCAAACGGCGCCCCCCGCGCGCGAGCCAAATACCGGGCTCAAAGCGCGCGGTTTCGGCAAGCGTCCGCTTGAGGTGTTTGGCCTCAAGGGTCGCAAGCTTTTCGGCGGCAAAGGCGTCGAGATCGGTCATGAAGGGCTTTCGCCTTGACGGGCCGGGGTTGTATCTTTAGTCCCCAGAGTAGAATTAGCCTGAAAGGCATACTGAATATGTCTCCCCCCGTCGAGACCGCCGTCGCTCCCAAACCTTTCACCGTGCACGCGGTCGGGGCCGTGCGTTCCGACTGGACGCGGGAAGAAGTGCGCGCGCTGTTCGCGCTGCCGTTCCCGGAACTCCTGTTCCAGGCGCAAACCATCCACCGCATGAATTTCGACCCGCGCGAAGTCCAAGTCTCGACGCTGCTGTCGATCAAGACCGGCGGCTGCCCCGAGGATTGCGGCTATTGCCCGCAGAGTGCCCACCACGACACTGGACTGCCGGCCGAGAAGCTGATGGAAGTCGAGAAGGTGCTGGAAGAAGCCCGCGCCGCCAAGGCCAATGGCGCGACGCGCTTTTGCATGGGTGCCGCCTGGCGTTCGCCGAAGGACCGCGATCTCGATGCGGTGTGCGCGATGGTCGAGGGCGTGAAGGCGCTGGGGCTCGAGTCCTGCGCGACCTTGGGCATGCTGACCACCGA
>CANKHC010000166.1 GCA_947481595.1 Fidelibacterota bacterium
AGCGTGACGCCATCGCCGAAGTCGTCCTTAACCAGCTTTATAAATTCACTCCGCTCCAGTCGTCCTTCGGCGTCAACATGCTGGCGATCAACGCCGGCCGCCCGGAGCTGATGAACCTCAAGCAGATCCTGCAGGCCTTCATCGCCTTCCGCGAAGAAGTCATCCGTCGCCGCACGGTCTACCTGCTCGATCAGGCGCGCAACCGCGCCCACGTCTTGGTCGGCCTCGCCATCGCGGTGGCCAACCTCGACGACGTCATCAAGCTGATCCGCGGCGCCAAGGATCCCGCGACCGCGCGCGAGCAGTTGATGGCCCGCGACTGGCCCGCCAACGACGTGGCGCCGCTGGTTGCGCTGATCGACGAGCCCGACCGCAAGGTCGTCGACGGCAAGTACAAGCTCTCCGAAAACCAGGCCAAGGCCATCCTCGACCTGCGCCTGCACCGCCTGACCGGGCTCGAGCGCGACAAGATCCACGCGGAACTCACCGAAATCGGAACCGAGATCGCGGGCTACCTCGACATCCTGCGTAGTCGAGCGAAACTTTTCGAGATCATGCGCGCCGAATTGGTGGACATGAAGACGGAGTTCGGTACGCCGCGCCGCACCAGCATCGAAGAGCTCGAATTCGAAACCGATATCGAAGACCTGATCCAGCGCGAAGACATGGTGGTCACCGTCACCAATACCGGTTGGATCAAGCGCGTGCCGCTCTCGACCTACCGCGCCCAGCGCCGCGGCGGCAAAGGCCGCGCCGGCATGGCGACCAAGGAAGAGGATTTCGTAAGGGCGCTCTATATCGTCAACACCCATACGCCCGTGCTGTTCTTCTCGACGCTCGGCATGGTCTACAAGCTCAAGGTCTACAAGCTGCCCGAAGGCACGCCGCAAAGTCGCGGCAAGGCCATGGTCAACCTCCTGCCGCTTAAGGAAGGCGAGACCATCTCCACCGTGATGCCGCTGCCCGAGGACGAAACCACCTGGGGCCAGCTCAATGTGATGTTCGCCACGACCAGCGGCAACGTGCGCCGCAACGACCTCTCGGACTTCACCAACGTCATGCGCAACGGCAAGATCGCGATGAAGCTGGAGGACGAGGGCGGCAAGTCCGACCATCTGGTCGGCGTTTCGACCTGCGACGACAAGAACGACGTGCTGCTGTCCACCCGTCAGGGCAAGTGCATCCGCTTCGAGGTCAGCGACGTGCGCGTGTTCGCCGGCCGCTCCTCTGTCGGCGTACGCGGCATCAAGTTGGCCGACGGCGACGAGGTCATTTCCATGTCGATTCTCCGCCATGTGGAGTTCGACACGGAAAGCCGCGACGCCTATCTCAAGATGTCCAAGAAACTGCGCGGCGGCGACGAGGCCGACGAAGGCGCCGAGGAAGCCCCCGCCACCGCCAAGGTCCTCACCGACGAGGAATTCAAGCGCTACGCCGCCGGCGAGGAGTTCATCCTCACCGCCACGCGCAAAGGCTTCGGCAAGCGCACTTCGGCCTATGAATACCGCATCACCGGCCGCGGCGGCTCAGGGATCGTCTCCATCGCTACCAGCAAGCGCAACGGCGACGTTGTCGCGTCCTTCCCGGTGGGCGACAAAGACCAGGTCATGATGATCACCGATGCCGGCCGCCTGATCCGCATTCCGATCGGCGACGTCCGCGTGGCGGGCCGCTCGACCCAAGGTGTCACGCTCTTCGCCACGGGCGAGGACGAGCACGTCACTTCGGTCGCGCACCTGCCGCAGGACGAGACCGAAGGCGAGGGCGGCGAGGCCCCGCTTGAAGCATCATCAGGTGAAGCACAAGACGACTTGCCGGCGGAAGGCCGGCAAACTTGAATTTGCGCGCGGCGGCGGAAGCTTAGCGAGCACGGCACGTTGGGGGCCTAGTCATGGCAAAAAAACCTTCTGCGGCAGCGCCAGCTGCCGGGCGTTACCGCACGGGCGTTTATCCCGGCACCTTTGATCCCGTCACCAACGGCCACCTCGACATCATTGGCCGCGCCGTCAAGATGGTGGACCGCCTGATCGTTGCCGTTGCCGTCAACATCGGCAAAGGTCCCTTATTCTCGCTGAAAGAACGCGTCGCCATGTGCCGGCGCGAGGTTGCCACCCTGAAACTCAACGGCACCACCGTCGAGGTTCTACCTTTCGACAACCTCTTGATGGACTTCGTGACGGGCCATGGGGCTGACCTCATCATCCGCGGCCTGCGTGCCGTATCCGACTTCGAGTACGAATTCCAGATGGCCGGCATGAACACCCGCATCAATCCCAAGGTCGAGACCATGTTCCTCATGGCCTCCGAGCGGAACCAGTTCATCGCCTCGCGCTTGGTCAAGGAGGTCGCGCGTTTCGGCGGCGATATCTCGTCTTTCGTGCCGGCGGCGGTCTACCGCGACGTCCGCGCGAAATACAAAACCTGAGCTGAAAATCCCACCTGAAAATCGTGGTCCTGCCAAGGTTTAGCCGCGATCCACCGGTACGCTGGGGTCTCTTGTGTTACCGGGACGCGGACGCTATGACTGTGCGGCTTTTTCGACGGGCACTGACCTAACATGCGACGCACATTGAAACTTGAGTTTCTGACCAAAGCACGGACCACATTGTTCGTGCTGCTGGCATTGCTGTGCGGTGCCCTGACGCCCGGCGCCGTCTCGGCCCAAGCCTTCGGACAAGCGCTCACACCACCCGCGCCTGCACCGGAGGCTCCCTTGGACAAAGAGAACACCCTTTACCTCGACCTGGAGTACGGCCGCGTCGTCATCAAGATGCATCCGGAACTCGCTCCCCGGCATGTGGCGCGCGTCAAGGAACTGGTGCGCGAGGGCTTCTATGACGGCAACGTCTTCCACCGCGTGATCGACGGCTTCATGGCCCAGACCGGCGACCCCAAGGGCAACGGCACCGGCGGGTCGGGCAAGAACATCCCGGCGGAATTCAACGACGGCAAACATCTGCGCGGCGCAGTCTCCATGGCGCGCTCGGCCAGCATCAACAGCGCCGACAGCCAGTTCTTCATCGTGCTCGCCGACTCTCCCATGCTCGACCACGAATACACCTACTGGGGCGAGGTCGTCTCGGGCATGGAATTCGTCGACCGCATTCGCAAGGGCGACCCCGCCGAGGACGGCGCGGTGCCCTACCCGGACCGCATCGTGCAGCTGCAGGTCGCGGCTGATGCCAAAGGCGACTACAAGCCGCTGGCTGCGGGGCCCGCGAACTGACCTGACGCCGACGGGGAGATCCATGTCGACTACGGCCGCGGCGATCATCGACGACATCAATGCCACCCTTGCCGGCGACACGGTCGATCTCTCACACGCGATTTTTATGCGCTTGTCCGACGCGAAAGCGGCGGCGGCGCACTTCACCTTCGGCGATGCCGAGCGCCGGGAAAACCGCGCGAAGCTCGAGCGTCTCGTCCAGGTGCACCGTGCATTGGGTACGGTGCGCACCGAGGATCACGCGACCAGCATGGGGCTGTACGTTTTCTACAACCTCTTCTGCCAACTCGCGTCCCTCTTCTTCCATCCGCTCGGACCGGCATTGCCGGCGCAGACTGCGGAAACCTTCAAAGCACAACGCTTTCTGTTTCTCGGCGACAAGCAGCGAGAACTGACCAGAACGGTGTTGAGCGGATTTTGGCGTGCGCTGGAGACGTGCACGGCTACGGCGCGTTTTGAAGTCCGCCTGAATTCGAACTATCCCTGGGAGGGCCAGGCCAGCATGCCCAACCAGTTTTTCCTCAGCATACCGGCGGCCTTGCTCGACGACGTGAAACGTTACGTGATTCAAAGCGGACTTGCCGCCGCCGCGGAATCTTACTTCAACAGCAAAGTCGGGGTTTGCAACGTGCGCAGCTGGCGTTACGTTCACCATCAGACGGCCTACGTCGATGGTCACCGCGACAAAATCGGTCCGTTGTTCCTCAAGGCGATGATTTTCCCCGGCGTTGTGACACCCGAGGACGGCTGCTTCGAATTTCTTCCCACCGACCCCGGAACCTGGACCCAGGTGATCGGCGATCATCCGGTGGTGATTTGCGACACCCAGGTCCTGCATCATCGCGCCTTGGCTCCGCAACCGGGTCACCACCGGGATGTCATCGAGTTGACATTCATCCCGCGATTCGAGGACGGCTTGCCGGTTGTCGGGGGAGGAGGGGTGGTCGGTGCGCCCTATAATCCGTTCGCCGCATGGACTCCCACGGTTTGAGGCGATGCAGGGATCGCCGATCAAGATACAAACACCCCGTCTCGAGCTGATCGCCGCCGATGCGGTCCTCGCCCGTGCCGACGCGCAGCACAACGGCACGCTTGCTGTTCTGTTGGCCTGCGATGTTCCGCCGTCCTGGCCGCCGGAGGTCCTTTTGGACGTACGCGACCACTTCGCCCAGAAACTCGAAGAGAGTCCCGGCCACCACGGCTGGTGGAACTGGTACGCCGTCCAGAAAAACCCACGCGTTTTAGTCGGCAGCGGCGGCTTCAACGGACCGCCCGATGCTTTCCGGCACCGTGACCCTCGGCTATGCTGTCCTGCCCGGCTTTGAAGGCCGGGGCTGCGCCACCGAGCTTGCCGGCGGCCTTGTGCAATGGGCGTTCAACGCAGGCGCCAAACGCATTTTTGCCACCACCTTCGAGCGCCATGACGCCTCCGTGCGCGTCCTCGAGAAGAACGGTTTCGTCTGCGAGGGCGTCAGCAGCGAAGAAGCGGCCGCTGCCGAATCCGACCGCCAGGGCAGGGGGCGGCTCATGCTGTTTGCGCGCGACCCCAAGTGAGGGGAGTCGCTGTCGCAATCTTCGTCAGTCCCCGCCAACCGCAGTCGTCGCGTTGCCATGCCGGCGGATGAACATGGCATAGATCGAAGTCAAAAGGCTTTCGCTCACAAGTCGCGCGCTCGATGTTTCCTCGCCGAAGGCCGGCGCGTTCCGCATACACCCGAGCCACCTTACGATTTCATACGATGGAAAATAGTACGCGTTTTCCCACGTCGGTATGAGTTCGCCGATGGCGGCGCGCAAGGTGCTCTTGCTCGCACAGTCCACCTCGACAGAGCCCGGAAAAACGCCCACGACGCCTAAGACATTATCGATCGGTATCGGCGACAGCGTGTACACGATTGACAGATTGGGGTTCGTTTTCATCAAAGCACGATGCATCGTGTCGATCGCTTGTTTTGTCTCCTGATAGGTTCCCAACCTAAAGACCGTGCCGATGCGCGTGAGCGCCGACACCACGCCGCCTCTCTTTTCCACGTCGGTATCATGCGAGCTGGTCGCGCGGAAAAACTTCGGGGCGACGCGCGTTGTGAGGGGCACGGGCACGGGTATCGTCGGATGCAGGTGATGGTCAAGAATATTTCCCAACGTGAAAACAAGTACTTTTGCTTGAGAGATCGCTTTTTTGAGCGCACTCAACTGCGCCATCTCCTGCTCAACGAGCTTGCGCAAGAACGCTGGCTCACGCATAGCCTCGGAAGGGGATTGCGCAACCACCTGCTCCAACCACCATACGACGATCCTTTCGATGTCGGGCGACGTCGCCATTTCGAGCATCAGGGCATTTGAAAAGGGCGAGTTCACATCCTCGGGAACCGAGAAACGCGACACGTTGTACCCAAGAGCTGTCATGTGCCTTGCGACGTTGTCGGCGAAGCACGACCCAAAAGTCACTATCGGGGTCTCTTTATTGAACAGCAGAGCGGTCTGGGCGCC
>CANKHC010000167.1 GCA_947481595.1 Fidelibacterota bacterium
CACGACCAATTACATCAAGATCAAGACGCTGAACACCTACGCTGGCGATACCACCGTCTTCCTCGAACAGAACCCACCGCAGTGCGAGCAGGGTTTCTGGATGCGTCCAAACCAGGAAGGCTTCGAGGCCAAGCTCGACGTTCTGGAAAAGGCCGCGCATGCCAATGCACGCGTCAAGATTGTCGGCAACGACGCCGAATTGTGGAAGCAGTTGGATGTAGCCAATTGCCGCCTTGAATCGGTCGAACAGGAGCCGGTTGCCAACATCGGCAGCAAAGCCGACCTCGACGGCGATCCGCCGATCGATATCCGCCCGCAGGACAAGTCCGAAGAGGACGGCCTGCTCGCGGATAAGGTGCCGCAGGCGCCGCGCCCGCAATAATAATAGGCACTCAATAAAAAACGCCGCTTCCTCAGGAGGCGGCGTTTTTTTTGGCTTTATGCCGGAGGGCGAAACGTCGAGAGAATGCGCTGCACGCCTTGCGTGATATGGCGTGAGGACAAGGTTGATCCGGAAATCGTGCGCACGTCGCTTAGCTCGTAAGCCTCCTGTTTGCCGACGAATTGTTGGCGCCAGCGCGGCAGGGTGACGGTGTCGTAATCGGCGGAACACTCGAGGATCTCGAGACGCTGTACGATACCGTTATCGTCCAGGGCGAGGGCATAGGTGACCACGTCCCCTTTACCTTCCACTTGATCGACGATGAACCAGCCGCCCGTGGAGACCTTCCAGGTGCGTGTGATCATCCCTAGGCTCAGAGCTTCCGCGCTCGCGGGGATGGCCAGCTCGCGGAATTTGGCATGGGGAAACATCGTGCGCTGTGCCGCGGCGATGTCCATGAAGACTCGCGCTTGCACGGGGGCTGCCGCTACAAGGGCTGCGGGAATTAAGTAAAATTGTGCACGCATGACTGGCCTCGCTCGGGTTGCCAGTAGCTATAACGGGCAACAAGCCCTGAAGTTTTAGTCGAGCGTGCGCCGGTAGCGGCGCAGGGCCGCCGTGGCGACGACTGTCAGGATCAGAAGGAGGGGCCAAAGGTTGCCCCAAACCTCAATGAATCCCGCCCCTTTCAGCATCACCGCGCGCACGGCGCGGATGAAGTGTGTTGTCGGCAATACGGTGCCGATGACTTGGGCCCAGCCCGGCATGCCGTAAAACGGGAACATGAACCCCGACAGCAGGATCGACGGCAGGAACATGAAGAAGGTCATCTGCATGGCCTGCATCTGGGTGCGGGCAATGGTCGAGAAGAAAAACCCGATCGAGAGATTGACCAGGATGAACAGCGACACCGCCGCCAGGAAGGCGAGCGGATTGCCGCTGAAGGGGACGGCGAAAAGGAGCTGAGCGCCCAGCAGCATCACAACGACCTGCACGAAACCGACAAAGACATAGGGCGTGATCTTGCCGATCATCACTTCCAAGGGCTGCGCCGGCGAGGTGAGCAGCGCTTCGAGGGTGCCGCGTTCGGTCTCGCGCGTGAGGGCGACGGCGGTGATCAAGACCATGGTCATGGTCAGGATGATGCCGAGAAGGCCGGGCACGATGTTCACCGCCGTACGGCCGGCGGGGTTGTAGCGTCGGTGGATCACGGTATCGACCGCCGAGGGTTCGGTGGTGACGTAAGACTTGATCGCCTGCTGCACGATGGCAGGGATCGCGCCGGCTCCGGCGCCTGCGGCGACGGGATCCGAGGCGTCGACGTCGAGCATGATCTGGGGCCGCTCGCCGCGTGCTAGATCGCGTTCGAAGTGCGGCGGGATCGTCAGGACAAAAACGGCGTCGCCGCTTTCCAAGGCCCTGTTGGCGCCGTCAGGCGTGACTGTGCCTTTGATCTCGAAGTAATCCGAATTCTCCATGGCTTGGACGATGGCGCGTGTCGCGGGACCGGAATCGCCCATTTCCACGAGAGTCGGCAGGTGGCGCGGGTCGGTGTTGATGGCAAAGCCAAACAACAAGAGCTGGGCTATCGGGATCGCCACCATCATCGCGAAGGTTAGCCGGTCGCGGCGCATCTGGACGAATTCCTTCGTCAGGACGGCTTTGACGCGCGAGAGGGAAAATTGGCTTTGGCTCATGTGCGGAAATTGTCCTCGGCACCGCCCATGAGATAGATGAAGGCCTCCTCGAGACCGGTCTTGGCCGGTGTGATCTCGAGGTCGGGCTGGCCGCGGAACGGGGCCAGCGCCTGCTCTAGTTTGGCCTGGTCGCGGCCGCTGACATGCAGGGCCGCGCCGAAACGGGCGATCTGATCGACGCCGGGCGTTCCGCTTAACCGTCTGTAGACATCGTGCAGGTGTGCGCCTTCGATGCGCCAGGTGACGAGACCCACCGCGCGCGGGATCTCGGCGGCAGGTGCGTCGATCAGCTTCTTGCCGTAAGCGATGAAGGTGATGAAGTCGCACTGCACAGCCTCGTCCATGTAGTGCGTCGAGACCAGCACCGAGACCCCGGCATCGGCCCGGCCGCGGATGCGCTCCCAGAAGTCGCGCCGGGCTTTGGGGTCAACGCCCGCTGTGGGCTCATCGAGCAGCAGCAGTTGCGGTTCATGCAACGAGGCCGCCGCCAGCGCCATGCGCTGTTTCCAACCGCCCGACAGTTGCCCCGCCAGCTGGTTTTTGCGCGGCTCGAGTTCGTACTCACCGAGCGCCTTGGCAACCACGCCCGCCACATCGCTGATTTCATGCAGCCGCGCGACGAAGGCCAGGTTTTCGGTGACGGTCAAATCTTCATAGAGCGAGAAGCGCTGCGTCATGTAGCCGATGCGCGCCTTTATCTCGCGGCTTTGCGTGACGATGTCGAAGCCCAGCGCCGTGCCGCCGCCGCTATCGGGCTTGAGCAGGCCGCACATCATGCGGATGGTCGTGGTCTTGCCGGAGCCGTTGGGGCCTAAAAACCCGTAAATTGCGCCTTTGGGCACTTTGATCGAGAAATCGTCGACGACGGTTTTATCGCCGAATTTCTTAGTCAAGCCATGGACGTCGATGACGTTCTCGGCCTGCTGCCCGGGAACGTGCTGCGCAGTGAAACTCACCGCGCTGCCTCGGCGCCCGTGATGGTCGCGCGCAGCGGCGTGCCCGGCGGCGGGATGAAGCCCTGGAACTCGGCCTCGGCACGAAAGACCAGGCGCGCGCGCTCGGCGTCGGAATAGATCACGGGCGGCGTGAATTCGGCTTCCTCGGCGAGCCTGACAATGCGGGCCTTCGCATCGGTAGGACAGCCATCGCAGAAAATCACCAGGTTGGTGCCGACCGGCGTTTTCGCCAAGATGGGTTCAGGCACGAACAGAATGGCACGCACCTGTCCGTCGGGCAGGAACCGCACGGCGGGGCGGTCGGGTCCAGCGACATCGCCGGCATAGCGGATGACGCGTTCAACGCGCCCGGCGGCAGGAGCGGCGATATAACGCCGGCGGAAGTTCTCGCCCGCGACCAGGGCCTGAGCTTCGGCCTCCTTGGCGCCGGCAGCGAGCGCGCGCAGTTGGTCCTCGCGCGCGGGCAGTGCCGCCAAGGTCAGGCGTTCGCGCAGTTCCGCCACACGGGCGTTGGCGGTCTCGGCGGCGGCGACGGACTCGTCGAGGCGCGCGCGCGCGACGTCGCCGGTGCGGAACAGGCCTTCGGCGCGCTCGCGGTCGGCGCTCGCGCGGACCTGAGCGGCGCGCGCTTGTTTGAGGGTTTCGCGCGCGGCGGCGACTTCCGGTTCGCGGCCGCCGGCGGCGGCATCGTCGTAGCGTGCGGCCGCGGCTTGGGCGTTTGCGCGCGCGGCTTCGAAAGCCGAACGTTCGCTGGCGTCCTCCATTTGGAAGATCACGGCACCCGCTTCGGCGTGCGCTCCTTCCTGCGCGGCGATACGCGCGATCCGGCCAGGCGCGTCGGGTGCCAGCATGATGAACCGTCCTTCGGCGTAACCGTGCAGGTCGGTGCTGTTGTCGCCGCAGGCGGCGAGCAAACAGGTGGCGAAAAGAATGATGGTGGGATGTTTCATGACGCGGCCCTGACCTTGACTCCATTCAGCACCACGTCTGCGATCCCGCGCGCGAGCACGTCGGGCGCAAGGCCTGGTTTGTTGCGGTCCGCGAAGACGGTGGCAAGGAGCATGTGAACCAGCATGGGCCCAGCGCAGAGCCGCAATAATACCTGCGGCTCGATCTCGCGGAAGGTGCCTTGTTCGATTCCGCGCTGGCACAGCTTGGTGATCAATTGCATCGCCCGCGCTATCACCTCATCACGGTAAAGAGCTGCGATCTGGGGAAAGCGCTGGGCTTCGGCCAGCACCAGGCGGGGTGCTGCGGAGACTGCGGGATTGGAAAGTTGTGTCGCGAGGAAGGTGAGCAGCGAGCGCAGAGTTTGCTCGGCATCGGCTTCGAGGTTGGCTTTGACGAGGGCTTCGGCCGCGCCGACGACACGGTCGGCCAGGCGGCGCACCAAGGCCTTCAACATCGACTCCTTGGAGTCAAAATAGAGATAGACCGCGCCCTTGGACACACCCGCGCGGGCCGCGATCTCTTCGATGCGCGCGCCGGCGAAGCCGAGTTCGGCGAAGGCTGACAGGGCGGCATCCAGAATCTCGTCGGGGCGGGCTTCTGGACGGCGGCTGGTTTTGCGCGGGGAGGCGGGCATAGCCACTTCCTTAATGACTGTGTAGTCATTAATAGGAGTGTACCTCTAGGAATGCAATACAATTTAATTCATTAAAATCAGTGGTATATGGAACTTTCACATATAAAATGACTATCTGGTCATTTATCTTATTCAAGTGATACGCCCGCGATTACCTCAGGGTCACTGGGTTGGGCTGACATTGAACATGGCTTGATAGGAATTTTTGCCGCTGGGGCTGCCGGATTTGTCGGACACAACGAGCTGCATCAGGTAGTTGCCGTAGCTGCTGCTGCGCGACGTGATCCTCACCACCCGTCCTTTCCCAGTTTTGGGGTCGAGCGCTTCGTCAGTGACGATTTTCGCTTCGACGCCGGTTTTTTCCAGGTTGTCGCGATACTGGCGAAAGAGTCCGATGATTTCCTGTGGGTCTACCGTTTCAATGGCCACGGTACAGACATGCTTCTGGACGCCGAGGGCGAGACGGACAGCGCTGGGACCAGGCACATGCCACGCCAGCAGGTCTTCCTGCAGAAACGCCAAGTAATCCAGGTCGCGTTTGTCGGTAATGGGCTTTAGGTCTTCGCTTTGGGCGTAGGCCGCCGCGCTGTTCGGATCGCCTTCGCTGGCGACGCAAGCGACAATGAAGACCTTGAATCCCGCGAGCAGGTTGGCGTCTGCCGCCACGGCCGGGGACGTCTGTGTCGAACTGAATGCCAGAGGGGCCAGCAGAAGCAGGGATCGCCAGGCTTTCATAGGCCACCTATTTCGGGGCGATATAAGCACAGCTTTCATCGCCGGAGGCGCGGGCGAGGATGCGGTCGTAGAATGCGCCGGCGCGTTCGATCATCGGGTTCACGTCGCTTCCGAGGATGAGTTCCTTCTCCGCCAGCGCCAAGGTCGCCGCCGCGAAAGCTTTGGTATAGGCGTCGCGCGTGGGATAGCGCTCCTGGACCGAGGGGCGTGGGTCGCTGACCGCGAGGCGTCCGTTCTCATCGGCCGCGAAGGGCAAGAAACTGCCGTCGTAACGCGCAAGGCGCTCCGGCGCGCCGGTCGCGGCGTTCTGCGGGTTCCAGCCGGTGTAGGTCCCCAAAGGCACGCTGATTTCGGGCA
>CANKHC010000168.1 GCA_947481595.1 Fidelibacterota bacterium
ACGACGTCACCCTGTACGACCTGCTCCGGGCCTACGCCCGCCAGCAGCGGGAGAAGAACGTCACCGCGCTCGAGATCGAGCCCTTCGACCTGTTCTCCATCGACGAGGCCATCGCCCGTCTTAAGGAAGTGCTCCCCGGCGTCCCGGACTGGACCGAGCTGAAGGCGTTCCTGCCGTCGGGCATCCGCCAGCCCTTGCTCCGCCGCTCCGCAATCTCTACCACCCTGATCGCCGTGCTCGAGATGGTGCGCCAGGGCAAGGCCGATATCCGCCAAGACGGCGGCGCCTATTCACCGATTTTCCTGAAACCCGCGAACCGACCGTCAGCCAATGACTAATGACCTTACCCGTACCGAACAGGACACCCCGGAGAGCGTACCGGTGATGCCCGCCGAAGTGGCCCACCAGGTCGCTGAACAGGACGCCGACCGCGCCCGGCGCATGTCCGAGGACTTGCGCGTGCTCGAAGCTTTGCTATTTGCGGTCTCCGAACCGGTGACCGAACGCGCCATCGCCGAGCGCTTGGGCCAGGGCGCCGACATTCCGGCCCTGCTCGAGCAGCTGCGCGCGGTCTACAAGGGCAGGGGTGTGGAATTGCTCCAGGCCAATGGCCGCTGGTCCTTCCGCACGGCGCCCGACGTCACCGAACGTCTGCGCCTCGAAAAGCTGGTCCCGCGCAAACTCAGCCGTGCGGCCATCGAGACGCTGGCGATCATCGCCTACCACCAGCCGGTGACCCGCGCCGAGATCGAAGAGATCCGCGGCGTGATCGTGTCCTCGGGCACCATCGACATCCTGCTCGAAGAAGGCTGGATCAAGCCGCGCGGCCGCAAACAGGTTCCGGGACGCCCGGTGATGTGGGGCACGTCCAATGCCTTCCTCGATCACTTCGGCTTAGAGTCCATCCAGGACCTGCCGGGCATCGACGAGCTCAAGGCTGCCGGCCTGCTCGACAGCAAGCGCGGGGTCTCGGCTTACGCCACGCGCGGTTCGGAAACGCTGCTGTTTGACACCGAAGAGTCCGACGAAGCGCTTGAACCGCTGAAGGACGGCGAAGAGGAAGCTGAGGCTGCTGAGGCGGCCGAAGACGATAAGTCGGAATAGGCCCCTGGAAATAAAGGCTTGTCGCACCTAAATAGGCTGTCAGGTGTCGTCAGCTGTGGGCGTTAAACATTGCGGGCGGGGAGGGTTTTTGCGATGATGGCACATAAATTCCCGTCGCTAAACCATTGGAGTAATTGAGCCATGGGTTCTTTCAGTCTCCTACACTGGGGCATTGTCCTCCTAGTGGTCGTGCTGCTGTTCGGCAGCGGCAAGATCTCCGGGCTTATGGGCGACGTGGCCAAGGGCATTAAGTCCTTCAAGAAAAATATCAAAGACGACGAGGGTGTTATCCCGCCGGCCGGAGGCGCCTGATCATGGGTAGTTTCAGCATTTGGCATTGGCTCATCGTCCTCGTGATCGTGCTGCTGCTCTTCGGCAGCGGTAAGATCTCCAACATCATGGGCGACGTCGCCAAGGGTGTGAAAGCCTTCAAGAAGGGCATGAAGGACGACGACATCGCCGACTCTTCGCCGTCCGGGCGCACCATCGACCAAGCCACCGCCAAGGAAAAGGATCCGGCCGCTTAAGGACTTTTCTGTTCTGGGGCGTGACGCCGGAGGCCGGTATACGTATCGGCAAAGCGTGAACGGACGTATCTGATGTTCGATCTGGCGTGGTCGGAAATAGCCATTATCGGCCTCGTGGCAGTTCTGGTCTTAGGACCTAAGGAACTGCCGCAGGCTATGCGTACGATGGCCAAGATGATGCGCAAGATGCGCAGCCTGACCTCCGAGCTGCAGGGCCACATGAACGAGATCGTGCGCGAAGCCGAACTCGACGAGGTCCGCCAGTCGATCAAGAAGCTCTCGACCACCAATCTCCAAGCCGAGCTGACCAAGGCCGTCGATCCCACCGGCGAGATTCAATCCACCCTCAACAAGCCGCTGATCGAAGAAGCGCCGCTGCCGTCTGAGTCGGTCCCGCCGCCGCCGCCCGCCGTTCTGGAAACGCAGCCAGCCGCCGCCGCGCCGGCAGATTCAAATTCTGGCGGCCTTCCGCCGCCGGGGCCGGCCCCCAAACCTGAGAACCCGGCGGCCTCCGCATGAACGCTAATCTGCCTGTGAAGCGTCCCGAGGACGATCCCGACAGCCACACGATGCCGCTGATGGATCACCTGACCGAGCTGCGCCGGCGCTTGCTGTGGGCGGTGGTCGCCTTGCTGATCGCGTTCTTCGGGTCCTATCACTACGCCGATCACATCTACGGATTCCTGGTGAGGCCGCTGGCCAAGGCCATGGCGGAGATGGGCGGCACCAACCGCCTGATCTTCACGCAGCTTACGGAAATGTTCATGACCGAGGTCAAGGTGGCGTTCTTCGCCGCCTTCGTGATCACGTTCCCGATCTTCGCCGCCCAGATGTGGAAGTTCGTGGCACCAGGCCTCTACAAGCACGAAAAGAGCGCCATCCTGCCGTTCCTGATCGCCAGCCCGGTGATGTTCGCCATGGGGGCGGCGCTGGTCTACTACATCATCATGCCGCTGGCCTGGAAGTTCCTGCTGGGCTTCCAAACCACCGCCGACCAGAGCACCTTGGCCATCCAGCTTGAGCCGCGCGTCGGCGAGTACCTGACGACGGTCATGACCATGATCCTGGCCTTCGGGATCGCCTTCCAGCTCCCGGTCCTCCTGGTCCTTTTAGCGCGCGTCGGCGTCATCAGCGCCGAAAGCCTGGCCGGCAAGCGCCGCTATGCCATCGTCATCGTCTTCGTCTTTGCCGCCGTCGTCACCCCGCCCGACCCCATAAGTCAGGTCGCCTTGGCCGTTCCCATGCTGCTGCTTTACGAAGTCGCGATCTTCTTCGCCCGCATGGTCGGCAAGAAGCCCGAAGAGGAAGCCGCCGACGGCAGCGACGCCGGCGGCGAGGATACTGATTTCAACGCGGCCTAGGGCGCGGCTCAGCGCTGGACGGATTCAGCCCGTCCCCGTATAAGCCTTGCAACCACAAGGCTTTGAAACCCCATGCTTGACCTCAAGTGGATCCGGGAAAACCCCGACGCTCTCGACGCTGCCCTGGCGCGGCGCGGGGCTGCGCCGTTGTCGGCGGCGGTGCTCGACCTCGACAAGCGTCACCGCGTGGCGACCACCGAACTCCAGACCCTGCAAAGCCGGCGCAACGACGTCTCGAAGCAGATCGGCGCGGTCAAAGGCAAGGGTGGCGATGCTGCCCCGCTGATGGCCGAAGTCGCCCAGATCAAGGACCGCATGACGGCTCTCGAAGCCGAGGAAAAAGCCCTCGGCGAGGACGTGCGCGCGCTGCTGCTGACCATTCCCAACGTCCTCAGCGCAAGCGTGCCCGAAGGCAAGGACGAGACGGCGAATGTCGAAGTGCGCAAGTGGGGCACCCCGCGCACCTTCAACTTCACACCGAAAGAACACAGCGATCTGGGGCCGGCGCTCGGCCTGATGGATTTCGACCAGGCTGCGGTCATGTCAGGCGCGCGCTTTGTGGTGCTCAAGGGCGCGCTCGCGCGCATGGAACGCGCCATCGCTCAGTTGATGCTCGACACCCACACGGGCGAGAACGGCTACACCGAGGTCAATCCGCCGCTGCTGGTGCGCGACGTGGCGCTCATTGGGACGGGTCAGTTGCCGAAATTTGGCGCCGATCTCTTCCAGACCACCGCCGGGCACTACCTGATCCCGACGGCGGAAGTCTCGCTGACCAATCTCGCCGCCGAGCGCATCCTCGACGGCGCGCAGTTGCCTTTGCGCATGACCGCCTTCACGCCGTGTTTCCGCTCCGAAGCGGGGGCGGCGGGCAGGGACACCAAAGGCATGATCCGCAATCACCAGTTCGAGAAAGTCGAACTGGTCAGCATCACCGCGCCAGAAGATTCCGAGGCCGAGCTTGAGCGCATGACCAAGTGTGCCGAAGGCATTCTGCAAAAGTTGGAACTGCCCTACCGCGTCGTAGCACTTTGCGCCGGCGACGTCGGCTTCGGGTCCAACCGCACCTATGACCTCGAGGTCTGGCTGCCTGGCCAGAACTCCTTCCGCGAGATTTCGAGCTGCTCGAACACCGGCGACTTCCAGGCACGGCGTATGAACGCGCGCTTCCGCGCCGCCGGCGAAACTAAAGGCACGCGCTTTGTGCACACCTTGAACGGCTCAGGCTTGGCCGTGGGCCGCACCCTCATCGCGGTGATCGAGAACTATCAAGAGCAGGATGGCTCGATCCGCGTTCCCGCGGCGCTGAAGCCTTACATGGGCGGGCTCGAAGTCATCGCCCCTGGAGCAAAGGTTCTATGACCCTCAAGGCGCGTCCGCGCATTCTCCTGTCCAACGACGACGGGATTTTTGCGCCCGGTCTTGAAGTCCTTGAACGTATCGCACGCCAGATTTCCGACGACATCTGGGTGGTGGCGCCGACCATGGAGCGCAGCGGCGCCGGGCACTCGCTCACGATTCATGAGCCTCTGCGGCCGCTCAAGCAGCATGACCGCCGCTACGCCATCAGCGGCACGCCCACCGACTGCGTCATGGTGGCGATCAATCACATCATGCAGGACATGGCCCCGGACCTCGTGCTTTCAGGCGTCAACAACGGCGGCAACCTGGGTGAGGACGTGCACTATTCCGGCACCGTCGCTGCCGCCATGGAAGCAGCCTTCCTCGGCGTGCCGGCGATCGCTCTGTCGCAGGTGTCGTCCGATCCGGCAGCGATCCACTGGGCGACGGCGGAAAAATTCGCGCCAGACATCATCCGCAAGGTGTGTGCGGCTGGCTGGCCCAAGGACGTGCTGATCAACCTCAACTTCCCCGACCTTCCGCCCGAAGCCGTCAAAGGTGTGCGCACCGCCGCGCAAGGAAAACACAAGGTCGGCGACGATCTGATCCTGCGCCATGACCCGCGCGGGCGTCCCTACCTGTGGCTCGGCGACAAGCGCATGCCCGAGACTTCGCCCGAAGGCAGCGACATGGGAGCCGTCAATGCCGGCTACGTCGCCGTAACCCCGCTCAACGTCGACCTGACCCACGCACCCACCATGCAGGCTCTTGCGCGCATTTTCCCGTGAGCACCGAAAGCCGCAAGATCCGTCTCATCATGGATCTCCGCAATGCCGGGGTCACCGACACCCGCGTGCTCTCGGCTGTGGAACGTATCCCGCGCGAACACTTTGTCGAAGAGGCCTTCCTCGATCAGGCCTATGCCAACCAGGCCCTGCCGATCAATTGCGGCCAGACCATCAGCCAGCCGCAGGTGGTCGCCCTGATGACACAAGCCTTGGAGACCGGCGACCGCCAGAAGGTGCTCGAGGTCGGCACCGGCTCCGGTTATCAAGCGGCGATCCTCGCCAAACTTGTGCGCAGAGTTTACACCATCGAGCGTTACCGCGATCTACTGGCTGCCGCCGAGCGGCGCTTTCAAACGCTGGGCCTCCACAATATCACCACAATGGTGGGCGACGGTTATAAGGGCTGGGGGGCGCAGGCCCCGTTCGACCGCATTTTGGTGACGGCCGCCGCGCGTGTCGTGCCGCCGGAATTGGTCGAGCAATTGTCC
>CANKHC010000169.1 GCA_947481595.1 Fidelibacterota bacterium
GCCCACACCCGAGGACATCTCGTGAGCCCAGCCTTGCGCAACTGGCTGGGTTTCTCGGCTATGACAGCGGGCATGTTCTTGGCCATCCTTGATATCCAGATCGTCGCGAGCTCGCTGATCGACATCCAGCTCAGCCTGAAAATTCCAGGTGCCAGGCTCAGCTATATCCAGACCATCTACTTGATCGCCGAGGTCATCGCCATCGCGCTCACCGGGTTCCTCACCCGCGTGATGTCGACGCGCTGGCTGTTCGTCACAGCGATGCTGGGCTTCGTCGCGGCCAGCGTCGCCTGCGCCGCGTCGCCGAGCTACGAAGTGCTTTACACCTTCCGCTTCATCCAAGGTCTTTTCGGCGGCGCCATCATCCCGATTATTTTCTCGGCGGCGTTCCTGATGTTTCCAGTGCGAAGCCAACCACTCGCCACCGTCATTGGCGGCGGCTTTGCCATGCTGGCCCCCAGCGTGGGTCCCTTCATCGGCGGATGGATCACAGAGAACTATTCCTGGCACTGGCTGTTTCTCATCAACATCGTCCCAGGCCTGGCGGCCGCAGCCATCGCGGCCAAGTGCGTGACCTTCGACCGCCCCGACTGGCGCCATGCCCGCACGCTCGATGGCTTCGCACTGGCGCAGCTGGTGATCTTCCTCGCCACGCTGGAGCTGTTCCTCAAAGAGGCGCCGCGCGAAGGCTTGGGCAGCGGCATGACGCGTGCGCTCGCGTCCATCTGCCTCGTCAGTGGCCTGGTGTTTGTGCGCCGCTGCCTCAAACGCCGCACGCCGCTGATCGATCTTCGTACTTTCCGAGATCGGACCTTCGCCGTCGGCGCGGCGCTCAGTTTCGTCCTCGGCATGGCGTTGTTTGGGGCGATCTATCTGCTGCCGCTGTTTCTCGGGATTGTGCGCGAACACGGACCCTTCGCCATCGGCACGATCATGATCGTCACCGGAATCGCCCAGTTGGTCACTGCAGGCCCGGCGACCATCGCCGAACAGAAGCTCCCCGCCCGGCCGCTGACCGCCGTGGGTTATGCTTTGCTCGCCGCCGGTCTGATCTGGAACGGCTTTGCCGACTACACTTGGGATTTCCGCGAGCACTTGGGACCGCAGATCCTGCGCGGCATGGGCTTTATGGTTTGCCTGCTGCCGGTCACGCGGCTGGCCTTGGGGCAGCTGCCGCCCGCCGCCGTGCCGAATGCTTCGGCGCTGTTCAACCTGATGCGCAATATCGGTGGTGCGGTGGGCCTGGCACTGATCGACACGGTCGTGGAACTGCGCAGCCCGCATCATGCCGAGGCGATCGCAGCGCGCCTGCAGGCCGGCGACCGCGCCACCGCCGCCTTTGTTGGACTGCCGTTGGAGCGCTTCACGGGCGCGCCGCTCGGCGAGGTCGATGCCGCGACGCGCGCCATGGTCGAGCCCTTGGTGCGCCGCGCCGCCGCTGTCGCCAGCTTCAACGATGCCTGGATGCTTTTGGGAATTTTGACGGGGCTGGCGGTGTTCGCCGCACTGCTGATGAAGAAGCCTAGCGCCGCGCGCTGAGGGCTGCGTTCTCCGCGCGGATACGCACGTAAAGCATCGCGGCGTTGAGCAGCGAGAACACCACCGCGATGGGGTAGGCGCCGTAGACCAGCGGCAGGATCGCGACTTCCAGCGTCACGACAACGTAGTTTGGGTGCCGCAGGAATTTGTAAGGACCGCCGGCAACCAGCGGTGCGTCCGGCAGGCTGATGATGCGCGTTGTCCAGTAGCGCCCCAGGCTCGCCATCACCCAAATCCTGAGCAACTGCACGAGCACGTAGGCGGCGACAAATATGGGGTTGGCTTGCGAATGCGTGAACCCGACCCAACTCGTCACGGCCACCAGCCAGCTGACGTGCAGGACCACCATCACCAGGTAGTGCCCGGCACCGGCCTCGACCGCGCCGCGCGCTTTCAATGCTTTGGTATTGCGCGATGAGATCACTAGCTCAGCGAGCCGCTCTAAGATCACATAAGCCAGGAGCGCTTCGCCGATCATAGGTCCACCAGCGCCATGCCGACGGAAAACCCGGGTCCCAGCGCCGCCATCAGGTGTTTGCCCTTAGCACCGCGCGCCAGTGCGCGTTCGAACACGGCCAGCACCGTGACCGCCGACATGTTGCCGTGATCGGCCAGCACTTCGCGTGCGTCGTCGAGCGCGCCGGGCGCCGCCGCGTAGCATTCTTCCAATGCAGCCAGCACCTTCTCGCCGCCGGGGTGGACGATCAGACCGGCGAGATCTTCCTGCGCCACGCCCTCGCCCGCGAGGAACGCATCAGTCGCCGCACGCATCTTTTCGCGCACCAAGTTGGGAATGCTCTGCGCGAAGACCACGCCCAGGCCGTCATTCTCGATTTTCCAGCCCATGATCTCGCGCGTGCCGGGCCAGGTGTGTTCGCCCCAGGCAGCGATGCGCGCGAGGCCTTGCTCTCCGTCGGCGCGCAGCAGCATCGCGGCGGCGCCGTCGCCGAAGATGGTGGTGCCGATGATGTTGGCCTTGCTGTCGTCAGAGGGCCGGAAGGTGAGGCCGCAGAGTTCGGTGCACATGAACAGCACCCACTTGCCGGGCATCGATCGCGCGATGGCCGCCGCGCGCGACATACCGATGACGCCGCCAGCGCAGCCGAGGCCGAACACGGGCAGGCGCTGCACCGTCGGCGACAGTCCTAGCGGGCCCTGCAGCAACGAGTCGAGCGACGGTGTGACGATACCGGTGGAAGACACCGTCACCGTCGCAGCGACGTCCGCGGGCGCGACGCCGGCTTGCGTCAGCGCGCGTGTACCCGCCTCGGTCAACAAAGCCAGGGCGTTGTCTTCGAATAGCTGCGCGCGCTCGGCCCAGCCGTGGGGCTGCTGGTACCACTCCAACGGCACGCAGGAGTTCCGCGTGCGCACGCCGGCATTGCCGTAACTCTTGGCCATGCGCTGCATCAGTTCAGCCCGATGCCCGAAAACCTCACTGGCTTTGGCCATGACCTCGTCCTGGCGCAGGCAATAGGGCGGGTAGGCTGTGGCAACGCCGTGGACGGTGATGGGGATCATTCTGTGGTTCCGGGCGGCAGCGGGCAGGACGCTCGTGCAACGCCCTCATCCAACGCTACATCACCGGGAAAAGATACAGATTGGAATGTTGGCTTCAGCCGTTCCGCCAGATCGCGGGCGAAACCCATGCCTTGCGTCAGGGGCACGAAGGCCCATGCGAGGAAGATCCCGGCGTTGGCTTCATGGGCCTTCACCCAGGATGCCTCCATCAGCTGGCGTGTAGCCGTACCGAGATCGCCGGCGTGACCAACGCGCAGCCATTGCGGCCGCACACCGAGGTGCCAGATCGCATAGAGGCCGGATTTTCCGTCGAGCATGGTGGCGTTGAAGCCCAGAAGACGCGGATAGGGGGTGCCCACCGGCTGCCACTGCACCGGAGACGTTTGGGATGTGGCAGCTATTCCGCGCAGCAGTTTGCCGAGGCCGATTTTCTTCATGTGTGCTGGCGGAGCATCACGCGCGCAAAGAATGCGTTCACGGCCAGCACGATCAGGCCCGCGGCGGCCACATCGCTGAGGAAATGGGCGCCCTGCGCAATGCGTACCCCGCCGACCGCCAGGCCGAAGACGACGCCGGCGAAAATTCCCGCCGCGCGCCATTTTGGTGGCAACAGGAAGGCATAGGCCGCGATCCAGAAGGCGATGGCCGCGTGGCCTGAGGTGAAGGCGCAGTTGCTCACACACTGATCGGTGATTTGCCACGGCGGTGTGTAGGCGGCCATGCCGCCAAATTCGGAGATGTCTTTCGGACGCGCGCGTCCCCAGGTGGGCTTGAGCAAAGCTTCGACGATGAGCCCAGGGCCGACGAGAACCGTCGTCAGCAGAAACCCAAGCTCACGCCCTGTCGGGTGCGGAATGGGTTTCACGCGCGCAATCACCCACGCTAGCACGCAGAGTCCAAAGCTCCCGATGACCAGATCGGGGGCGGCCACGCGTACGAACTCGAGCATGCCGTCGGTGTCCCAGGTGAAGCCGCGCCCGGGAATGTAGAAGAGACGCGCCAGGGGAACATCGAAGCTGTACAGAGCGAACAACACCAAAAGCAGCGCCAGCGCCCAGCGGCTGGGGTGTTCGCGGATGTCGCTGATGAAACGCCCCTCCATCCTTAACCGTCTTCGCGGTGGAAGATGTAGGCGAGGCCTAAGAAGCTTGCCACCGCCGCCGGCGCCCACGCCGCGAGGACCAAGGGCAGTGTCGCCGACAGCCCCAGCGCATAGAGGAAGCGGCTGAAGAAGTAGAGCAGGAAACTGGCCCCGAGGGCTGCGACACTGCGGCCGGTCCAGCCGACGAGCTTGACGTTGCCGCTGAGGTTGAAGGCCGCGGCGATCAGCACCATGGCGCACAGCAGCCACGGCGAGGCCAGCAGCGAGTACCAGTACAATCTGTGCGGCAACGCCGAGAACCCAGACGCCTCGGAAAACGCGATGAAGGTCGGCAACTCCCAGAAGGACATAGTCTCGGGTGCGGCAAAACTGTCTTGCACCTTGGTCATGGTGATGGTGGTGGGCAGCGAGTAGGTCTCGTGGAACGTCGCCGGCTGGCCCGGCACGATGTCCCAGACCTTGTTGAGCTGGAAGGCGCCGTCGGTCAGCTTCCCGCCCGCGGCTTCGAGGCGCCGCGAGAGGCTCTCGCGGGCGTCGGTCTCGAAGATCGAGATCTTGTCGAGCTGGAGGGTATCGGCCTCTTGATGCACACCGGCGGCGAAGACCACCGTGGCGGTGCCCGCACCGCCTTCCCGGAGCCATAGCCCGTTCTCGCCGATGTTGAGGGTGGTCGACTCGCCGCGGATCAGGCTGTCGTCCATGCGCTGATAGGAGTCGTACATGCTCGCCGCCAACGGATCGATCAGCAGCAGGTTGAATACGCCCACCGCGGCCGTGAGCGCCAAGGGCGGGGCCAGGAACTGCCACACCGACACACCGGCCGAGCGCATCACCACCAGCTCGTGGCTGCGCGAGAGGCGGAACAGTACGAACATCATCGCCAGCAGCACGACAAAAGGCAGCGTCGCCTGGGCGGTGTGCGGCAGTTTCAAGACCGCCATGTTGAAGACCGTGCCGAACTCGAGGCCGGCCGCGCTCACGGAGCGGCGCATCAGTTCGATGGTGTCGAACAGCAGCACCAGTGCTGCGATGATCGCCAGCAGGCTTAAAAACGAGACGAGGAAATGTCGCCCGAGATAGAGCGACAAGGTTGGATAGATGCGGCTCATGCCGTGATCATACGACAAAAAACGACAAAAACGACAAAGCCGCGTAATATGGGACGCATGATCAAACTGACGAAAATCTACACACGCGGCGGCGACAAGGGTGAGACCTCCCTGGGCGACGGCACGCGCGTGCGCAAATCCGATAGCCGTGTGGCTGCTTACGGCACGCTGGACGAAGCCAATTCCGTCGTCGGCATCGCACGGCTGCATACCGCCTCCCACGCCGAGACCGATGCGATGCTTGCGCGCATCCAGAATGACCTCTTCGATCTCGGCGCCGATCTCTGCACGCCGAATACGCCC
>CANKHC010000170.1 GCA_947481595.1 Fidelibacterota bacterium
AACGCCTCAGCAAAGCAATGGCGCCGTGGCTTTCGACTACTGTCCGGCTGTACCGCTGTCGTTCTGCGGGGATCGCGACGGGCCGGACAGCCGCGGAAAAATCCCGGTCGTGGCTGTTCCCGATCCCGCACACTGCACGCCGCAGGACCTCGGCAGTACAGTCGCTCGGTTCGAAGACGGTCGCGCGGTCGCTGCAGTGGAAGGTCAACGTATCGACCTGATGGCGACGGTCGTAAGCCAGATGTTGGGCACGGTGGCCTCAAGCAAGGCACCGTCGGGCTCTCTCGATCTGCCGCTGATTGAACTGCCCGCGTCCGGAAAAGATGATCGCTTGGCCATCATCCTGACCGGCGACGGCGGTTGGGCCAATATCGACAAGACTCTCGGAGAAGAACTGGCCAAACGCGGCGTCGCGGTTGTGGGCTTCGACACCCTGAAATACTTCTGGAAACGCAAAACGCCGGCCGAGGCAGCGCGCGATCTGGCGCGGGTCATCGCCCACTACAGCAATCTATGGCAACGCCAACGCGTGATGCTGGTCGGCTACTCCTTTGGCGCGGACGCTCTCCCCTTCCTCTGGAACAGCATGGACGACGCAAGCCGTGCGAAGGTCGCCGGCATCACGCTCATTGGCCTCGCCGAGGAAGCCTCTTTCGAAATCACGGTCGGGGGCTGGGTCGGCATTGAACCGGCGGAGACCGCCCCGACGCTTCCTGAAATCAAAAAGATCAAGGGCCCACACATCGTGTGCATCTACGGCGAGGAAGAGAACAGCGACGCCTGCTCGAAATTGAAGGAGACCGGCGTCGAGGTGATTGCGCTCCCGGGCGACCATCACTTCGACGGCCACTATCGGCGCTTGACCGAACTCGTGTTGGGGCAGTTTGCGGACAAATAAAAGGACCCGACCGACTGCTGACTGAGTGAGCTACAAAGCCCGCCCGTTGAACGGCTTGCGCTCCACGGTCGTGAGGTCGATGCCTTCGAGGCAGCGCACGTTGATGGCGGCGGTGGCGTTGCCTTTGGGGTCCTTGCCTTCGCCGAAAGGTGCACAGCCGCAGCGCAGGCAGAAGTGGTGCTGGATGACGTGTTTGTTGAAGGTGTAGGTGCCGATGTGATGCTCGGGCACGTCACACTTCAGCTTGTCGCGCGGCAGGAACCAGAGCAGGTATCCTTTGCGGCTGCAATGCGAGCAGTTGCACTCGAGAACCGGAACGGTGAGTTCGGCGTCCACTTCGAAGGTGATATCGCCGCAGTGGCAACTGCCTTTGAGCATCGGTGCCTCCCAGGATTGTTGCGGAATTGTACTTGGTACAATTCTGGCAATGAAGGGGTTCTTCGCAGCAAAGGGCGCGTCTTTGACAGCCCTTCTTCGTTACGGCCCTGGATGCCCGGCACAAGGCCGGGCATGACGGAGGAAGAGACTAACGGCCGATTGGTTTGTACTTGATGCGGTGGGGTTCGACGGCGTCGGCACCCAGGCGGCGTTTTTTGTCGACTTCGTAGTCTTCGAAGTTGCCTTCGAACCATTCGACGTGGCTGTCGCCCTCGAAGGCCAAGATGTGCGTGGCGATACGGTCCAGGAACCAGCGGTCGTGGCTGATGACCACGGCGCAGCCGGCGAATTCGAGCAAGGCCAGCTCGAGGGCGCGCAGGGTGTCGACGTCGAGGTCGTTGGTGGGCTCGTCGAGCAGGAGGACGTTGTGGTCTTCCTTCAGCATCTTGGCCAGGTGCACGCGGTTGCGTTCACCGCCCGAGAGCTGGCCGACCTTCTTCTGCTGGTCCGCACCCTTGAAGTTAAAGCGGCCGACGTAGGCGCGACTGTTGACGGGATGCTTGCCCAGCATGATCTCGTCATTGCCGCCGGAGATCTCCTGATACACCGTGGCGTCGGCCTTCAAGCTGTCGCGCGACTGGTCGACGTAGCCGAGCTTGACGGTTTCGCCGATCTTCAAGGAGCCCTCGTCCGGCTTGTCCTGGCCGATGATCATGCGGAAGAGCGTGGTCTTGCCGGCACCGTTGGGGCCGATGACGCCGACGATGCCGCCGGGCGGCAGGCGGAAATTGAGTTTCTCGATCAAGAGGCGATCGCCGTAGCCTTTCGAAAGGTTGTCGGCTTCGATCACCGTGCTGCCGAGGCGGGTCAGGGAGGGGATGACGATCTGCATCGCCTCGGGCGTCTTGTTGGCGGCTTCGGCCACCAGGTTCTCGAAGGCGGCGACGCGGGCTTTGCTTTTGGTGCGCCGGGCCTGCGGGGTCTGGCGGATCCATTCCAATTCGCGCTCGATCGTACGGGCGCGCGATTCATCCTCGCGCTCTTCCTGCAGCATGCGTTTCTGCTTCTGCTCGAGCCAGGAGGTGTAGTTGCCCTCGTAGGGCAGACCCTTGCCGTGGTCGAGTTCCAGGATCCAGCCGGTGACGTTGTCGAGGAAGTAGCGGTCGTGGGTCACGGCGACGACGCAGCCTGGGTATTCCTCGAGGAAGTGTTCCAGCCAGGCGACGGATTCGGCGTCGAGATGGTTGGTGGGCTCGTCGAGCAGGAGCATGTCGGGGCGCGAGAGCAGCAGGCGGCAGAGGGCGACGCGGCGGCGCTCACCGCCCGAAAGCTTGGTGACTTCGGACTCGCCCGGCGGACAGCGCAGGGCGTCCATGGCGATCTCGCAGGTCCGCTGCAGTTCCCAGCCGTTGGCGGCGTCGATCTTTTCCTGAAGCTCGGCCTGTTCGGCGATGGTGGCGTTCATCTCGTCGTCGGAGAGTTCCTCGGCGAACTTGGCGCTGACCGCTTCAAAACGGTCGAGCAGCGCCTTGGTGCCGGCGACGCCGTCCATGACGTTCTCGAGCACGGTCTTCTTGGGATCGAGCTGCGGCTCCTGGGCCAAGTAGCCGACCCTGGCCCCTTCGGCCGCCCAGGCCTCGCCGTTAAATTCGGTTTCGATGCCGGCCATGATCTTGAGCAGGGTCGACTTGCCCGAGCCGTTCGCGCCGAGCACGCCGATCTTGGCGCCGGGCAGGAAGGAGAGCCAAATGTT
Organism: Fidelibacterota bacterium; assembly: GCA_947481595.1. GTDB lineage: Bacteria > Pseudomonadota > Alphaproteobacteria > Rhodospirillales > Rhodospirillaceae > SHVO01. The sequence continues at coordinate 3,030 of CANKHC010000170.1, forward strand.
CTTCAAGACCTCGCGCCCACCTGGGTAGGTCTTGTTGAGGCCCTTCATGACGTAAATGTACTGGTAAGCGGCCATATTCTGCTCGTATCCCTGTGGTGGTGTCGGCTGATGCGGCTTTTACCTGATGAAACAGTTGAGAACAATGCGTAACGGCACGTTTTCAGGCTGGCGGGAGGCCCTCTGTTAGGTCAAATTTCAGCTGTGGACGCTATGCATTAGGCATAGCCAGGGTAGGCCACAGACCATGACGCCCCGCGACCTTCGCGAACCAACGCTGATTTCCATCGTCATTCCCGTTTTCAACGAGGAAGCGTCGGTCGACACGCTGATTCCGCGGCTGTTCAGCCTGTTTGGCCGCGAAGGCCTGACCGCGGACGTGATTTTTGTCGACGACGGCAGCAAAGATGCCACCTGGGACAAGTTGGTGGCCTGGAGCACGCGCTATCCGGCGCTGACGCTGGTCAGCCTGTCGCGCAATTTCGGCAAGGAGGTCGCCATCGCTGCCGGGCTCGATATGGCCGAGGGCGATGCGGTGATCCTGATGGACGGCGATTTGCAGCATCCGCCGGAAGTCATCCCCTCGTTCCTCGCGCGCTGGCGGGAGGGCTATGACATTGCTTACGGCGTACGGCGGACGCGCGAGCAGGACGGTGCCTTCCGCCGCGCCATGAGCCGCGCTTTCTACCGCGTCTTCAATTCGGTCTCCAACACGCCGATCACGCCCGATGCCGGCGACTTCCGCCTGATGGACCGCAAGGTGGTCGATGCCATCCGGCGCATGCGCGAGCGCGCGCGGTTCATGAAGGGGATTTATTCCTGGGTCGGGTTCAAGAGCACGGCGGTGGAGTTCGACGTCGCCGAGCGTCAGGGCGGCAAGAGTTCGTTCTCCTCGGGCCGGCTTTTCGCGCTGGCCTTTGACGGCATTCTGTCGTTCTCCACGGCGCCGCTGCGCGTCGCCATGTATACGGGGGCTGCGATCGCTTTCGCGGCGCTGGCGCTGGGTGGATTTTACCTGGTGCGTACGCTGCTGCTGGGCATCGATGTGCCAGGTTATGCCTCGATCATCGTCTCGGTGCTGGCGCTGTCGGGCTTCAGCATGCTGCAGTTGGGACTGATGGGGCTTTACCTCGGACGCATTTACGAGGAAGTCAAAGCGCGGCCCTTGTATCTCGTGCGCGAGGTCGTCGGTAAGAAGGGCGCAGAAGGCATCAGCGGCGCCGACACCAACGTCACCCGCCTCAAAAATCTCGTCTGAGCGCAGGCCTCCATGACGCGGCCCATCGTTCTTTGCGCCGACGACTATGCCCACACGCCTGCCATCAGCCGCGCCGTCCTAGATCTCGCCAAACGGGGGCGTATTTCGGCGCTGAGCTGCATGACGGCGTCGGTGCTCTGGCCGGAGCATGGTGCCTGGCTGGCGGAGGTCCGGGACAAGGTCGATATCGGGCTGCATTTGACGCTGGTGGATGAGACACCGCTGACGGTGGGTGGGAAGCTGCCGGGCATCCCGGCGCTCATCAAGCAAAGCTACCTGGGGCGGCTTGACCTTGCCGCCATCGAGGCTGAGGCGCGTGCGCAGGTCGAGGCCTTTCGGCGGGTGACGGGTTTCCTGCCGCAGCATATCGACGGACATCTGCATACGCATGTGCTGCCGGGCATCCGTGAGGTGGTGCTGAAAATCGCGGGTGAAATGACGCCGCGCCCGTGGCTGCGCAATATCGCGGACCGGCTGCCGGCGATCAGTTCGCGCAGCGTGGCAGTGCCGAAAGCGGCGTTTCTGGCGCTCTTGGGCCGGGGTTTGCGCAAGCGTGATGCGCGCATGAACACGAGCTTCAGCGGGGTTTACGACTTCACGGACAAGCAGGGCAGCTACGGAGCGCTGTTCGAGCGGTTCGTCGAGCAGAGGGGTGCTTGCCACCTGATTCTATGTCACCCCGGGGAAGCGGAAGACGGGGCCGCGCATGCGGATGCGCGCGCCAATGAATATGCCTTCTTGAAAGGCCCGGCTTTTGCTGAGCTGCTAGCGCGCCAGGACTTGCATGTGGGGCGCTTCGCCGAGGCTTGCGCATGACCTGGCCGCGCCACGCAAGCTACGCCCTCATCGCGTTGCTTGCGCTCATCACGGCCCTCACCTTTGCCGACTACGGCATTTCCTGGGACGAATGGGTGCAGAATGTGTACGGCGAGAAGCTGCTGACCTACTACACCAGCGGCTTTACGGACCTCTCGGCTTTTGAATTTTCCAACTTGTTTCTCTACGGCGGGTTCTTCGACCTCATCGCGGCGATCCTCAATCTCGTGTCGCCCTTTGCGGCCTACGACACGCGCCACCTTCTGGGCGGCGTGATCTTTGTGATCGGGCTGGTCGGAGGATGGAAGCTGACCCGCCTGCTGGCCGGCGAACGCGCGGCTTTGATCGC
>CANKHC010000171.1 GCA_947481595.1 Fidelibacterota bacterium
CCACCACTACAATACGGTCAGACCACACTCCTCGCTCGGTTACCGCCCACCGGCACCGCAAACTTTGGCGCCGCTGATGTCCCATCTAGATGGGACATCAGCTATGCAGTAGTCTCAGTTCCGCTGGTACAAAAAAACCATCAGGCCAAAACCGTTCAGCACCTCGGTGCGGAAATCAGCCTCGTCGATCACGGTCGCGGCCTTGTGGATCTCCTGCACGGTGGCTTCGACGTGCGCCAACGCCCGCCGCCTTGCTCCGTCGCGCGTGAAGAACATCGGCACCGACAGCAGCACCTTGACGACTGTGGTCAGCAGCGGTGTGGGTACATCAACAATGTCAAACGAGCGTTCGATGCTGTGCGGGAAGGAGAACAGGCTGAGGGCCAGATAGGCCGCGACCTTGCGTGTGGTGTCGTGCTCAACGGAAAGGATGCGGTGGCAGCGCTCCGCCACAGCCTGATCGGCCTTGGTCATGGCGAGATGGCGCACGCCGGAATTAATCATGGTCATCAGCGCATCGCCGGCGGGGTTCTTGCACAGGGCCGCGACGCGGTCGACGCGCCCTTCCAGGCAGACCTCGGCCAGGTTGAGGCGCAGTTCGCGCAGTTTGCGTTCGGAATCGGAATCCATGCGGGGATGCTACAGGGGCGTCTCAGCAGGCGCCAGATAGGGCGCCAAGTGGTTGAGCGTCTCCGCGACAGCGTTGCTGTGAGCCTCCATCGTCGCTTTACCGGCCTCGGCCATCTTGCGCCGGGTGCGGGAATCTCCCAGAAGCCAATCAACCGCCGCTGTCAGGGCCTCGCCGTTGCGCACCTCAATGGCGGCGCGTTTGGCGATGAACTCAGCTGCCGTGTCACGGAAATTGCTCATGTCGGCCCCCAGCATCAAGGCGCAGCCGAGCAAGGCGGGCTCCGCCGGGTTCTGCCCGCCGCCGACAGCCAGGGATTTGCCCATGAACACCAGATCGCTGGTCCGGTAGAGCAGGCCGAGTTCGCCCATGGTGTCGGCGAAATAGATGTCCGTCGCCGGCGTGATGTCGTCGCCGGCACTGCGCAGCGCGCACTTCAAGCCCAGGCGCGTGAACGCGTCGGTCATTTCAGGTGCTTTTTGCGGGTGCCGCGGCACGACAATGGTAAGCAAACCCGGATGTTTGGTCTTCACCTTCGCATGCACATCCGCTGCAATGGCGTCTTCTCCGGGATGGATGCTCGACGCCAGCCAGTGTGGACGGCTGCCGATGGCGGCGCGCACCGTTTCTAGTGCCGCCGCGTCGGCGGGCAGGGGTGCGGCGGCGAGTTTGAGATTGCCCGAGCGCGTCGCCTTCGCTGCCCCCAAGGCCGCAAAGCGCAGCTTGTCTTCGTCCGACTGAGCGATGACCAGTGTGAAGGCCGCGAGGACCTCTCGCGCAAAAGCGGGCCAGCGCCGCCAGCCTTTGTAAGTTCTATCCGACAGCCGCCCATTGAGCAGCACCGCGGGGATGCCGCGCGCCGCGATCTCCATGAGGGTGTTGGGCCACAGCTCTGACTCGGTCCAAAGGATCAGGTCGGGCTTCCAATGATCCAAAAACCGTCGAACCCACGGCAGGTGATCGAGCGGCGCATATTGATGGATTCCACCCGGCGGTATCCGTTCGGCAACCAACTTGGCGGACGTGAGCGTGCCCGTGGTCACCAGCACCTGCCAGCCTTGCGCACGCGCTGCACCGACGATGGGCAGGATGGAAAGCGACTCACCCATGCTGGCGGCGTGAAACCAGACCAGGCGTCCGTCGGGGCGGGCGAGCGCGGTTTCACCCCAGCGCTCCTTGACGCGCACGGGGTCTTCCTTGCCTCGGCGCACGCGATAGTCCAGCCAGCGCGGCAGGAAAATGCCGGCGACGTCGGTGAGCGAACGGTAAACGCCGCTCAGCATGGCACACATGGAGGAAGGGCGCGGGGCGGCACCCGCACGCCGGCGCAAGGCCGGCTTCTTTTGAATCGCGCGCGCATATGCGCGCGCGCTGGGAATTTACTTCTTAGCGTCCGCGATAAGCTGATCGACGATGGCGAGGGCCTTGGGGGCATCAGTACCGTTGGCTTGGGTCTGTTGGTTGATCTAGGCTTTCACCTTGGGGCCGTCGACCGTGCGGTCGCGCAGCATGGCGACCAGAATAGCTTGGGTGGCGAAGATATTGGCGGCCAAATCGTTGATGGCGCCCAGCAGCATGTCGCCTTGGGAGGCGGTGGAGCGGTTCATTTTATCGATATCGTCGGCGACTTTACCGAGAAGACCCTGAACCTGGCTCATCATGAAATCGGACATGAACACTTCCCTCTTTTTCAACGCCGCGTCCGGTTTCGGGCTGCGGCCGCATGACCCACTGCTCCCACGCATAACGGAGCACTGGTAAACAACACTTTAAATGCCGCCCATTTTTACCCGTTTCGGGCGCAATACTGGTCCCAGACCCCTTCCAGGGCCGCGGTGAAATCGGCGGCAAAAGCCGGCCCGTCGCAAACCTTTGAGGCGGCAAGCTGGACCCTGAGGCCTTCGCGCCGAGCTTTGAGGGCAGGAAGGTCCTGCGCCAGCCCGACCGCCAAATCCTCATAGCATTCACGGTCGCGGGCGATCCAATCCCCCAAACCAGCATTGACGAGGTAGCTGGCGGCATGGCGCCCGGCAAAGGTCGCGCCCGCGAAGGTGACCACCGGACATCCCATCCACAAAGCCTCGCAGGTAGTCAGGCCGCCGGAATAGGGAAAGGTGTCGAGCACGATGTCGACACCGTTATAGGCAGCGAGGAAGTCGCCGCGCGGCGCGCCGCCCGAGATCTCCAGGCGTTCAGCACCGATCCCGTGCGCGGTGAACGCAGCCGTAAGGCGGGCCTGCACGCCGGTGTCGCCGAGACCTTTGAACTTGAGCAGCAGGCGGCTCAAAGGCACGCGCTTCATGATGGCGCTCGCGTTGGCGATGACCGCGTCGTTGATCTTGGCCGGGTTGGTCAGCAGGCCGAAAGTGACATGTCCCTTCGCCAGCGCCGGCAGCGGCCCCACGTCAGGGGCTTCCTCCGGTGGATCAAAGCAGGCGTAGCCATGCGGCAGACGGAGAATGCGTTCGACGTAGTGCGCCTCTCCGTCCTCAGGAGCTTGCACGGGATCGGCGAGCACATAGTCCATAGCGGCAAGGCCCGTGGTGCCGACATACCCCAGCCATGAGATCTGCACCGGTGCGGGCTTGCGTGCGAACACGCGCAGACGGTGTCCGGCGGTGTGGCCCGACAAGTCGAACAGAATGTCGACGCCGTGGAAGTCGATGGCGGTGGCGAGTGCATCGTCGCTCCAATCCGCCGCCGCGCGCCAGTCGGTGACGGCTTTGATGCGTGCGCTGATCGCGTCTTCCAGGTGTTCGGGGCGCGTGCTGAAAACCACGGCGCGGATGCGCGCGCGGTCCAAGGCTTCGAACATCCGCACACTGAGGATGCCAACCGGGTGTATCCCGAGATCGGGCGAGACGAAGCCGACGGTCAGCGGCCTGTGCAGGGTTGCTGGCGCAGGCATGCGCGTGACGTTCGCAGCGCCGTGACGCGTGGCCCAGCGTTGGTGCGCGGCCGCGAGGCTAGCGTTGCTGACACCCGGAATGTACTGCTGCGCGCTGAGCCAGTTGCTGGCCGCGGCGATGGACTCAGGATCGTTGGCCACGGCGGCGGCGAAGGCGCCGACGGCATCAGCGGGACGACCTTGATCGGAGAGGATCACGCCCAGGCTGTTGTAGGTTTTGGCGTGGCCGGGCCGCAGAGTGAGGGCCGCGCGCATCTCGGTTTCGGCCTCGCTCAATCGGCCTGCGTCGCGGTAGGCGTTGGCGAGATTATAGCGCGCCTCGGCGTAGTCGGGATTCTGCGCCGCGGCCGCTTCGAAGGCCTGGGTCGCCCCGGTGAGATTCTCCTGCTCGCGCAGGATGCGGCCGAGGTTGGACAAAGCCTCGGGATAGCGTGGCTGCAATCGCAGCGCCTCGCCGTAAGCGGTGCAGGCTTCGTCGCGCCGCTGCTGCTCGCCAAGCAGGTTGCCCAAGTTGAAATAGAAGGCGGGCGTCGTCGGTGCTTGCGAAATCGCGACGCGCAGAGCGCTTTCGGCTTCCGCGAGGTGCCCCATACTCTGCAGCACCGTGCCCAGGTTGCCGTGCGCCTCGGGGAATTCGAACCGTGCGGCGACCGCGCGCCCGATCGCGTCGCGCGCCATCGCAAGCTGCCCGCCCTGGAAAGCGGCGATTCCCAGCATGTGCCAGGCTTCCGCATGCTGCGGATCGCGCGCGAGCTGCGCCTGATAGCTGGCCGCGGCGTCTTGCAGGCGCCCCGCCTGGTGGTGTGCCAGGCCCTCGTCGAATGGCGTGCTCATGAAGGTATGGTGATGGTGGTGGAGCGCGATTTGATGTGGTGCACGGCCACTTGTTGGAAGCGGTCGTAGAAATCCGCAAGGGCCGCGATCCCGGCGGGATCGGGGGCTTGGCCATCGGCGCCGGGTTCGGTGCCGCGGGCGAAGACGCCGCCGTACAGATGCGTCAGCACATCGAACATCAGATCGAATTGCCGTGCCTCTGCGGACGCGCTTCGCCCGGTGGTCTTGCGGCACAGCTCGACCACATAGGCGATCAGCGAATGAAAAAAGAGATAGACCGAGTCATCCCAGCGCGTCTCGTGCGTGACATGCAGGGCCACCGGCGAATTCAGCGACTTGAGCGGGCGTCCCTGCAGCAAGGCGGCCAACGGCACCCAGTAATCCCAGAACGGCATGCCCATGCAGAAAGGGCTGTCTTCAAAGTCGCCCAGCAGGTCGCCCGACATGAAGAAATAGTCGTAGCCGACCGAATAGGTTTCAGCGCCCGTCGGCAAGTAGGCGGTGAAGGACGTCGACGCATCGACGTCGACGCGCGGGCCGAGGATCAGCGCACCTTGTGCCTCGCGGCAGATGGTCTCCGCCAGCTTTGGCCCGTCGCGGAAAAAGATGTCGGCGTTGATGAGGCCGACGGTGCAGTCCTTGAGCGGCACGTCATAAGCTGCTGCCGCGCTGCGCAGCGACTTCAGAAGATCATGGATGTACGGCACCGGCTTATGGGCGAAGCGTTCGGCTGTCGCAGGAGCCTCGACGACTTTGACGTCGGGATAGGCGGCGCGCACCGCGGCGACTTCCGCAGCGCCATTGACCGAGATCACGTCGCAGCCGGCGGCACGCCATGACTCGATCGTTGCCCGGTGCAGGGCTTGGTCGCGACCGGGAACGATGCTGGTCGCGAGGATCAGCGGGCGGTTACTCATGCCCCGATTGCTCCTGTCACGTTGCTTTCATGATGCTGCGATGTCAGCACAACGGGTTGGAACATACCGCGTTCCATCTGCGGCAGGTTTACCGCCGCGCGCAATTTATCGGCCAGCGGAAAATAAAGCTCCATGGGCGCCAGGCCGCAAAAATGACA
>CANKHC010000172.1 GCA_947481595.1 Fidelibacterota bacterium
ATCGTCCTCAAAACGGGGAAAGATATTGACGGAAGTTGCTTGATCCAACATGCGCGGGATTTCTGAACCGGAATCCGGACGGGAAGGAGAACCAAACAACATTTCCGATTGAAACTGGTCCATCGCCCCGTCGCAGGGCGCGGACTTATGGCATCTCGCAAATGCCGAAAGTGCGGCGATAATCGGCTTATTGCGATCCTTGATTGCCTGTAAGAAGCAACCCACCGTCCATGAGAGTTGGGACACGCCGGCATCATCTTTGACGTAACCGGGGCAGCCGGTGAGCGCCGTACCCTCGATATCATGCGCGCGAGCGTTACCGGCGAGGGTCAAGGCCACAGCGATCAATGCTATAGCGATTCTCATGCCTCTTCGTGCCTATCCCAGAATGCGCCGCGGCGAGTGTAACCAGGATTGTGCTGAATGTCTGCCCGCATCATGCGTATGCGTATTGGTTAGCACCGTATGAACTTGTCACGAAGTATAACGCGTTGGGTCCCATGCGTGCCTCCTATTGTATCAAATAACGAACGTGGGTCGGCCACTGGAGTTTGAAAAGTGGCAGGTTTGTCGGGAGTCCCCGGACGGTACGTAAAGTGAAGGTGAGGCGCTTCAATACGTCCTGTACCGTCCGAAATGCCTATTTGATCTCCTGCTTTTATGGCCTGCCCCTTCGTCAAACCATCGATTGCGCCAGTGTGTGCATAGCCAAATAAATTGCCCTGCGCATCCCTGACGTAGATGGTATTGCCGCCGCCGTGTTTATCGTCATAGAAGAAATCTTCTATTGTGCCATCAACAACGCTAAACGCTGGATCGTTGATACGATTGCGAAAGTCCACGCCGTTGTGACTACCGTAGCCCCGTTGGCCATTGCGGAAGTCCGTGCCGCCAATGACGCCGCCATATGTCGTCGGCCACTTTGGCAACTGAGGACCGCTTTGCCACGGCTTGGCCGTCACCGTAATCTCGCCAACTGGCGGTTCATCGACAACGTAGGGCGGCGGGAGGCGACTAGCGCCAGGCGGATTTGGATTTGGTGTGGGGGATTGAGATCCTCTCACCCGCGGTGCCGTGACTACCACTTCCTCTATCGGGCCGTCTGGGCCAGTCGAGGCCCACCAACTTTCACTCGGGTCGCCCTTGTTCAACTCCTCCGGCGTGAAACCTATCCAGCTCATGGGAAGAGTCGGCAGCCCGAATTCCGGCCACCGCGATGTGGTGACGGTGATGCCTGTGTGGGGCCACCTGGCACAACGTAGGGATCAAACTCGGCCACCCCGGTGTTCGGGTTGATGCTGTTGCGCCGACTTCCGACGCGCAGGCGGTCGAACGGAATGCCGTGCTCTTCCGCCGCGAGGCGCAGGATTTTCAGCAACTCCGCCGTTTGCAGCGCCGCGGGGATCACGATCTCACCCCGCGCCACATGCGCAATCTCGGTGTCCTCGCCGCGGCCTTGCGCGGCGAGATCTTCCGCCTGGCGGCGGCGTTCCCTCTGACGTTTGATTTCCTGGGCCCGTGCCTGTTCGAGCGTGAGGGCGCCGGGGCTGCTGTTTTGAAAGCGTTCGCGCATGGAGGCTCCTGCATGTTGTTGCAGCCTCCAGAATAAATTTTACCGGATTTTCCGTGAAGCGCGCCGCGCCCGATAGGCCCGCCATTCACCGGCGCCGCGGCCTTACGGGTTCAGCACATCCCCGCCGGTCTTGATGCGCGAGGCCAGAGATGCGGCCATGAACTTGTCGAGGTCGCCGTCGAGCACGCCTTGCGTATCGGACGTCTCCACCTCGGTGCGCAGGTCCTTGACCATCTGGTAGGGCTGCAAGACATACGAGCGGATCTGATGCCCCCAGCCGATGTCGGTCTTGGCGGCTTCCTGCTGCGCGATCTTGGCTTCGCGCTTTTCCAGCTCCAACTCGTACAACCGCGAGCGCAGCATCTCCCAGCACTTCGCACGGTTCTGGTGCTGCGAGCGTTGGCTTTGGCTCTGCACGACGATGTTGGTCGGGATGTGCGTGATGCGCACGGCGCTGTCGGTCTTGTTGACGTGCTGGCCGCCCGCACCTTGCGCACGGTAAGTGTCGATGCGGCAATCCTTGTCGTCGATCTCGATCTCGATGGTCTCATCGACCACCGGATAGACCCATACCGACGAGAAACTTGTATGCCGGCGCGCGTTTGAATCGAACGGCGAGATGCGCACTAGCCGGTGCACGCCGCTTTCGGTCTTCAGCCAGCCGTAGGCGTTGACCCCGGAAATCAGAAAGGTAACCGACTTGATGCCGGCGCTGTCGCCGGCACTTTCTTCCACGTACTCGACTTTGTAGCCCTTGCGCTCGGCCCAGCGCGAATACATGCGCGCCATCATCTCGGCCCAGTCTTGCGCCTCGGTGCCGCCGGAGCCGGCGTGAATTTCAAGGTAACAGTCGTTGCCATCCGCCTCGCCCGAGAGCAGGCTTTCAAGCTCGATCTGCTTCACGCGTCCGTGCAGGTTCGAAAGCATCGCGCGCGCCTCGGCGACCGCAGCTTCGTCGCCCTCCTCGTCGGCAAGTTCCGACAGGGTCACGGCGTCGTCGAGATCGCGCTCTAGCTTGCGCGTCGATGCGAGGGAGGTTTCGATCTGGGTGCGCTCGCGCATGACTTTCTGCGCGTCGGCGGGTTTATTCCAGAGATTGGGGTCTTCGGCTTTGGCGTTCAGTTCGTCAAGGCGCAGCAGGGCACGATCCCAGTCAAAGATGCCTCCGGAGCAAGGCAATGGAACGCTTGATGTCGGCGACTTGCTTTTCGATGTCGGGGCGCATGGGAATACTCGTCCGGTTAAGCTGGGAACAGTGGCCTATATAGGGTGCGCCAAGGCTTTAGTACAAGCCACCCGCCGCCGGCTGGTTGGGCAGGGTGACACCCGTAGCGTCCAGATCAGTTTCGGACTGACCGAGGATGGTGACCTGGCTTTCCGGCGAAGTCCCTGTCTTAAAGGCCTCGAGGATGACATGGCGGTCGCCGGGCTGCGCCGGGCGGCCCGCATCATGCTCGACGCGCACCAGGCTCACGCCCGGCGGCACGCGGAACGGGGTCGCGGGGCGGCTCTTGAGCGCTTCCTTCATGAAGTCGCGGAACATCGGCGCGGCAACACCGCCGCCGGTTTCGCGCGTGCCCAGCGTGCGCGGCTCGTCGAAGCCGACGAAGATCCCCGCCACGAGGTCGGGCGAGAAGCCCATGAACCAGACGTCAAAGGCATCATTCGAAGTACCGGTCTTGCCGGCCAAGGGTTTGCCGACCGCTGCGACCGGGCGCCCCGTGCCGTTCTGCACTACGCCTTCGAGCAGATGCACGACCTGATAGACACTCGCCGGATCGGCGAGCTGCGCGCGCTCATCGGGCAGCGCCGGCGGACCCTGGCGGTCCCACGCCGCCGCGGCACAAGCCGGACAGGCGCGCATGTCGGTGCGGAAGATGGTCTTGCCGGTACGGTCCTGGATGCGGTCGACGAGCACCGGCGACGTCTTCCTGCCGCCGTTGACCAGCTGCGCGTAGGCCGTGGTGAGCCGCATAACCGTTGTGCCTTCCGACCCAAGGGCGGCCGACAGGTTTGGCGGCATCTTGTCGACGATGCCAAACGTCTCAGCCGTGTGGCCGACCTTGTCCATACCGACGGTCTGCGCTACGCGCACCGTCATCAGGTTCTGCGACTTCTCTAAGCCCATGCGCAAGGTCGCGCGGCCCAGAAACTCATCGGTGTAGTTCTTCGGCTTCCACTTCGGCAGGCCAGGCCCCTGGTCCATGACGAACGGCGCATCGAGCACCAGCGTCGAGGGCGTGAAGCCCTGCTCCATGGCCGTCAAATAGACGAACGGCTTGAACGACGAACCCGGCTGGCGCAGCGCTTGCGTCGCGCGGTTGAACTGTGAGCGCGCGTAGGAGAACCCGCCGTTCATGGCGAGCACACGTCCGGTGTGCGGGTCCATCACCACCATGGCACCTTCGACGGCCGGCAACTGGCGCAGAGCATAGGTGCCCTCGGGATAGGCCACACCTTCGCTGTTCTTTTCGACAGGTTCGACGGCAACGACGTCACCGACTTTCAACACCTGACCCGCGGTCTTGATCGAGTCACCCAGGCGCTGTTCGGGCAGCGTCTCACGCGCCCAGCGCAGTTCGGACAGCGGGATCACGCCGCCATTGGCGTTGCGCAGGATCACGGTGGCCTTGTCCCCTTGCACGTTGTCGACAGCTGCCAGCTGCCATTCCGCCGGCATGCCAGGCGGATCCTGCACGCGGCGCAGGCCTTCGACCCAATTGCCCGGCGTAACCTTGGTCACCGGACCACGCCAGCCGTGCGCGCGGTCATAAGCGAGCAGGCCGTTACGCATCACGCGGTTGGCGATCTTCTGCAGTTCGGGATCGAGCGAGGTGCGGACCGAAAGCCCGCCCTTGTATAGCGCTTCCTCACCGAATTTCTGTGCGAGGTCACGGCGCACATTCTCGGCGAAGTAATCCGCGCCGCTGACCATTTCGGTCTCGGAGCGGTTCTTGACCACGATGCGCTCAACGCGCGCGGTCTTGCCTTCGGCGGGCGTGATGTAGCCATCGTCTTCCATGCGCCCGATCACATAATTGCGGCGCTCGACGGCCGCCTCATACTGGCGCAGGGGATTATAGTTGTTCGGGCCCTTGGTGATGCCGGCGAGGAAGGCGGCTTCGGCCACCGTCAGCTCATCAAGCGACTTGTTGAAATAGTTCATCGCCGCGGCGGCGACGCCATAGGCGCCGAAGCCCAGGTACTGCTCGTTCAGGTACAGCTCGAGAATGTGGTCCTTGGTGAAGGCGCGTTCGATGCGCAGTGATAGGATCGCTTCACGGACCTTGCGGTCGACGCTGTATTCTTTGCCGAGCAGGAAGTTCTGCGCCACCTGTTGGGTGATGGTGGACGCACCCTTGATGCGCCGGTCGCTGCCCGTCAGCTTCTCGCCGATAGCGATGACCACCGCGCGGAACAGGCCGATCGGATCGACGCCCGGGTGCGTGTAGAAGCGCTGGTCCTCGGAGGCCACGAAGGCGTCGATGAGGCGTTTGGGGATGGCGGCGATCGGGACGAAGACGCGGCCCTCGACGGCGTACTCCTGGATCAGCGAGCCGTCGCCGGCATAGATTCGGGTCATGACCGGCGGTTTGTATTCCGTGAGCGTGCGGTAGTCCGGCAAGCCCTTGCTGAAATGCCAGAAAATGAAAACCGTGCCGGCACCGGCAACGAAGATGCCCAGCATCACCACGGCAAAAGCGATCGGTAACCAGCGTTTCATCGGACCTTAGCCCCATCAATGTGGCGGCTGTCTAGCATACCAAGCCGCCGGCAGTACCCGGGATTCTAACGCCGGAACCCGGTTTAATACCCCGGAAATACGGCAAAAATCAGCCGTTCGACC
>CANKHC010000173.1 GCA_947481595.1 Fidelibacterota bacterium
GGCTCCTGGCGGGAGACGAAGGTCACCATCTGGTGGGTGCCGGCGAAGCGCCCGGTGCGCTCGTACTTCACCCGGTAACGTCCCTTCCCGAGCGGGGTGACCTCCTTGAAGTCGGTGTCGCGCTTGAGTTGGTCGTACATCATGCGGTCGTTTTCTTTGGCGTGTGCCTCGTCGATCTTGCCGCGGGCGATCTGTCCGAACAGCGGCGCGTAGATGAGGATGCCGTTGAAGCTGACGCCGTAGCTGCCGTCTTTCGACAGGCGGATTTCGGTCTCGTACTGGTCGGGAATGAAACAGCTCGAGAGCAGCCCGGCGCAGGCCACTGCGATCAAAATCTGTTTCAAGTATTTTAGCATTGTCAGGTACTTATAGAACCATGTTTCAGAAATTACATTAAGTTGCGCGTTCTTCGTTCTTGGCCATGATCCAGAGGCTTTCCATCTCATCGAGGCTGGACTGGGCCGGCGCCTTGCCCCGGGCCGCCAGCAGGGCCTCGACGCGGCGGAAGCGGCGGTCGAATTTCAGGTTCGTGCCGCGCAGCGCCATGCCGGGATCGATATTGGCCTTTCGCGCCAAGTTGACGCAAGCAAACAGCAGGTCACCCAGTTCATCGGTCAGCCGGGCGTTGCCGTTGGGTCCGTTGTCATTGGCGATGTCGAATTCCACCGCCACTTCCTCGAGCTCCTCGCGGATCTTGCCCAGCACGTCCTTGGCCTCGGTCCAGTCAAAGCCCACGCGGGCGGCGCGCTTTTGCAGCTTTTCCGCCTGTTTCATGGCCGGCATGCCGGCGGGGATGCCGTCCAGCACACTCGGCAAAACGCCGTCCTGGGCGCCTTTGTCACGCCGCTCGGCGGCTTTGATGTTCTCCCAGGACACCGTCTGTTCGGCGGCGTCCTTGACGTGAGCGTCGCCGAACACATGGGGGTGACGGCGGGTCATCTTGTCGGAGATGTCCTTCACCACGTCGGCGAAATTGAACAGGCCGGCTTCCTCGGCCATGCGGGCGTGGAAGACCACTTGCAGCAGCAAGTCGCCCAGCTCCTCGCGGAGGGCCGGGATGTCCTTGCGGGCGATGGCGTCGGCGACCTCGTAGGCCTCTTCGATGGTGTAGGGCGCGATGGTCTCGAAGGTCTGGGTGACGTCCCAAGGGCAGCCGCCCTGGGGGTCGCGCAGCCGGGCCATGATGGTGAGCAGATCGTCGATTTGGGTCATGTGTTTTTCCGTCAAGGTGGGGCCAGTAAAGCAGGGCGGCAGGGCAGGGGAAAGCCTCTGCTTTCCTGCGGGAAGAAGGGGTGGTAAAGCCCTGCTGCCTATGAAAACAAAGACCAAGATCGCCGTTGCCGCCGCCGCCTCGCGCGCGATCCGCGCTGTGCGGCGCCTGTTCGGCCTCGGTAACACAGCCGAGGTCAGCCGCGGCGGCATCCGCTGGCGCCTGGATCTCACCGAAGGCATCGACTTCTCGATCTATCTTTTGGGCGCCTTTGAGCCGGTGACCGTCGCGGCCTGCGCCCGGCTGATCAAGCCCGGCGACGTGGTGCTCGACATCGGCGCCAATGTCGGCGCCCTGACGCTGCCCATGGCGCGCATGGCGGGCGAGGGCGGCAAGGTCTACGCCTTCGAGCCCACGGATTTTGCCTTTGCCAAGCTGACCGCGAACCTGGCGTTGAACCCCGATCTCAAGGCGCGCGTCGTTGCCGCGCAGACCATGCTGACCGACACCGACGCGGCTGTTACCGAGGCGATCTATTCAAGCTGGCCGCTGGAGAGCGACAAGCGCCTTCACGACAAGCATGGGGGCGCGGCGAAATCGACGGCGGGGGCTAAGCCGCAGAAACTCGACGTGGCGCTGAACGCGGCGCCGCGGGTCGATTTCATCAAGCTCGACGTCGACGGCTTCGAGTGCCACGTCCTGGGCGGCGCGCGTGAGACCCTGCGCAAGCATCGCCCGACCATCCTGATGGAACTCGCACCCTATTGCCTGGTGGAGCGCAACCGCTCGCTGGTGGAACTGCTCGGTATCCTGCAGGGAGCCGGTTACCGGCTGTTTCATCTCGATGGCACAACGCCGGTGGTGGATACGTCTTACCGGCTGATCGAGGACATCCCCGACGGGGCCAGCGTCAATATCATCGCCAAACCGGCCACAGCCTGAGATATATTGGACGGGAATCGGGACTGAACTGCACGGCGGGCGTGGGGCTGCCGGCAGCTCACAATGGGGGATTTCATGACGGCGAAAACTTGGCTGGCGAAGACTGGGCTGGCGGGCACTGCCCTTGCGATGGTGATGGCGGTGAATACGGCCAACGCCGGCGAGCTCTATGTCGCCAACCTCAGCGGCGCCAATTTCGCGCCTGCGAGTGGCGCGACCTACACGGGCACCAGCTACTTCGTCCTCAATAACGGCAATGCCACGGGGACCGCGTGGTTCACCCACAACATCCCTTCGAGCGTGCTCACGACGGGGCAAATCGAACGCGCCAACCAAAGCTTGATCTATCGTTTTGACGATCTTAGAAGCCCGAGCCTGACCTTCCCGAATGTGGCGGTGTCGGGCGGCCGACCTCACGCTCCTGCGCGCAGGCGGCGTCTATACGGATTTCTACACCACCAATTTTCCCACGGGCGCCATCCGCGGCGCCTTCACCCGCTATACGTTCGCGATCCCGACGGCGGCGGCCAACCGCGTTCAGTACGGCGTCGCGGTCATGGTGAATGAAGCCATGGGGTCTTCGCTGGCCTTCGATGAAGTGATTGTCGACTTGGCTCAGCTTTCAGCGGCTGACCAGCTCAAGGCCTACGAGGAGCTCTCGGGCCGCACGCTGTATTCCCAGAGCGTGCAGGTCCTCGACACCATGTCGGGCTTCCAAAACAGCCTCTTCAGCCACGCCAATGACACGCCCGCGGACCTCGGTACGTTCAGCCTTTTCGCCAGAGGCGGCTATACCGTCGGCAAGCGCGACGATACCCGCGACCAGGCGGGGGCGTCGCTCTCGCGGCCCTACATCCTCGGCGGCATCGATACCACCTTCCTGCCCAATGCCAGCGCCGGCATCGCCGTGGCCTACGCCGACGGCACCGACAAATTCCGCAACAATTTGGGCCAGACCAGTGTGTCGACCATCGCCGGCCTCGGCTACGTTTCGCTGAACGTCGCGCGCGTCGTCGTCCAGGGTGTGGTCGGCTACGGCAAGAGCGAGATCGCGACCACGCGCAACATGCCGACCCTGGGCCGCTTGTCCAGTTCGCGCCACAACGGCGACGGCTGGTCGATGGCCGCGCGCGTTGCGCTGCCTTATGCGATTGCGCCCGACGCCACGCTTTCGCCGTACGCGCAGCTCGACACCCAGAACGCCAGCATCGATGCCTATACCGAAACCACGCTGCCGGAGAGCACCAATGCGGCGCAGCCCGGCTTCCTCGGCCGCCCGCCGCTCGGCGGCGCGCTTCAGTCGCCCGACGCCTATAAGGACAAGGACTTTGGCGTCGAAGTCGGCGCCTTGCTGAAAGCCAGAGTAAGTCCGGTGGCCCATGTCCCGCCTCGAGGTTGGTTATCGCCAGTCCCTTGACGCCGGCATGCGCGGCGTGCGCGTGCGCTACGGCACGGCGGTTCCCTTCGAAGCCGGCATCCCGGGCCGTAGCCCCAGTGCCGTGCGTGCGGGCGTTGCCGTCTCCGGCGATTTTGGCGACTCGCTTTCGGGCGAGATCGGCTACCAGGGCTATATGTCGGGCCGCATGAGCACGCATGCGTTTGAAGCGCGCCTCACTTTCAAGATGTAACGCGCGAAGAATTTCCGAGATCGCGCTGCACGGCGGGGAAAGGCACGCTTTTCGGGGCAAACCGGGTGCTGACGGCCGCAACCCGCGCCGCTATGCTGGCCGCCTGCGCCCGCCTTCCGCGGGCAGGGAGGAGAACCCCGCGATGAAGGTCGACACCCGGCTGGGCTTAAGTCTTTTCGCCGCTGTGCTTTTGGCCGGCACTTTCGCGCTGGCCCCCGCACCGGCACAGGCCGACGCCCAAAGCGAAGACACCTGGCTGTTTTTCCTGAACCGCCCCATGCCGGCGGGCCAGGATCCGCGCACGTTCTACAAGAATCTCGAATCCACCACCTTCGGCGCCTACAACACCGGGCGCGCGCGCCGGCAGGGCGGACGTATGACGCTGCTGCTGGCCGATGCCGAGGCGATCACCTTGACGGACAACCTGACCTGCCCGGCGGAAGGGCGCACCGAGGAGAACTGCGCCGAATACTATTTCCTCGCCGACTTGCCGACGCGCAATGCCTTCATCGTCGCGCGCAATTTGGGCGGCGCCATCGACTTCCAGCTCTACGACAACCGCAACGGCCGGCGTCAAACCCTGCGCGGCATCCCGCGCTTCTCGCAGACCTCAAACGCGTTTGTTGTCGTCAACTGTCCGGGTGCGGGGGCCGCGCGCGGCAATGCCGTCGAGGTTTATCGGCGCGGCGACAATGAGTTTACCTCGGTGTTCGAATTGAGTGCGGCGGAGCTTGCGAGCCACGTGCCGATGCCGTCCTGTTCGCTCAATTCCTGGAACAACAGCACGCTGTCTCTGAGCTTCTGGAGTGCGGGCGGCGATGAACAGAAAGCACCGCGCACGCGCGCCGAGCTGCGCGAGGAAACGGCGGGCTGGTCGCTGGAAGCGCCGTGGCCGAAATAGGCGATCAGCCGGCAACGCCCGACTGAACGGGGACGTGATTAACCGCAGTTTTCCACGGTTTTCCCACATCACATTGTCGCATAATGTATATTATGTATCTGAAATACAGCCGTTCAAATCGCCAGGGCATCGCGGATTTGGCGGTCACGGATCCAGGCTTCGGCCTTCTCGACCCTGGCCGCCAGCACCTCCAGGTCGATCTTGAAGTCCGCAAGTTCGTTGACGCCGGCCATGGTGTTGCGGCGCTGTTCCGATTCCACCGCCTCGCAGTCGATCCGGTCGATGGCCTGGCGTAACACCAGCGCAGAGGCCGGCGCGGCCCAGATGCCTTCGCCGACGCCGCGTGGCGCTGCATGGATGACGATGTAGTGTTCGGGCGCAAACAGCGTCATCACCCCAGTCGCACCGGTGGCATAAATAATGATCTCGGCGCCGCGCACGGCCTGGACCTGTTCGGCGGCCGACATATCCGACATTTCCAAGGATTGAAACCCGTAGCGCGCCAGGCAATCGATCACGGCGCTCTCATTCTGCACCCGGTGCCATTTGGCGGCGCCGCGTCCTAGATATATCCGCTTCGGCGACGGCGCCTTTGAATGGCCGGCGTTGGCGAGAAAGCGCGACCGCAGCCAATGCAACCCCGCTGGCCACAGGCGCGGATTGAGAAGTGAATCGCGGGTGTTGGGGCACGAGGCGA
>CANKHC010000174.1 GCA_947481595.1 Fidelibacterota bacterium
AGCCCGTCGTGGGGCTTTCCATATCGCCGCCGCATTTCAGGCCGCCCCTGGGATCACCGCGCTGTTTGGTCCTTCCGGCGCAGGCAAAACCTCGATCTTGAATATGATAGCGGGCGTGATGAAACCCGCGCGCGGGCGCATTGCGGTTGATGGCCAGGTTTTGTTTGATTCCGCCGCGCGCATCGATGTCAAACCCGAACGCCGCCGTGTTGGCTATATCTTCCAGGATGCGCGGTTGTTCCCGCATATGTCGGTGGAAAACAATTTGCTCTACGGCTTCAAGCTCGCGCCGCCAGAGGGTCGCTATGCGTCGCCCGAGCACGTCACCGCGCTCCTCGGTATCTCACATCTGCTCGCGCGTCGCCCCGCTTCGCTCTCGGGCGGCGAGCAGCAGCGTGTTGCTATCGGGCGGGTCATTCTTGCAAGTCCGCGCCTGCTGTTGATGGACGAGCCGCTCGCCTCATTGGACGATGCCCGTAAACAGGAAGTCCTGCCCTATATCGAGCGGCTTCGAGACGATTTGAAAATCCCGATCCTTTACGTCACGCACGCGCGCGCCGAGGTCGACCGCCTCGCGGCGATCGTCATTACGCTTGAGAATGGAAAGATAAAGGCGGCTTAGACGCTGGTTGGCTCTGCCAACGGCGGTGGGGCGCCCGCGGTGCCGTCGTAGGCTGGTGTCACTGTCTGCGCAACGGGGCTCTCTTGCACGACGGCGTTTTTTGCCTTCCGTCGTACCACGCGGTTAACGGCAAGGGAGCGGGACCGGGCCCGGGCGGCGTCCAGTGACGAGGTGAAGGATCTGCGCCGTTCGAAAACACCTCCGACAAGCCGTCCATCGCCTGGCGCTTCCAGGTGCTCACCTGATTCGGATGCACCTAATGACGGGCCGCGATCTCCTGGACCGTCTTGTCGCCCCGTAGAGCCTCAAGCGCCTTGAACTCGCCCGTAAACCGTCGCCGTGTCGTCATAGCCAATCCCTCCGTTACCGAGGGAATACACCTTAACACCCTGTCCGATTTCCTGGGACCAGCTCAGTGACCCGCATTATGCCGCTGGCCTTTCTGGCACCGGACATTGTTCAGGCTATCTACGAGGGACGTCAGCCTGCCGATCTGAAGGTAAAGGCGTTATCGGCGAACCTCCCACTCGAATGGACCGAGCAACGTCGTGCTCTCGGGTTCTCCGCGCGCTGAGGCCGAGGTTTCATCATTCTCCGACCGGTGTTGCGTAGCAACATAAGCGAGCGTTTGTTGCGCTGCGGATATGCGATTTTGACTCCAAATTCTCAAATTCACAGAGCTGAAAGGGATCTCTGGGGCAAAAAGTTGATCTGGAAATGGGGCTTCGGAGAAAAACCGGGAGGTCTAAGGCTAAATGCCGCCATCGAGCGGAAAAATAGGCATGGAGAGTGCATCGTGTTGGCTGTAACTATCTGAAATATAAACATTAATCCGACTAAGCGCTGAGAGCGCTTCGGACAGCTAGCCTGGTTGGCTGGGGCGCCAGGGATCGAACCTGGGATGCCGGTACCAAAAACCGGTGCCTTACCGCTTGGCGACGCCCCAACAAGCCTGGGAAACGGCGCGGACATTAAGGGACATCAGGTACTTCCCGCAACGGTGAAAGTTCGTTCCGGTGCAGGAACTTACTTCCCCGGAGCTACCGGCCCCAGAACTACCGGCCTGAGATGGTATCGATCACAATTGAGGGTGTCAGGACCTGCGGCAGGATCGCCGGCGCTGCCGCTTTGGGCGGGTAATAGAGATAAAGCGGCACGCCGTCGCGCCCGACGGCCTGCAAGGCACTGCTGATCTCGGGGTTGCGATTGGTCCAGTCGCCCTTCAGGTAGGCGACATTCTGGCTTTTGAAGTGGGCCTCGACCTCGGGCTTCAACAGCGCGACGCGCTCATTCACTTTACAGGTGATGCACCAAGCGGCGGTGAAGTTCACGAATACGGGCCGGCCCTCGGCGCGCAAAGCTTCCAAGCGTGCGGCGGAATAGGGCTCGCTGGGTCCGCTCGCGGTCTGTGTACCCGAAACGGCCGGCTCGCTGCTCAAGGTGGTGATCAAGGCGACGGCTGCGATCAGGGCCACGGCGGCGCTGCCTAAGGCCCAACCGCGTCCACCGCCCGAGGATTGTTGCGACAACCCATAAAGCCAAGCGACAAAGCCGATCAGCACAAGCGCTGCGAACGCGGCCGCGAGGCCGGTCGAATTGAGTTGCTGCGCGACCACCCACATCAGCCAGGCGGCAGCGCCATACAGCGGGAACGCGAGCACTTGTTTGACGCGGTCCATCCACATGCCGGGACGCGGCAGTTTTTTAGCGGCCGCCGGCACGAAGCTCAGCAGCAGGTAAGGCGACGCTAACCCCAACGCCAGCGCCTCGAAAATCAGCACGGCTTCGAGCGGCGATTGCGTCACCGCAAAACCGATCGCCGTTCCCATGAATGGGGCTGTGCAAGGTGTCGCGACAACCACGGCCAGCATGCCGGTGAAGAACGATCCGGTCACACCGCCGCGCGCGGCGAGTTCCTGGCCGACGCCGAAGGTGCCGCCGATATTGAACACGCCCGAAAGATTAAGGCCCAGCGTCAACATCACATAAGACAGCGCCGCGACAAAAATCGGCGACTGTAACTGGAAGCCCCAGCCCACTGCGTCGCCGGCTGCGCGTAAGACAAGCAGCAAGCCGATCAATGCACCAAAGGTCACCATAACGCCGGCGGTATAAGCGAGACCGTCACGGCGCAACGCGCCGGGATCTTGTGTGCCGCGTTGCATGAAGCTGAGGGCTTTCATGACCAGCACCGGCAGCACGCAGGGCATGACGTTGAGAACGAGGCCGCCGAGGAACGCTAAGCCCAGCGCAATCAATACCGGCAGCAGGCCACCCGCCGATGCAGGCGGCGCAGCGCTGACGACGGCGTTGATGGTGTATCCAACGCGCTCGTCGCCGTCTTCGATCACAAGCACGCCATCGACTTTGCCGGTCGCGGCTTCGGCGGCGGTCATATCGAGGCGCAGCGTATTTTTTTCGATCTCGGAGGTTTGCGGCGCGGCGTTGACGATGACTTTTTCCGCGAACGGAAAGAACGCGGCTTCGGTTGCCTTATCAAAGTTGGCATCAGGCCCGGCGGTGAGCTGCAGTGTCTTGCCGTTGCGGGTCAAGCTCACCGGCCATGGTGCGGGCTTGGGCAACTGCGCGCGCGCGGCTTCAATGGCGGCCGAGACGGGTGTGTTTACGCGGGGAGGCTTTGTGTCGATCGTGACCGGCAACGTAAAGCTGCCGTTTTCGGGGATGCAGACTTCGGCGCAGACCAGCCAGGTCGCATTGGCCTGCAGCGGCAACGTCCCAGGCGCAACGTTCGACGCGATCTTGAGTTCGGTCAGCATGGTTACCTGACCGCCGTAGCCGTAGTTCATCAGATCGCCTTCGTAGGCGATGCGTTCCGGCGGCGGGAACTGGAGATCGCCCGCGGTAAAGCCTTCGGGCAGAACCCAATCGATATGGGCCGGTTGGCCGGAATCGCCGGGGGTGCGCCAATAGGTATGCCAGCCCGGCTTGATGGTGAACGTCAGCGCGACCCACAGACTATCGCCGGGCGCGACGCTTCCGTGCTCGGCTGTCAGTTCCGCCTTGATCTGCGGCGTCTCGACAGTGGTTTCGGCGCGTGCGGCGGCGGCTGTTAGCAGCAGCGCTGCGGCACATACAAGGCGGAGGAAGGATGCATTTTTCATGGCGGGACCATAGAATCTAAGTGGTCGGAATTAAACTCACATTTTCGCGTGCGGCGGCGATGTGAGGATTTGGCCCAGGATCGAAGCCGGGGCGACCCACCAGCTTTTATACCGGCCGGCGATGTCCCCGGCCGCTTTTTGGGCCGAGGCCGCGTCGGGGAAAACCCCAAAACATGTGGGGCCGCTGCCCGAAAGGCGGGCTAACAGGCAGCCCGGGCTTTGCGCCAGGGTATCCAGCACCGTGCCGACCGACGGCAGCAGCTCTCTCGCCGGGGCCATCAGGTCGTTGCCGTAGGTCCGTAAAACCTCCGCCAGGTCCGCCGCATGCCCAAGACCCTCGAAAGGCGCCCGGTTCATCGGCGCTGAAAACCGGCCGTTGAGCGCACCGAAGACGGCTTTGGTGGCGAGCGGTTCACCGGGGTTGGCCAGCACCAGCCAGGCATTGGGGAGGCCGCGCGCGGGTTCGACGATGTCGCCGATCCCGCTCATGAACGCCGGCACGCCGCGCAGGCAGACCGGTACATCCGCGCCAAGTTGTGCGGCGATCTCGCTGTCGGACAGCGCCAGCGGGTCGACATTCCACAGGCGGCCGCAGGCGATCAGGGTCGCGGCGGCATCGGCCGAGCCGCCGCCGATGCCCGATGCGACCGGCAAATTCTTTTCGAGATAGATCTCGGCGCCGTGTTTGATGTCGTGCTTGGCGGCCAACAGCCGTGCGGCGCGCAGCACTAAATTATGGGGCTCGCTGGCGAGCGCCGCACCGAACGGACCGCCGATTGTGAGACTCAGCGTATCACTTGCGCTAACCGTGATGCGGTCGCCGACACCGGCAAACACGACGAGAGAATCGAGCAGGTGATAGTTATCGGCGCGCCGCCCGCAGACGTGCAGCGTCAAATTGATCTTTGCCGGGGCCTCGACCGTTATCACGCGGAGAATATCCTGATTACGCGCGGCGCCTACTGTTGAGCGCGCGGCGCTACTGTTGAGCTAGGCCGCGCTCCAGTTTGCCGCGGATGGCAGCCCGCTGCGGGTCTTCGATTTCCAAGCTCAGGCTGCGCTGCCATTGAAAACGGGCTTCGTTACGCCGCCCGACCTTCCAATAAACGTCGCCTAGATGCTCGTTGATGGTGCCGTCGGAAGGCGTGGATTCGACGGCCTTCTCTAAATTGATCAAGGCTTTTTCGTACTCGCCGTTCATGTAGAGCGCCCAGCCATAGCTATCGATAATGTAGCCGTCGTTGGGCCGCTGCTGGTAGGCGCTTTCGATCAGCTTGCGGGCTTCAGGCAGTTTCACGCCGCGGTCGAGGTATGAGTAGCCGAGATAGTTGAGCACGCTGGGTTCGTTGGGCTGCAATTCGAGCGCCTTGCGGAGATCGCGCTCGGCTTGGTCCCAGTTTTTGTTGCGCTCGGCGGCGATGCCGCGGGTGTAGTAGATCGCCCAGTTTTCAGTCTTGCCGGTCGGCGCGAATTTGATGGCGTTGTCATACGCGCTGACGGCTTCGCCGTATTTCTTTTCCTGGCGCAGAATATCACCCATGGCGACATGCGCTTCGGACCAGGACGGCTTTTCCTTCAAGACAGTTTGCAAGATGCCGATGGCGGCGTCGGCGCGGTTAAGG
>CANKHC010000175.1 GCA_947481595.1 Fidelibacterota bacterium
CATCGCGAGGAGGCCGTCGGCGCGCTTCGCCTGCATCTGACTGAGAATCGTGTTCCAGAGAAAAGGAAAAAAGAACCGTCCCTTGCGCAACTTCAGCCGCGTGACAGAGACGTGCGCCATCTACCAAGGCTCCCCGGCGAAGCGATCAACGATGCGCACACCGTACGCCCGCGCAATATTGGCGCGCACGAGATGCGTCAGCCGCGTGGCGTGTGCTTGCGGCTCAGCGGTTCCCACGGTCCACGCGCCGCGCACGAACTGCACGCGGTCGTCGCCCTCGCTCAAAATGGTACGCACAGCATCGCGGCACGCGCTATCGGCATTTGCTGAACCCGTGGCGATCAGCGCCAAGCAAAAATTGTGCGCGGCAATCAGACGCTCAGGCGCGGGCAGCGCGCCGGCGCGCACGGATTCGGCAAACCGCAGCGCCCGCGCGGCGTGGCCGGTGGCCAGGGCCGCCGTCGTCTGATTGATCTCTTGGGCCCGCGCCGACCACAGCCAAACGGGCGCGTCCTCGGCGGCTGATGCCATATTTATGCCCAACATCAGGCCCACAAATGCGCCGGCAACAACCCGCGATAGCAGAAAAATACGTATATTTTTCATGTTCTTATCCCTCAGCGCAGCTCAAGCGCTCAAATCTTCGCTTTGCACGGGAGAGGATAGGACGTAAAAATATGAATGATAGCGCCCATTAATACATACGACAGTACAAGAATATGAATAACATGGATTGGAGCATCCTCCGCGACTTCATCGCGGTGGCCGAGACCGGCGGCCTGTCGCAGGCGGCGCGCAAATTGCGCATCAGCCAGCCGACGCTGAGCCGGCGTATCGCCGCCCTCGAAGAGCAACTGAAAGCGCAGCTGTTCCAGCGCACGCCGCGCGGTCTGTTGCTGACCGACGCCGGCGAGCATGTGCTGGCAGGGGCGCGCCGCGTCGAGGAAGAAGCGCTCGCCATCGAACGCCAGGCCGAAGCCGCGCAGCAGACGCTCACCGGCACCGTGCGCATTTCCGTCACCGAGGGCGTCGGCGCCTTGTGGCTGCCGAAGCATCTGGCCGCCTTCCACATCAAGTACCCCGGCGTCTGTGTCGAGATCCTGGTGGACAACCGCGCCGCCAACCTGGTGCGCCGCGAAGCCGACATCGCCGTGCGCCTGTTCCGCCCCGACCAACCCGATCTCATCGCGCGCCATGTCGGCGAGATGGTGATGGGCCTATATGCCTCGAAGGACTATCTCGCGCGGCACGGCGTGCCGACCGAAGTGGCCCACCTGCGCAGCCATTTCCTCGTCGGCTTCGACGAAGGCATGGTTCAGCGCAACAAGGATGTGCAGCGCCTGGAGCGCTGCTTCACGCCGGAAAAGATCGTGCACCGCTCTTCGAGTTTCGTCGGCCAAGCCAGCGCGACATTGGCGGGCATCGGCATCGGCATTCATGATTGCGTGCTGGCCGACGCCGAGCCGAAGCTCCAGCGGATCATGCCCGAGACCTTCGATCACCGCATGGAGATCTGGCTGGTCACGCACGCCGACATGCGCCGCAGTGCCCGCATCCGCGCCGTCTACGACTTCCTCGCGGAAATTCTCGCCGCCGATCACGGCCGGTTGATGGGCAAGGTCTCTGCGAAGAAAGCCGCGGCGGCCTAACTACATGACGAGCGGCGCGGCCATGCCGTAGCCGGTGTCGTCCTCTTCGAAGAGGTCGGTAAGCTGGCTCATCACCGCGCCGCCGAGTTCATCCGCGTCCATCAGCGTCACCGCGCGGCGGTAATAGCGCGTCACGTCGTGGCCGATGCCGATGGCCAGCAGCTGCACTTCCGACGTGTTCTCGATATAGGAAATGACTTCGCGCAGGTGTTGCTCAAGATAGTTGCCCGGGTTGACCGACAGCGTTGAGTCGTCCACCGGCGCGCCGTCGGAAATCACCATCAGGATGCGCCGCTGTTCGCCGCGCGCCGCCAGGCGGTTGTGCGCCCAAGCCAAAGCCTCGCCGTCGATGTTTTCCTTGAGGATGCCCTCGCGCAGCATCAGTCCTAAGTTCCGCCGCGCG
This sequence comes from Fidelibacterota bacterium, assembly GCA_947481595.1. Taxonomy (GTDB): domain Bacteria; phylum Pseudomonadota; class Alphaproteobacteria; order Rhodospirillales; family Rhodospirillaceae; genus SHVO01. The sequence goes on from CANKHC010000175.1 coordinate 2,053, forward strand.
CGCCGCCATGGCATGTCGGCGGATTTGTAGATGATGTGGCGCAGGTCGTTGAGCCGCCCCGGGCTCGCGGGCTTGCCGGCATCGGTCCACAATTTGCGCGACTGACCGCCTTTCCACTGGCTGGTGGTAAAGCCCAGGATCTCGACCTTCACGCCGCAGCGCTCCAGCGTGCGCGCCAAAAGATCGGCGGTCATGGCGGCGATGGTGATGGGCCGCCCGCGCATGGAGCCTGAGTTGTCGATCAGCAGAGAGACCACGGTGTCGCGGAACTGGGTTTCCTTCTCGCGCTTGAAGGACAGCGAATGCGTGGGATTGGTGACGATGCGCGACAAGCGCCCGGCATCGAGCAGGCCTTCCTCCAGGTCGAACTCCCAGCTGCGCTGCTGCTGCGCCATCAACTTCCGCTGCAAGCGGTTGGCCAGGCGCGAGACCACGCCTTGCAAATGGGCCAGCTGGCGGTCGAGCTGCAGGCGCAGGCGCGCAAGTTCTTCCGGATCGCAGAGGTCGGCGGCCTCCTCCACCTGGTCGAAGCGCGTGGTGAACATCTTGTAGCGCTCACCGCCGCCGCGCTGGTTGTGCCCCGTGGGCGGGCGCGCCGATTTGGATTCCGCCTCGGCGTCGGTGTCCATGACCTGGGCCGGCGCTCCTTCGCCTTCGCCCTGCTCTTCCTCGCTGGTCTCGGCGCGGGTGTCTTGCGGGCGCGAGCCGGTCTCGCCGTTCTCCGCGCCCTGCTGTTTGGCGTCGTTGTCGTCGTCTTGATCTTCGTTGTTGTCCTGGTCGGGATTCTGCTCGTTGTCGTCGCCCTTCTCCTGCTCGCGCTCCATTTCCTGGAGATTGTCCTTCTCGAGATCCAAGTCCTCGATCAGGCGGCGCAGGATGTCGGCGCTTTTTTTCTGGTCGTCGATGTGGGCGGCGAGGTCAGTGAGATTGCGCTCGAGCTTACTGCCCAAGGCAGCCTGGACGATGCTCTGCACATGCTTGCCCGTCGCTCCCAAGCTGACGGCGTTGCAAGCCGCGTGCACGAGCACCTTCAGCGCTTCCGTACGTTCGATGTGGCCGTATTCGCGCGCCATGTGATAGCCCTCGGCGGCGAGGCGCTGCTCGAAAGCCCCCGAAAGGTTCTGGCCGACGCCGGTGAATTGGCGGGCACCCAGGGCCTCGACCCGCGCCTGCTCCATGGCGTTGTAGGCCTCAACGGCCTCTTTGTTGACCGGCATGCGGCGCGCGTGCACCGCTACGTCATGGTGCTTGAGCCGCATCGCCGCGGCATCGGCCGCACCGCGCAGGCGCACGACATGCTCGCGCGTCATCTTCTGCGGTGGCAGCGGCAGGCGCACTTCCGTGCCCGCTGGATTGACCGCGGATTTCTGGTTGGCGGCCGCCGTGAAAACCACCGTGGTCTCGGGCTTTTCGGCAAGCGCCTTGACCACGGCCATGGTCGCGGTCTTGAAGGTCTCGGTGCGCGACGTGCGCTCGGCCTGGGTTTGATAGGTCGGTTTCAAGATGGCGTCAGGCAACGGCCTCGATGGCCGCGCCCGAGACCTCTTCGCCGAAACTGCGCTGGAAATATTCCGCGATGGTCGCGCGCTCGGTGTCGTCGCACTTGTTGAGGAACGTGACGCGGAACGAATAGCCGATGTCGTTGAAGATCATGTTGTTCTCGGCCCAGGTGATGACCGTGCGCGGGCTCATGACCGTGGAAATATCGCCCGCGATGAAGCCGGCGCGCGTCAGGTCGGCAACATTGACCATGGCCGAGACAACTTTCCGCCCCGCCGGCGTGTCCATGGCCTTGACCTTGGCGAGCACGATGTTGGTTTCGGCGTCATGCTTGAGGTAGTTGAGCATGGCGACGATGTTCCAGCGGTCCATCTGACCCTGGTTGATCTGCTGCGTGCCGTGATAGAGGCCGGTGGTGTCGCCGAGGCCCACCGTGTTCGCCGTGGCGAACAACCGAAAGGCCGGGTGAGGGCGGATCACCTTGTTCTGATCGAGCAAGGTCAGGCGGCCTTCAACTTCGAGCACGCGCTGAATCACGAACATGACGTCCGGGCGCCCGGCATCGTACTCGTCGAACACCAGCGCGACGGGGTGCTGCAGCGCCCAGGGCAATAGGCCTTCGCGGAATTCGGTGACTTGAACACCATCACGCAGCACGATCGCATCCTTGCCGATCAAATCGATGCGGCTGATGTGGCTGTCGAGGTTGATGCGCAGGCATGGCCAGTTGAGGCGCGCGGCGACCTGTTCGATGTGCGTCGACTTGCCGGTGCCGTGATACCCCTGGATCAACACGCGCCGGTTGTGCGCGAAACCCGCGAGGATGGCGAGCGTGGTCTCAGGGTCGAAGCGGTAGGCTTCGTCGATCTCAGGTACGTGTTCAGCGCGCTGTGAAAAGGCCGGAACCTTCATGTCGCTGGCGACGCCAAAAAGCTCGCGCACCGACACCTGGCGGTCAGGCACACCCGCACCCACGTCGGCTTTGAGATTTTCGGTCCGCTTGCTCATGTTCGCTCTTCCACATAACGCGCTAGGTTTTTGTTTTGTCGCATTTTTTCAAGGCGATGCGGTACCCATTTTTGTTGCATAGCGGCCCTGAGGACACCGGATATGGCCCGCTTATGGCATGGCGCCAAAGCCCGGGCAATCGGGGCGAAATGGCTGTTTTTCCAAGGAGAAAGAGGCCTAAGCGACGCTCGCGCGCAGGGTCTGATAGGCCTCGTTGATGACCTTCATGCGGAGTTCCGCTTCCGGCGCGCCGCCATTGGCGTCGGGGTGGTGCTTTTTGACCAGCGTTTTGTAGCGCCGGCGCAAGGCCTCCAGCGTGAAGGGGGCGGTCATCTCGAAGATCTTCAGGGCCTTATTGCGGACCGAGAGCGGCGCTGCGCCAGGCTGCGAGGCTTGCGCGCGCTCCTCGCGTTTTTCACGGGCGCGGGCATCAAATTCGGTCTCGGCGGCGAAGCCGAAGGGATCGACCACGCGCGCCTTGCGCCAATCCCCTTTACGCCAATCTGGGCGCGGCTTGGCACCCAGCGTGCCGAGCTTCCACGTCGGGCGGTCCCAGGTGGCGGCGCTGCGGATCTCAAGCTCGAGTTCTGCGGGGGACAGGCCGGCATGGAAATTCCATTGCGCGTTGTAGGCGCGCACATGTTCGAGACACAGCAGATGGTAGTCGCGCAACGACCGATCCTTCGGCGCGCGGAACTCGCC
>CANKHC010000176.1 GCA_947481595.1 Fidelibacterota bacterium
CGCCGGCGCATCAACCTCGCCCTGCAAGGCGGGGGTTCGCACGGCGCCTTCACCTGGGGTGTGCTTGACCGTCTGATGCGCGATGGACGCATCTTCATCGACGGCATGAGCGGCACCAGCGCCGGCGCCATGAATGCGGTAGTCTTCACCGATGGCTTCATCAAAGGTGGACGCCAGGGCGCCATCGACGCGTTGCGCCTGTTCTGGAGCGAGATCAGCGAGCGCGCCATGATCTCCACCGGCCAGGGCATGCTGCCCATGAATCCCTGGTTCCTGCAGCAGGGCGCCAAGGCCTGGAACGTCGACGACTATCCGCCGTTCATGATGGCCGATTTTCTCACTCGCATGTTCTCGCCCTCGCAACTCAACCCGCTCGACATCAACCCGCTGCGCGACATCCTCTCCGAGCTGGTCGACTTCGAAGGGCTCAGGAAGCGCCAGGACATCAAGCTCTATGTCTCGGCCACCAACGTGCGTACCTGCAAGCTCAGGGTTTTCCGCACCGACGAGATGTATGTCGAGACGCTGCTGGCATCGGCGTGCCTGCCGCTGGTCTTCAAGGCCGTCGAATTCCAGGGCGAGCACTATTGGGACGGTGGCTACCTCGCCAACCCGGCCATCTCGCCCTTGATCCACGAATGCGTCAGCAAGGACGTGCTGATCGTCCAGATCAACCCCATGAATCGCCCCGATGTGCCGACGTCGGCCCGTGAGATCCTGAACCGTGTCAACGAAGTCAGCTTCAACTCGACGCTGGCACGCGAGATGAGCGGCATCGCCACCATCTCCAAGCTGATCGACGAGGGCAAGCTGCGCGACACGCCCTTCCACCGCGTCAATTTCCACATGATCTGCGCCGAGGATCAGATGAGCGGCCTGGGGGCTGCCTCCAAGTCCAACGCCGATTGGAAGTTCCTCGAATACCTCTATGAACTCGGTGTTTCCACCACCGATAAGTGGCTGGCGGAGAACTTTGACAAGATCGGCGTCGAGTCCAGCCTGGACATGGTCAAGGCGTACTCTTAAGCCATCTCCATGACGACACAACGTTCCGCCCTGGTGATCGGCGGCGGCCCCGCCGGTCTTATGGCCGCGGAGAGCTTGCGCGCCGGCGGCTGTGCCGTCGACGTCTACGACGCCATGCCCTCCGTAGGCCGCAAGCTGCTGATGGCGGGCAAGGGCGGGCTCAACATCACCCACTCCGAACCGCTGCCGTCCTTTCACGCGCGCTACGGCGCCGCCACGAAGGTGCTGAAGCCCATGCTCGACGCCTTTGGCCCCGAGGCGCTGCGCGCTTGGGTGCACGGGCTCGGCGTCGAGACCTTCGTCGGCACATCGGGGCGTGTCTTCCCTGCTGAGATGAAGGCTGCGCCGCTGCTGCGCGCGTGGTTAAGGCGCTTGCGCGAGCAGGGCGTGCGCTTTCATGTCCGTCATCGCTGGACCGGTTGGGACAGCGTTGGCACCTTGCGTTTTGCGACACCGGACGGCGAGCGCAAAGCCAAACCCGACGCTGTGATCTTGGCGCTGGGCGGCGGCAGCTGGCCGGACCTGGGTTCGGATGGGGCTTGGGTTGAATTCCTCAAACACCGCGGCGTCCAGATCGCGCCGCTTCGCCCCGCCAATTGCGGCTTCGACGTCGGCTGGAGCGCAATTTTCCGCGAACGGTTCGCGGGCCAGCCGGTCAAGCCCGTCGTCGCGGATGTGGGCGGCGTGCGCCGCCAGGGTGAGTTCATGATCACCGACAGCGGCGTCGAGGGCGGCTTGATCTACACGGTCTCAGCCGCCGCGCGCGAAACCATCGCCAAATCCGGTAAGGCGGTCATCACGATCGATCTTTTGCCCGCCCGAGACAAGGCCCCGCTTTTCAGTGCGCTCGCCCGTCCGCGCGGCAAGAACTCGCTTTCCAACTACTTGCGCAAGTATGCCGGCATCGAAGGCGTCAAAGCTGGATTGCTGCGTGAGGTGCTGGCCCCCACCGACTTCGAGCGTCCGGAGCGCCTCGTCCAGGCCATCAAGGCGTTCCCGCTGACGTTGACCAAACCCCGCCCGCTCGCTGAGGCCATCAGCACCGCTGGCGGTGTGGCCTTTGCCGGGCTTGATGACAATTTGATGTTGCAGAGCCTGCCGGGCGTGTTCTGTGCGGGTGAAATGCTCGATTGGGAGGCCCCCACCGGCGGCTACCTGCTCACGGCTTGTTTCGCCAGCGGGCGGCGGGCAGGGCAGGGAGCCTTGCGCTGGCTTCAGGGGATTTGATACACCCCCGGCCATGTTGAACATTTCCAACCTGACTTACCGCGTCGGCGCGCGCATGCTGATCGACGGCGCCAACGTCGCCATCAATCCGGGCCACCGCGTCGGCCTGGTCGGGCGCAACGGCACCGGCAAGACGACGCTGTTGCGCCTCATCACCGGGGAGTTGTCGCCCGGCGGCGGCGAAATCGAAATCCCGCGCCGCTGGAGCATCGGCATCACCAGCCAGGAGGCGCCGCATGGCCCGCGCAGCCTGATCGACACCGTGCTCGCCTTCGACAAGGAACTCGTCAGCCTGCTGGCCGAGGCTGAGACCGCCACCGATCCCGAGCGCATCGCCGAAGTGCACGTGCGCCTCGCCGACAAGGAGGCGCACACCGCCCAGGCGCGCGCCGCCGTGATCCTCGCCGGACTTGGCTTCGACGAGGCCGCGCAGCAAAAACCCTGCGATGACTTTTCCGGCGGCTGGCGCATGCGGGTGGCGCTCGCTGGTCTACTGTTCACGCAGCCCGATCTGCTGCTACTCGATGAGCCCACCAACCACCTCGATCTCGAAGCCACCATCTGGCTCGAGGACTATCTGAAGAATTATCCGGGCACGATCCTTTTGGTCAGCCACGACCGCGATCTGCTCAACCGCTCCGTCGATGAGATCCTGCATCTCGAGAACGCCAAGATGACGCTCTACTCGGGCGGCTACGACAAATTCGAGGAGACGCGCCGCATGCGTCTCGAACAGAACGAGAAGCAGCGCGCCAAGCAAAGCGCCAAGCGCGCCGACCTTGAGCAGTTCATCAACCGCTTCCGTGCCAAGGCCAGCAAGGCCAAGCAGGCGCAGTCGCGCATCAAGATGCTCGAGCGCATGCAGCCGATTGCAGAGCACAGTGAAGAGGGGAGTATCAGCTTGATGTTCCCCGCGCCGGATGCGCTGTCGCCGCCGCTGATCAGCATGGACAGGGCCGTGATCGGCTACAACGGCAAGGCCGTGCTCAGCAATTTGTCGCTGCGTCTCGATCCCGATGATCGCATCGCGCTTCTGGGCGCCAACGGCAACGGCAAGTCGACCTTCGTCAAGCTGCTCGCCGGGCGCCTTGAGGCCATGGCCGGCGATGTCTCGAAGTCGGGAAAATTGCGCGTAGGCTACTTCGCCCAGCACCAGACCGACGAACTCGACATGAGCGCCACGCCGGTGCTCGAGATGCAGCGCCGCCGGCCGCAGGATTCCGAAACCGCGATCCGCTCGCACTTGGGACGCTTCGGGTTCGGTCAGGAAAAGGCGCTGACCAAAATCTCCAGCCTCTCCGGCGGCGAGAAGGCGCGCTTGTTATTCGCGTTGATGACCGTTGCCAAGCCGCACATTCTTCTGCTCGACGAGCCCACCAACCATCTCGACATGGATTCACGTCAGGCGCTGGCGGAAGCCATCAACGCTTTCGAGGGCGCGGTGGTATTGATCAGCCACGATCCTTACATCATCGAGCTGACGGTCGATCGCTTCCTCCTGGTCGAAAAGGGCCGCGTTGCGCCCTACGACGGCGACATGGACGACTACCGCGACCATTTGCTCAATAGCGCCGCCAATCAGCGTGCCACGGCCCGTAAGGAAGCGCGCGCGCGGAGTTCCAACAGCAACGAGGACGAGCGCAAGCGCGCCGCCGAGAAGCGCCAGGCGCTGGGTCCGCTGAAGAAAAAGCTGAGTGCGGCCGAGAAGCAGGTGGCCACCTTTGAGGCGCAGCGCAACAAACTGCGCGCCTCGCTCGCCGATCCCAAGACCTACGGCAAGGACGTGCACAAGCTGCTCGACTTGCAAAAGGAACTCGGTGCGATCGAGAAAAACCTGGCGTCGGCCGAAAACGACTGGTTGTCGCTGCAAGAGGAATTTGAGCAGGCCCAGAGCGAAAGCCGCGTCGCCTAGGCCGTCGCGCCGGCTTCGTTCGGTGTCCACGCCTGGCCGCGCGCCACCGCGACGATTTCTGCCAAGCCTTGGCGCATGTCGGTCATGATGAACTCGCCCTTGGCGCCCGGCCCGCCTGACTTGGGATTCGGGAACTTTACCACCCAAGCATTCATCTTCACCGTCAGTCCGCACAGCACGCTGCCGACCTTGATCTGTGTGTCTTCGATATAGGCTTTGACCTGTTCGAACTTGGCGGCGGTCAGGTTGTTCCACATGTCCTGCGACATGGTGCTGAAATCCTGGAACGTGCGCTTGAGGAAGTTGATCAGCCCCGTGATCAGTTTTTCGACCTTGTCCATCTCGGCCATCAGGTTGCGGTCGTTGCGCACCTGCATGCTCTTGCGCATCTCGGTCATGGCGTAAATGAAAGCCTCGAGCAGTGGCGTCAGGCGGTCGAGGCACTGGTTGTAGTAGGACAGCGACATGAAGATGTCGCCGTAGTTTTCGAGGAACAGCGGGATCTGATCGATCGAGATCTGCAGCTTGTCGGCCATCTGACGCAGGCGCGCGAGGGCCTTCTTCACGTCGGGGTCCTTGAACAGGCCGACGATGTCCTCAAAGCGCGTGAGGTTGGCGGCATCGTCGCCGTAGATCTCTTTGATCAGCGGCATGGTGAAGCGCGACATGTAGCCGGTGAGCTGCTTGTTCTTTTCTTCCGACAGCTTGAGGTCGTTGTGGTTGTTCACCGGGATGCCGTGGTCGCGCAAAGATCGGCGCAAGCTGTAGACGTCGAAACTGGGCAGGGGCGCCAAGGTGTAGAGGATCGCCAAGTCCGGGTGCGCGGTGCCTTCCTTCCAGCGGAAGTGCTGCGGCAGGTCGCGGATCTCGATCTGGCCGCTGCCGGTCTCGCGTTCGGAGAAGGCTTCCATCACGCCCACGAGGTGACTGTTCTTGACCAGGCGCGAGCGGGCAAGCCCCTCGGTCTTCAGGGGGATGATGCGCAACGGCAGCGTAAACAGCGAATCGATGTCGCTGTCGACGATGGGATTGCAGGTTTTCCCTGGATTAAACGCCATATTCACGGACGGCCCCGATACCACGGCCCACGCGTA
>CANKHC010000177.1 GCA_947481595.1 Fidelibacterota bacterium
CGACGCTCTTCCGATCTCTGGCGCCGTGAAAGCCGTACGGCAAGTGGCCCCACACGATCCGCGCCCGCCGCAACGCCGCAGTGGACCGGCTGCGATAATTGCTGAGGGCTCCGTTCTCCCCGTCCTGCCAGCTTCCGAGAATTTCCTCCCACGGCCAACCATAGCTATTGCAGACAATGGCAAGGATGGCCCGCAGGGTAAGGCCGGCGGTCTTAGGAATATGGGTGAAGGCGAAGCGCTCAAAGGGCGCGCAGCGGGAGAGGGGCGGGTTCGACAATCACCGCACCGCATTCGCGGGCACGGGCGAGGGCGATCGAGGCGCCCGGATCGAGGAAAAGAGGAGGGGAAGACTGCTGACAAACGGAACTTGAAACCATAACCACACTGACAAAACTAACGAACTGAGGAGGAGCAAGTCGAAGACGAGGAAGACGAAGAAATCGTGTTTTGCGTGTATAGATAGCCCTACATTTTAGAAGTGTATTTCAAAAATATTACAGGTAACGCGCTAGCGACGTCAAAGGTTGCAGTGCAACACGAGTATAAATTCGCCTTTAGCGCCAGCGGTTGAGCTCCGTTCGGGTGTGGTAAGCTCACTTTCGCGGAGGGGAATTCCGCTTAGGGGGAGATGTCCGTGTTCAATCAACTTGTCACTCCGGTCGGGGAGAGCCTCGGCCTGTCATTCTTGGTGGCCGCCATTCCGGTCATCGTCGTGCTGGTGATGCTGGGCGTCTTGCGCCGCCCTGCCTGGCAGGCGTCGCTCGCCGGCCTGGTCATCGCCTTCGTGATTGCGATCACCGTCTGGAAATTGCCGGCGAACCTCGCCGCACTGGCCACACTCAACGGCGCTACCTTCGCGCTGTGGCCGGTGATGTGGATCGTCTTCAACGCGCTGGTGATCTACAACATCGCCGTCGACACCGGCCGCTTCGATGCCTTTCGCGCGTGGGTGATCGCCAATCTCCCCAACGACAAACGCATCGTCCTCGTCGTGATCGGCTTTAGCTTCGGCGCCTTGATGGAAGGTGTTGCCGGCTTCGGCACGCCGGTTGCCATCACCGCGGCACTTCTGATCGCCCTGGGCTTCCCGGCGCTGGATGCTCTCGTCTTCGTGCTGATCTTCAACACGGCCCCGGTGGCCTTCGGCGCGCTTGGTACGCCGGTGACGGCACTCGCGGGTGTCACGCAGCTGCCCGCCGCTGACCTCGGCGCCATGATCGGCCGTCAGCTGCCGTTCCTTGCAGTGCTGCTGCCGTTTTATGTCATCGGCCTTTACGGTGGCGCGCGTTCAATCAAGGCGATCTGGCCGGTGCTGCTGATCGCCGGTATTTCCTTCGCCGGCGCGCAGTTCGTCACCTCCAACTACATCGACTTCGCCCTGACCGACGTGATGTCGGCCTTGGTGTCGTTGATCATCACAACCGCGTTCCTGCAAGTGTGGAAGCCGGCAGCCGACCCTGCCTATGCGCTGGGCGTACCGCCGGCGGGCGCAACCAAGAGTTCGATCTCGCCGTGGCAGGGGTGGATTCCGTGGGTCGCGATCGCCGCCGTGGTGACCATCTGGACGACCTTCGGCATCAACCTGATCGGCCGCCAGCGCATCGAGTGGCCGGGCCTGCACAATCAGGTGTTCATCACCGTCTACAACGCGCCTTACGCCGCGATCTACGACTACCAGCCGCTCGCGACCGGCACGGCGATCTTGCTCACCAGCATGGCGCTGGCCTTGTTCTTTCGCATCGGGGTCAGCGGCTATCTCAAAGCCGTGCGCGAAACCTGGAAGCAGATCCGCATCGCCATCCTGACGGTGGCGCTGATCGTCGGCCTTGCTTACCTCATGAACTACGCCGGCATGACTTACACACTCGGTCTCGGCGTCGCCTCGGTGGGCTTCCTGTTCCCGCTGCTGTCGGCGTTCCTGGGTTGGGTGGCGGTGTTCTTGTCCGGAAGCGACACTTCCGGGAATGCGCTGTTCGGCAACCTGCAGGTCGTTGCGGCCAACCAGCTCAACTTGAGCCCGGTCTTGATGGCGGCGACCAATTCTTCAGGCGGTGTGATGGGCAAGATGATCTCGCCGCAGAACATCGCGACGGGCATCGCTGTTACCGATGTGAAGAACGGCGAGGGCCTGGTGCTGGCCCGGACCTTCATTCACAGCATTATCCTGACCATCCTTCTGGGCATCCTCGTGATGCTGCAACAGTACGTCTTCCCGTGGATGATCCCGGGCGGGACGCCCGCTCCCTAGAGCATCCAACCAGTCACTCAAAATAATTGCGGCCCGACAGCCTTTCGGCGATCGGGCCGCAGAGATGACGCGAGGCGCGCTTACATTCTAAAGCGTACGCCGGCTCTGAAGACTCTGCCCAATTGATCGTACAGCGTCGGCTCGGCATTCGGTGTGCTGTGCGCGATACCGGTCGGACCACGTCCGTAAATCGGCGGGTCTTTGTTGAGCATGTTCTGGACGTTCAGATAGGTCTGAATGGTCCGCGTGGACTCCTCGCCTTCAAACTTGAACGTGTAGGTCAGGGAGGTGTCAAACCACCAAACGGATGGAAGGGTATTGTTATCGATCGTTTGGAAGTTAAGGTTCGATGCAGGACACCCGCTTGCGCATTCGATGTTGCTCGCATTGTAGGAATGCTTGCTGACCCCACGCGCAGTCACGCTGACGTTGAGGTTGTCGTTGCTATAGCTGCCGGTGATATTGTAACGCCACTTCGGAATTTGCCCGCCGCCAACGGAGTTGTACGGGGGTGCGATGTTGTTGTCCTGAATGTTCTTGAGGAAGCGCGTCGCCATGAAGCGGAACGCCATGCCGCCGGTCCAGCCGTCAACGAGTTGGTCTAGGCCGATGCCATAGCTGGCTTCGAGGTCGTAGCCGCGCGCCAAACGTGTCGCAAAGTTGAACGGTTTGGTTTGCACGACAATCTGTGTCGGCGTGGCGGTGAGCAGCGCAAGATTCGGCGTGATCGCTTCGCAGAATTGCGTGAAGCCCAGGAAGCAGTAGTCGATGGCGTTCTGCCCGCCGATGGTGCCGATTTCACCCTTGATGTTGATGTTGTAGTAGTCGACCGACGCCGTGAAGCCCGGAATGAACCGCGGCATAAGGACGACGCCGATGCCGGTGGTGTCGGCCTTTTCCGGCTCAAGATCGAGGTTGCCGACAATCGCGCCAATGTTATTGACGGGTTGGTTGCGGAAGCGGTCGATCAGGGTCGTGGTTCCGGCAGCGCCGCCGGCGTTGAAGAGTTCCGCAAGGTTCGGCGCGCGGATATCGCGAGAACGTGTCGCGCGAATGCGGAAGTCGGGAATGATGTCCCACGTAGCGCCCACCTTCCACGTCGTGACGAAGCCGGACGTCGAATAGCTGGTGGCGCGTACGGCCGCGTTCACGTCGAGGGTCTGTGCCCAGACTTGTTCGCGGGCGAGCGGGACAACGGTTTCCGCGAAACCTTCGGTGACGGTGTACTTACCGACGATCGGCACGTAGTTTCCGATGAGCCACAAACCCACCTGATCATCAGAACGGCTATCGGTGCGCTCTGTGCGACGTTCCGCACCGACCGCCACCGACACCGGGCCTGCCCACGTTGAGGCGGGGCTGCCCTGAACGTCGAATGCAATGACATTCTGATAGAAGTGTTCGTTCAGCTGCGGCATCCCGGTCGTCTTGCCGGTGACGCCTCGGCCCCCCGCCAGATAGTCGATCGCTGCCTGTGTATTGACGTTCTGACCGAACAGGTTGTACGGCACGCAGCCGTTGGTCGGATTAGTGAGAGTCGAACGGCAGACGATGCCTCCCGACGGGCTCCTTACCGCGTCGATTGCCAGTGTAAAGCGATCTTGACGTAAGGAATTGGTCACGCGCGCCGAGGTGCGCGAGATGCCCTTCTGGTAGTAGGCGTTCCACGTCCAGTTCTTGTTGAAGGCATCGAAGTCGCCGTTGAAGCCGACAACGTAGCGGTTCGTGTAACGATCGGAGTCATTGCCGACCTTACCCAGATCGTGAAGCATGCTGCCCATCGAGAATTGGGTAATCGCGGGCGTAGTGGTGGCGATGATGGCGGCGACCGATGACGGAATGAACGCGTTATCCGCCTTCACGGTGATGTTGCCGACCCGGAAGTTATACACGTCCGTTCCGATACCTTTGGAATGCGAGTAGCTCAGCTGGAGGAAGCCGTTGATGTTATCCGTGAATTGATAGCTCGCGCGCGTGAACAAGCGTTGGTTCGCACCGTAAGGGTCGAGCGTGTGCGCGTCCTGGGACGTGAGCGCGCGGTAGTCGGTCGTCTGGGCAAACGGATTGGAGACCAGGCCGCTGAAATTGAAGCGGGCCGCCGTTCCGTCCTGCCCGAAGTAAATGCCTTTGAGAGGGCCGGCCGAGGTGATGACGCCGCCCGGCGTTGCCTGCCAGGCCACAACACCGCGCGCGTCGAGCAGGAACGGCTGGCCGTTCGTGGCGGTATAGTTCGGGTTTTGGATAATGATTCCGCCATGGCTGTTCCAGTCGCGCGGAACGCCCTCGATACCGTAACGCACGCCAATGTCGGCGCTGACCAGGATATGTCCTTTGCCTTCATTGAAGGCCGAGCCGTGCGTGAGTCGGACGCGCCAGTTCGGATCGTCGCCATAAGACGTGATGCCTCCGGACATGTCGCCTTTCGTTCCGACGTATTCCTTGTCGAGGATGAAATTAACCACCCCGGACAGCGCGTCGGAACCGTAGGCGGCCGAGGCGCCGCCGGTGACCACGTCGACGCGCGCCACGAGATCCTGCGGCATGTCGTTGATGTCAACCAGGCCCTGGTTGGTTGAGCCCACCGATCTTTGCCCATCGAGAAGCACGAGGGTACGGGGGCCGCCAAGACCGCGCAGGTTCAGTGTGCTGAGGCCGGCGGAATGCGCGCTGAGGCCGGTGTTCGAGCTCTGCGGGCTCGCACTGCCCGTGACGACGGGCATCTGGGCGACGTAATCGGCGAGATTTTGTGGTGCCGCGTTTTGAATCTGCTCAGTGCTGATGACCGAGACCGGCGTCGGCTGTTCATAGCCCGAGATTTGAATACGAGAGCCGGTGACGATGACTTCTTCGACAGCAGGATCGGCGGCCTGCTGCGCCTCCGCTGCGTAGGCCGCATGGGCCGCGACATTCAGAGCGAGCAAAGAACTGCTCGTGCATAATGCGAATTTTGTAAACTTCATTTTTCC
>CANKHC010000178.1 GCA_947481595.1 Fidelibacterota bacterium
TCGGCGTCATTCGTTTTTTGAGCCCCGCGTCAAAAAGTGTGGCCAAAATGACTCACTTTTGAGTCAGCGGGACTCGCAAAGGTTGAAGATGGAGACGTTCAACATTCGCCGCGACGCGGTTGAGCGGCGGCGGCTTCACCTCATTAGGCCTGGCTCGCCTCGGCCTTTGTATTGAGAACCATACCCAATATGCGCTCCAGAACCGCGGGTGTCGGCTGCTCATGGAGCATCGCGCTCAAGCGAACCTCTTCTATGGGCAGATCAGCCCGCCGGCCAAAGACGGCCGTGCCGAAAATATTGAGGACGCCCGTGCGGATAATTGTACGGGTTACCGGATCCTCAACGTTCACGCCCTGTGATGTGAACATGCGGAAAAGTTGACGCTCGAAAAATTTGTAAGTCGGCGAGAAGTCTTCTTCCAAAAGGAAAAAGGGAAACTGGCGGTGATCGCTGCGTATGTTGCGGGACTCGCTGTTTGCGTCCTTGCCTCGCAAAATGAAAATCTCGTCGACAATGAAGAAGCGGCCTTTGATCACGCCGTAGAACTCACCAATCATCTCAAACCAAACATCGTTCTTGGTTTGAGCCATGGCCTCGTCCATCCACCTATAGCGTTCGATGAAGTCCGCACGCCGGAACATCGCGTGAAAAAGTTGCCCAGAGTGCGTGCAGTACTGTGTAAAGCGGGTTAGCAGGTCCGTCTCCAGAGCGGGCCACACCGGAAAGGGCCTGATCTGGAGAGGAAGGGTGAGACTGCTGTTGATGAAAAGGCTGCGGCCCTGGGCACAAACTATGCTCGGGTCCCGTTCGAGGACTTCAGCCAATTGCACGAGAGGTTCGGGGAGAAGAAAATCATCGTCGCCAATCTGGATGACGTGCTTGCCGCGCGTTTGTTCCGACAACTCCAAGACGCGCTCTGCGAACCTGCGAGACCCATCCTGTGCGACCACGCGGATCCGGGATGACAAAGAGAGGCAAAACGCCAGAAGTTCGTTGAGCTTGTCGTGACCGCGCCAAACGCCAACCAGGGTTTCGCCCTGATACCCATTCCGATACAGGAAAGTAAGCCGATGCTTGAGCCAGTCCATGCGCTGGTCAAGGTTCGACGGCACGATGACCGAGAGGTCCTTGGTGTTCGCAAGTCCTGTGTCGTTCATGAAGACTCTATGCCGAGCGGCGCCTGCGGAAGGCGTTGCCGTATTGCGCCGCCGGACCGAGGTCTTCCTCGATACGGATGAGTTGGTTGTATTTGGCGAGGCGGTCGGAGCGCGACAGCGAGCCGGTCTTGATCTGGCCGCAGTTGGTAGCCACGGCGATGTCGGCAATGGTGGAGTCCTCGGTTTCGCCCGAGCGGTGCGACAGCACGGCGGTGTAGCCGGCCTTGTGCGCCATATCGACGGCCTGCAGGGTCTCGGTCAGCGTGCCGATCTGGTTGACCTTCACCAGGATCGAATTGGCCAGGCCCTTGTCGATGCCTTCGCGCAGGCGCTTCGGGTTGGTGACGAACAGGTCGTCGCCGACAAGCTGGACTTTGGCGCCGAGCGCTTCGGTGAGCGCCTTCCAGCCGTCGAAGTCGTCTTCGGCCATACCGTCTTCGATCGAGACAATGGGATAGCGCTTCACCAGATCGGCATAGAACTTGACCATGCCGTTCGCGTCGAGGGTCTTGCCCTCGCCTTCCATGACGTACTTGCCCTTCTTGAAGAACTCGGTGGAAGCAGAGTCGAGGGCCAGCACGATGTCGTGGCCCTCTTTGTAGCCAGCGGCCTTGATCGCCTTCATGATGAAGGCGCAGGCGTCGTCGGCGCTCTTGAGGTTCGGCGCGAAGCCGCCTTCGTCACCGACGTTGGTGTTATGGCCGGCGTCCTTGAGCTGTTTCTTGAGGGCGTGGAACACTTCGGCCCCCATGCGAATACCGTCGGCGACCGTCTTGGCGCTGACCGGCATGATCATGAATTCCTGGATGTCGATGGGATTGTCGGCGTGCGCGCCGCCGTTGACGATATTCATCATCGGGATCGGCATCACGTGCGCCGAAACGCCACCGATGTAGCGGTAGAGCGGTAGGCCAGCGTTCACGGCAGCGGCCTTGGCAACGGCCAGCGAGATGCCGAGGATGGCGTTCGCACCCAACCGCTTCTTGTTCGGCGTGCCGTCCAGTTCGATCATCGCCTGGTCGATCTTGACCTGGTCGCCGGCATCGAGGCCAGCCAGGGCCGCATGCAGCTCGCCGTTGACGGCGGCCACGGCCTTCCTCACGCCCTTGCCGCCGTAGCGCTTCTTGTCGCCGTCGCGCAGTTCGGAAGCTTCGTGAGCGCCGGTGGATGCACCCGAGGGCACGGCGGCGCGGCCCATGGCGCCGCTCTCCAGGGTCACGTCGACTTCAACCGTGGGATTGCCGCGAGAATCCAGGATCTCGCGGCCGACGATGTCGATGATGGCGCTCATGGCAGGGCTCCGCTGGCGTTTTGAGGAGTCCGGTTGATGGGGGAAAAGCGGGAAACGGTCAAGAGGGCCTCAGTCCCTCTGCACCGATACCGGCGAAACCTCGACGTTATGCACTGATTTCACGCTCCAGCGTCCCGTCCCGAAGTTCGGGACATCAGCCTCGACCGATACCTTCCAGTAGGTGGGCGAAAGCGTCCCCGCCGGTGGCAGGAAGTTCCCGCTCACACAGATCCGGAGGGAATTTGCGCAAGGGCTCGCAGATACCTTTACCAGCGAATCCATCGCGATATCGGCGCGCTTCGCAACGGTGATCGATCGCTGCAAAACGGCCGTGGCCAACTGCGCGGCGTCGGCGGCCTGCCCCGCTACCTCAACTTCGAAAAACTGGCGCTGTGCGAGGCTGGTGGTGTTCGTGGGAAGAACCCGTCCCGCCTGATCGCACGCAGCAGACTCCTCGGCGTTGCCGACGAGCTTGAAGACCTGAGCGGTTTTGAGACCGGTCGGTCGAACGCGCGTGTATTCCGGTCCCAGCTTGCGTTCCGAGGGCGGAGGCGCCTCAAAGGAGACTTCCATGACTTCAGCAACGCAGAGTCCGCCTGTACCGAGCGCGCGCGGGCGCGTTGCGACCTTCAGGTCATAGAGGACGGGATCACTGCGAAGGTTTGGCGGAAGGTAGCTGGGGCGCATCACTTCCCGCACCACGCCAGTTGTGTCACCGAAGAGCCGCTTCGC
Source organism: Fidelibacterota bacterium (assembly GCA_947481595.1). Taxonomy (GTDB): domain Bacteria; phylum Pseudomonadota; class Alphaproteobacteria; order Rhodospirillales; family Rhodospirillaceae; genus SHVO01. Next base: position 3,181 of record CANKHC010000178.1, read on the forward strand.
CAGTTCTTGGACCGAGAGAGCCAAGGCTTCGCGGCGTGTAATTCCCTCCGGGCGCGGCGACAGGTCGGCAGCCGACGCAAGGTGCGCAGCAGTGCAAACGGCAATGAAAAAGAGAAACCGGCGCATGCACGACCGCTTCGAATGGAGGTGGGGAACGGCTCCCCCCAATACTATACGGTCGGAAGTCTGAGCGCCTAGTGCGCCGCCGGCTGCTGGCCCATCTTGTCGACCCATGCAATGCCAAGCGCCGAGAGGATGAAGGTGCCGTGGATGATGGTCTGCCACATCACGCCGGTTTCGGTGTAGTTGGCGTTCGCGGAACCGAGGTTGCCAGCCTCAATGAAGGTCCGGAGCAGGTGGATCGAGGAAATGCCGATGATCGCCATGGCCAGCTTGATCTTGAGCACGCTGGCGTTGACGTGCGACAGCCACTCAGGCTGGTCGGGGTGGTTCTCGAGGCGCAGGCGGGAGACGAAGGTCTCGTAGCCGCCGACGATGACCATGACCAGAAGATTCGAGATCATCACCACGTCGATCAGGCCTAGGACTACGAGCATGATCTGCTGTTCGCCGAAGGTGGCAGCGTGGCTGATGAGGTGCCAGAGCTCCTTGAGGAACAAGACCACGTAAACGCCTTGGGCGACGATCAGACCGAGGTACAGCGGCACCTGCAGCCAGCGCGAGGCAAAGATCAGCCGCGGCAACGGGAGAAGGTCGGAATCAGAGGGGATTTTGGCCATGGTGCCTGCGTGACGTAAGAGACGTCCTTAACCTCACGCCGGTACGGCGGAATTCAAGTGAAGTCCCGAAAAATTCAATTCAGGTTGACGGGGTGGGCTTTTGCGACCTGATCGAAGGCCTTCAGCATGGCCAGGATGCCGCCCATGTCCTTGAGGTGGATCATGTTGGGCCCGTCGGACGGCGCCCTGTCGGGGTCGGGATGGGTTTCCATGAAGACCGCGGCCACGCCGACCGCAACGGCGGCGCGGGCAATGACCGGCGCAAAAGCGCGGTCGCCGCCGGAGCTGGTGCCCTGCCCGCCCGGCTGCTGCACGGCATGGGTCGCATCCATCACGACCGGATATCCCGTCTTGGCCATAATCGGCAGGCTGCGCATGTCGGTGACCAGAGTGTTGTAGCCGAAGGACACACCGCGTTCGGTCACCAGGATGCGGTTGTTGCCGGTAGATTCCACCTTGGCCACGACATTTGCCATGTCCCAGGGGGCGAGGAACTGGCCCTTCTTGACGTTGATGCAAGCCTTGGTCTTTCCGGCCGCCAACAGCAGGTCGGTCTGGCGGCACAGGAAAGCCGGGATCTGCATGACATCGACGACTTCGGCGACGGGCGCGCACTGGTCGATCTCGTGGATGTCGGTGAGCGTCGGCAGGCCGAGCTTTTCCTTGATCTCGATGAAGACCGGCAGTGAGTCCTTCAGACCCAAGCCGCGTTTGCCGCCGACACTGGTGCGGTTAGCCTTGTCGAAGGAAGATTTGTAGATCAGGCCGAGGCCGGCCTTGGCGGCGATTTCCTTCAGCGCCGACGCGACTTCGAGCGCGTGAGCGCGGCTCTCCATCTGGCAGGGCCCGGCAATGATCGTCAGCGGCAGATCGTTGCCGATGGTGAGACTGCCGACTTTGACATGATGAATTTTCACGAGGGTCACTATAAATGCTGACTATCGCTGTGGCGACACGGTTTCGGCTTCGGCGGCGGTCATGCCCGGAATCCCGTCGATGCTTACAGCATTTTTAGACGCGACATACTCTCGCACGCCGTCGGCACCTTTCTTTTCGCTCCATTTGCGCATGCCGTCGCGGTCCTTTTTGAAGTCATAGACCGGCACACCAAACCCGCACGAGTCCGACACGCGCTCCACTTTCAGGCGGATAATCGACCGCACACCGAGCAAGTCGCTGTCAAACAGCTTCGCGAGCTCGGCAAAGTCCGGGTCACCGGGCAACACGACATCGCCCAGGCCATGGAAGCGTACGATCTTAGGCGGACCTTCAA
>CANKHC010000179.1 GCA_947481595.1 Fidelibacterota bacterium
GGTCAATTGAGTATAGAACGCCCTCCCTTTTCGGCCCGCGCACGCTGCCTGGGTCTTTTGAGTTCAGGAACCTACGCCATGAAAGTGCGCAATTCACTCAAGTCCGCGAAGCTGCGCGACAAGAACTGCCAGATCGTTCGCCGCAAAGGACGCGTCTATCTCATCAATAAGAAGAACCCGCGCTTCAAGGCGCGTCAGGGCTAAGCTTAGCTCTGTGTGAGGGAGGAACTGAAGCCGCGGACCGCAAGGTCCGCGGTTTTTCTTTGTGGGCTCTGTGAGCTGCGCCTACGGATGAGGCAGAGGAATTCCGTGACGAAGATGCAGCGCGTTGAGGATCGCGTCTTTTCCTTCGACGAAGCGGGTTCCGTTCCACGAGCCGGTTTCTAGTCCGGCTGGCGCGCTTTCATCCAGGATCAAGACGGGCAGGCTTTGATTGGCTTCACCGATCAAAGCCACGACCTCGTGCCGGGGGCGTGGCCACGGGATGCGTACGACGTCGAGCTGGTCCTTCAACTGCGGAAATGAGGACAGCAATCCCTCCATCAACACGCAGTGCCAGCAATAGAACGTTTCGCCGGGATACGCGTGATCCAGGAAGTTCGGATTCAGCAGGAAAAGTATGTCGCGCGACATTTGGGCTTGGCGCTAACTCGCCTTCGTTTCGCCGCCGATCCAGACTACGCGCACCATGTTGGTGGTGCCGACCTTGCCGAAAGGCATGCCGGCGGTGATTACCAGCGCTTGGCCATCGTTGCCTATGCCGTAGCGCGCAGCACCCTTCACGGCGACGTCGCCGATGTCGTCCACCGACTGAATGAAATCGCCGACCAAGGCTTGCACGCCCCAGGCCAGGCCGAGGCGGCGGCCGGCGGAGAGGCTGGGTGTGATGCAGAGGATCGGCACGTCGGGGCGTTCTTGCGCTGCACGCAGTGTGGTCGACCCTGACGAGGTGAAGGTGACGATCGCTGCCGCTTTTAATGTGTGCGCGATCTGACCGGCTGCCGCCGTGATCGCGGCGGGCGAGGAGTGTTCGGTCTCCGCATGGCCGGCCCGCATCAGCGACAGATAGTGCTCGTCGCTTTCGACGTGCTGGATGATTTTGTGCATGGTCGCTACGGCGCGCACCGGGAACTGGCCCGCGGCGGTCTCCGCCGACAGCATCACCGCATCGACGCCGTCGTAGATCGCGGTGGCGACGTCCGAGGCTTCGGCGCGGGTGGGGACCGGCGACTTGATCATGCTCTCTAACATCTGTGTGGCGACCACCACGGGTTTGCCGTGTTTGCGGCAGGCGCGCACGATGCGTTTTTGCAGCACCGGCACTTGCTCGAGGGGCATTTCAACGCCGAGGTCGCCGCGCGCGACCATGACGGAGTCCGAAAGTTCGACGATGGCGTCCAATTGATCGAGGGCTGAGGGCTTCTCGAGCTTGGAGAGCACACCCGCGCGGCCCGCGACGGCCTTGCGGACTTCGGCGACGTCTTCGGGGCGCTGCACGAAAGACAGGCCGACCCAATCGACACCTTGCGACAGGCCGAACTCGAGGTCCTTGCGGTCCTTTTCCGTGAGGGCCGGTATCGGCAGCGTCACGTCAGGCACGTTGACGCCTTTGCGGTCCGAAAGCACGCCGCCGACGATCACTTCGGTTTCGGCGAAATCCTTGCCGCAGGATTTGACGCGCAGCCGCAGGTGCCCGTCGTTAATGAGGATGGTCTTGCCGGGCCGCAACGCCGCGAAGATCTCGGGGTGGGCGAGGCACGCGCGCTGGGCGGTGCCGATGGCGGGGTCGAGATCGAGGCGGAAGTTCGCACCGGTTTGGATGATCACCTGGCCGCCTTGAATCGTGCCGACCCGCAGCTTCGGACCCTGCAGGTCCATGAGGATCGTGATCGGACGGCCGACTTCCTTCTCCAGGGCGCGGATCGCCGCGACCGACTTGGCGTGATCTTCGTGGCTGCCGTGGCTGAAATTCAGGCGGAAAACGTCGGCGCCGGCTTCATAGAGATCGGCGATGGTTTGCGGATCGCGGCTGGCCGGGCCGAGTGTCGCGATGATTTTGGCGCGCCGGCCGCGGTGGAAGGATTTCGTGTCTGCCATGTCGTTCCCCAAGTGTCGTGGGAATCCTACACTACTTCACTGTTCCGCGCCTTGAGATTTCCAATCCCGCCAGCAACGCCGCAGCGCCGGCGAACTGAATAAGTGTCACACGTTCGCCAAACAGCATCCACGCCACGAGGGCGGGAATGATCGGCTGGGCGAGGAACATGGTGGCGACCAGACCGGCGGAGACATGGGCCAGTGACATGGCAATCAGCATCTGTCCGCCGAAATGCACGAGGACCACCATGCCGGCGGCGGCCAGCCATCCGTTCAATGTTTGCGGCCATATCTGCGTTTCCACGGCGGCCGCCAACGGCCAGAGCACCGCCGCGGAAGCCGCACAGCTGAGCGCCATCACGGCGACGATGGAGACGCGCTTTCGTACTTTCGACAGCGTGATCACATATCCCGCATAAAACGCCGAGGCGCCCATGGCCATGAAATCGCCGGCGACCCCGCGCCCGGCGAGGGCCAAGCTATCGCGCATCATGATGGCAGAACCAAATAAAGCGATGGCCATGCCGACGATGAATAGGCGCCCAGGTTTTTCTTTGAACAGCACCCAGGATGCGCCGACGACAAACAGCGGGGTGATATTGGCGAGCACGCTTGCGTTGGCGACGCTGGTCATCATCACCGAGGAGTTCCAACAGGCGAGGTCGCCGGCAAAGAAGAGTCCGCTCATGAGCACGAACCAAACGTCGTGCCGACCGGTTTGAGTTGTGGTGGGGATGCGGTCGGCGGGGCGAAGCCACAGCAGTGCGAAAAACAACGGCAGCGGCAGCACCATCCGGTTGACGGCGGTGGCGAGGGGGCCGACTTCGGAGAGGCGCACGAAAATCGGCGAAAACGCGGCGAAGGCGAGGCCTAAGAGCAGGATCGGGAAAGCATGGCGGGCGACGAATCCTGCGGGCGCAACCGGGGACGTCACGGGAGCCAAGGCGACGGCGTCGGGTTCAGGCTTCAACGTATGCTTTTCCCCCCACGGTCCTGGAATTCCCCCCTATAATGCCCCGAGAAGAAACCGGGCGACAGGAGCCGCTGATGAGAATTCTGGGTGTTATCGCGATCGCGTTGGGCCTGATGTTGCCCGCAGTCCAAGCCCGCGCACAGGCTTATCTCTCAGCACCCGTGCTCGGCATGTGGGAAGACCAGCTTCCCAGCGGGTCCAAGATGCTCGTCACCTTCACCAAAACCGACATCTCGTTCCAGATGCTCAACCCGCAAGGTCTCACTGCCGGTCCGCCGACGGCGATCCCCATTGAATATACCCGCCGCCCGGACGGCAGCTTTGTGCTGAAGCCCACCGGCCCGGTCGGCGAGCCGATGGAAATCACCATCAATGGTTCCGACGCCATCATCATCCACTTCGAGAACCTGCCGGCGCGCTCGTTGAAGCGCAGGCCCGTTCGTGATCCGGCGTTGGCGAGCCCCCACGGGAAATAATGGCGGACTTACTTTCCGGAGCGGATCCCGCACCGGTCGAGATCGTCAATCCCACGAGCAATCATCCGCTGTTGTTGACCGGCGATCACGCCGGCAACGCCGTGCCCGTCGCCTTTGGCGACTTGAGCCTGCCTGCCGGTGAGATCGACCGCCATATCGGCTGGGACATCGGCGTCGCGGGGCTTGCGCGCGCGCTGGCGCGCAAGCTTGAAGCCACCGCGGTGCTGGCCCGCTACACGCGGCTTTTGATCGATCCCAATCGTCCGCTGGGGGAGGCGGATTCAATTCCCGCCCGCAGTGACGGTACGCCGATCAAAGCCAACCAGAATCTCAGCGAGGAGCAGCGCGCTGTGCGCGCCGACGCGCTGTACTGGCCGTACCACCGTGCCATCGATATGCAAATCGGGCGCATTCAGCGTCTGGGGCATGTCCCGGTGCTGCTGGCGCTGCACAGTTTTACGCCGGCGTTGAACCTCGGCGCGCGTCCGCGGCCGTGGCATGTCGGCGTGCTCTACGGGAGCGACGCGCGGTTTGCCGATCGTCTGCTGGATGCTTTCCGCGCGCGGGACGGTCTTGTGGTGGGCGACAACGAGCCTTATTCGGGGATGACCCACGGCTACGGCTTGAAGGTCCACGGCATCGCGCACGGCATTCCGCACGCCGAATTGGAGATTCGCCAAGACCTGATAGGATCAAAGGAAGGTCAAGAGCGCTGGGCCGATGTATTGGCCGAAGTCCTCGTCCCGTTGCTGGGAGAGACAGCGCTCCGGCAGATCGAACATCACTAAGGAGACCTTCATGGATGAACTCACGCGCTTGAAAGCCGAGGCTGCGGCTTTTCGCGGTCTGGTGCAGCATCTACAAAAGCGCAGCGATGTGCAGAACATCGACCTGATGAACACCGCCGGGTTTTGCCGCAATTGCCTGTCCAAGTGGTACAAGGCCGCCGCGGACCACTTTGGGGCGCCCATGAGCTATGAGGATGCGCAGGCAGCCGTCTATGGCATGCCGATTGCGGAGTGGAAAAAGCAGTTTCAGAAATCCGCCACACCGGCGCAGGAAAAGGCTTTCGAGGACAGCAAGACGCTGCATGCCAAGATTACAGTGGTGGAATAGGCTTTAACCCCCGTTATCCCCGTTATCCACAACTTGTGGCGTCCCCGCGCGCTGCTATGGTCCGCACTCATTCAAAGTTTGAGGAGAGCGGTTCATGCCCGACGGCCAGGCGGACAAAGGTGTTTCAGCGCAACGCCTGAAGAGCTTCATTCAGCGCATCGAGCGTCTGGAAGAAGAGAAAAAAGTCATGGGTGCCGACATCCGCGAGGTCTACTCCGAGGCCAAGTCCTCGGGGTTCGACACCAAAATCATGCGCAAGGTGATTGCCCTGCGCCGCCTCGAACC
>CANKHC010000180.1 GCA_947481595.1 Fidelibacterota bacterium
CCCGCTCGACGCCAGCAGGATGATGGCGTCGCCGGCTTTCATTTTGGTCTGGATCGTCAGGCGCTCCTTCGGTTGGACGATGCCGATGCACGATGCGGCAAGATCGATGGTGTCCGGCGCCACGACGCCGCCGAGGCTCGGCGTCTCGCCGCCGCCCCACACCACACCACACCGATCACAGGCCGCTTTCCAGCCAGCCACCAGGTCGTTCGCGCGCTGGGCGTCGTCGAACCACTCGCTGCTCCCAGCCGCCCAATAGGCCTGCACCGAGACAGGCGTGGCGCCGACGGTGATGATGTCATTGATGGCCATGGCGAGAGTGTCTTGCGCCAAAGCATCGAAATAAGTCTTGCCGGTGATGCCGCGCATGGCGTCGGCGATCAGGACCTTGGTGCCCAGGCATTCGGTGATGGACGCCAGCAGGAAGTCGCCGGCGTCGACCACATAGGCGGACTCGCCGCGGGAAGCCGCGATTTCCTGAAAGCCCGACCCCTTGAGATTGGCGGCGGTTTCGCGCGCAGCGCGCTGGGCCGCGATTTTCAATGGGTCGATCTTGGAATAGTCGACCCCGGCGTCTTTGTAGGCTAAACCGTTGGGACGCGAGGGCTCTTGGGCCATGGCTGTGGATAACTTTTCCGGCGAGAGGCGGATATGACGGCGAACATACTGAATCGACGCGGCATTGCAATGGCCCGCGCCGCCGTCTGCGCCCTGGTTTTGCTGGCCGGGACGCCTTTCGCCGTCCTTTCGCAAACCGAGCCGCCGGCCACGGTGCCAGTCACCGCTCAAACTCTGTTTGTCGCTAGCGCGATTCCAGTGGACGTCACCGCCGGCAGCGTCACCGAAGCGCGCGAGCGCGGGTTGACCCAGGGCCGTGTCGCCGGCTTCCGCAAGGTGATGGCGCGCATCGTCGCGCGCGAGGACCTCGACCGCGTTCCGCAGCAGAGCGCGGCCCAGATCATCGACATGGTGCGCGAATTCTCGATCGCTAACGAGCGCAGCTCGGCGGTGCGCTATCTTGCCAACCTGACAGTGAGTTTCGATCCCGTGGCCATCCGCCGCCTGCTGCGCGGCGCCAACATCCCCTTCACGGAAACCTTGAGTAAGCCATTGGTGGTCGTGCCGATGATGCGCACCGATGCCGCGGCGCCGTGGCTGCTCTGGGACGACGCCAACACCTGGCGCGCGGCCTGGGCGCGCGTGCCGCAAGACCTAGGTCTTGTGGGTCTGATCGTGCCTGCGGGCGGCGCGGCGGACAGCGTGGTACTCAGCATCGAACAGGCGGCTGGCAAGGATCTGTCGGCGATCAACGCCTTTGCTGAAAAATACAAAGCCGGCGGCGCGGTAATCGCCATGGCGACAGGCATGGGCGAGACGCTTGAAGTCACAATGGTGGAAGTGCGCAGCGACCTGCCCTCGGAGGATCAATCGCTGAGCCAGGCACAGGTGAGCGGACAATCACGTGATGAATTCCAGCTGGCGGCTGCGGTCAGCGCCGCGGGATCCGTGCAGGAAACCTGGAAGCACCGCAACCGCGTGACCTTCGGCGGCACGACGCAGATCACGGCCCTGGTTCCGGTGGCCGATCTCAAGGAATGGCTGACGGTCAAGAAACGCCTCGCCGACGTGCCGTTGATCGACCGCCTCGACCTGCAGGCGATCACGCGCGACCGCGCCCAGGTGACGCTGCATTACTCCGGCGCCCAGCGCCAATTGGAACTGGCGATGTCGCAGCACGATCTTACACTCCTGCAGCAGAACGGGGTCTGGATCATCCAGGCGCGCGGCGCTGCATCCGCTGAACGTGTGCTGGGCAAGCCTGGAGCGGAGGCGCCCGCTGCAGCGCCGCCGGCCGCACCGGCGCCGCAATAGTCCCCCCAAATATGGCCCAATTGATTCTCGACCTCGGCCACCGTCCGGCCTTCGGTCGCGACGACCTGCTCGTGACCCCGGTCAACCGCGATGCTGTGGCCTGGGTCGACCGCTGGCCGGAGTGGCCCGGTCACGCGCTGGCGATCTTTGGGCCGGCCGGTTGCGGCAAATCTCATCTGGCGCAGGTCTTCGCGCTCAAATCCAAAGCCCATGTGATCGTCGCCGCAACACTACAAAGCGGCGGTGTCGCGGCGCTGCTCGAAACCCACAGCTGTTTTGTGATCGAGGATGGGGAAAGCCTGCAAGACCAACGCGCGCTGTTGCATCTGCTGAACGCCGTGAAAGAGAAGGGTGGCCACATCCTTCTCACCTCACGCGCGCCGCCGGCGCGATGGGTCGTGGGTTTGGCAGATCTGAAATCACGGCTCGCCGCCGTGCAGGCCGTGGGCATCGACGCACCCGACGACGCCACTATGGAAGCGGTGCTGGTCAAGCTGTTCACTGATCGCCAGATTGCCATCGATCCGGACGTGGTGGCCTTCCTGGTGCGGCGCATCGACCGCACGTTTGCATCCGCGCGCGACGTGGTGGCGCGTGCCGACCAGGCGGCGCTGGCGGGGAAACGCGCGTTGACGATTCCCTTGCTCAAACAAGTCCTCGAAAACTAGTTCACGCCGAGATCGCGCGGACGGGCAAAAGCTTTGAGTGTGCCGCCGCCGGCTTTGATGCCTTTCCAGTGTTTCACATTGAAGGCGATGGAACACAAAGCGCCCGTCGGGAATTTCTCCTTCAGCGCGTCGCGTTCGGCGCCGTGGCCGTGCGAAGCTTCCTTCACCAGCACGAGGGCCGCGACATGGAAAGCAGGATTGTGCCCGACCAGCATGACGCTCTCCACGGCGTCGGGCAGGCCACGGATGAAATCCATCAGCTCGCCCACGTCGATGAGGTAAAGCCGGTCGCTGAAAGACACCGGCGTGTTCCCGAGCGCGGATGCGACATGATCGTAAGTCTCGCGCGTGCGGCGCGCCGTCGAGCAATAGACGTGGTCGACGGAAAAATCCGTGGCGTCGAAGTGTTCCGCCATGGCCTTGGCGGACTTGATGCCGCGCTTGGCCAGCGCCCGGGCATGATCGTTGCCGCCAGCCGCACCTTCGGCCGCCTTGGCGTGGCGGTACAAGTGTAAGGTCTTCAAGCGGATATCTCCTGCGCGCTAGAAAATGTGCCATGAAACGGGTCCGTTATGATACCTTCTAACACCCGGAAATCATTACGGTTTAATGACGGGCAGGATTGACGCGTTATGGCCGAATCGATTCCCAAGGACATCATTCCGAAAGCCAAGCGTGAGCGCGCACGCACCTTGGAGCAGGGCGCTTTCGACCCGGCGTCCTTTCCGCCGCGCGAGCGCTTCATCAACCGCGAGCTTTCGTGGCTCGCGTTCAACACCCGTGTTCTCGAGGAAGCGCGCAATCCGCGCCATCCGGTCCTCGAGCGTGTCAGGTTCCTGTCGATCTCGGCGTCGAACCTCGATGAGTTCTACATGGTGCGCGTGGCCGGCCTGAAGGGCCAGGTGAACGCCGGCGTGACGCTGCCGTCAGCCGACGGCCTCACGCCGCAGGAACAGCTCGATCTCATCAACGAGTCCGTGCGTCATCTGTTCAAGGAGCAAGACGAAGCTTGGATTGAACTCAAAGCGCTGCTGGGCAGAGACGGCATCCACGTGGTTGGTCCCGGCGATCTGTCGGCGGAGGACCGCCAATCGCTGGAAGAGCGCTTCTTGGAGCACATCTTCCCAGTGTTCACGCCGCTTGCGGTCGATCCCGCGCACCCGTTTCCTTTCATCCCCAACCTCGGCCACGCCTTGGTGATGCAATTGGTGCGCATCAGCGACGGCGAGATGATGCGGGCACTCGTTCCGATCCCGCCGCAGGTCGAGCGCTTCGTGCGCCTGAAGGGTGCTACCATCCGCTTCATCCTGGTGGAAGACCTGGTGCTCATGTTCGCCGGCGCGCTCTTCCCCGGATTCAAGGTGCTGCAGACCGGCCACTTCCGCGTCATCCGTGATTCGGAGATGGAAGTCGACGAAGGGGCCGAAGACCTCGTCGGCAGTTTCGAGAGCGCGCTCAAGCGCCGCCGCCGCGGCACCTGCATCCGCTTGGCCCTCGCCGGCGACATGCCGCCGGATCAAGTCAACGTGATCTGTGAAGAACTCGAGGTTGCCCAGGCCGACACCTTCAAGATCGAAGGCATGATCGGCCAGACGGACTTGAAGCAGCTCATCACCGACGAGCGTCCTGACCTGTTGTTCCCGCCTTATAACGCTCGCTTCCCCGAGCGCGTTCGCGATTTCGGCGGCGACTGTTTCGCTGCCATCCGCCAGAAGGACATCGTCGTCCACCACCCATTCGAGTCCTTCGACGTGGTCGTTCAGTTCCTGAAGCAGGCGGCCCGCGACCCCAACGTGCTGTCGATCAAGCAGACTCTCTACCGCACCAGCAAAGACAGTCCGATCGTCAAGGCTCTGGTCGAAGCCGCCGAGGCTGGCAAGTCGGTCACGGCGATGGTGGAACTGAAAGCGCGCTTCGACGAAGAAGCCAATATCCGCTGGGCGCGTGACCTGGAGCGCGCGGGGGCCAGCGTCGTCTTCGGCTTTGTCAACTTGAAGACCCACGCCAAGATTTCGCTGGTGGTGCGGCGCGAGGGCACGGAGACGCGCTCGTACGTACACTTCGGCACGGGCAACTATCACCCGGTGACGGCGAAGATCTACACCGATCTGTCGTTCTTCACATCGGACCCCGTCCTATGCCGCGACGCCACGCGGGTGTTCAACTATATGACCGGTTACGCCCAACCGGATTCCCTCGAGAAACTGGCGATCGCGCCGATTGGTTTACGGCAGAAAATCATGGCGCTGATCGAGGACGAGATCGCCTTCGTGCGCGCCGGCAAACCCGGCACGATCTGGGCCAAAATGAATTCCATCGTCGATCCGCAGATCATCGACGCCCTCTACCGCGCTTCTCAGGCGGGCGTGAAGATC
>CANKHC010000181.1 GCA_947481595.1 Fidelibacterota bacterium
TCTGTCTCATCTTCGCCTCCTCAAGGGGCTACGATGAGCCAGAAACTCTCCGTTATTCAACTACCTCAATCTGTCCAACAAGGTCTGACGGGGTACAGCAGGCGACTAGTCCACACTTCGTGCCTGAATCGCGGCCGGAGTCGCACTGTGCGCGGGATCAAGGCAGCCGCGCCATCATTGAGATGAAACAATCCGTTCGGAAGAGTCGTTGGGTTAGCAGTTCCATGAATTTCTCCGAGGAGATGGGTAATGAAAAAGATTATTGCTGTTGGATGCGTGATGCTGGGCCTGTCGGCCTGTGGTTATTCGACCGGTGACCGTGCCCTGTCGGGTGCGGGCCTGGGTGCCGCCGGTGGTGCCGTCGGCGCCGCCGTTCTCGGCGCCGATCCGTTGACCGGTGCGGTCATCGGCGGCCTCGGTGGCGCGGCTATTGGTGCGGCGACGTCGCCGGAAGCCCGTGACCGGGCGGAAGACCGCGCCGCTGCGCGGGCTGAACGCCGCTGCCGCCGTTACGGCGACTGCTAATCCGCTTCGCGCCGCGCGTCAGTCAACGATGCGGATATAAAGATCCGAGCAATTGTTGACGGAAGATGCGGCCGGCGCGCTCTGACCCCGGCCTTGCCAGCACCGAAGGAGTTAAACGCTCCCACGTGCAGCGGGCCGGGGCCAGAAGCTTCAAGAAAAAGGCGCCCTCAACAGGCGCCTTTTTCTATGACTTCTTCACCAACATGGGTCCGAGCGGACCGCCGCCGAAGACGTGGATGTGCAAGTGCGGCACCTCTTGGTGCGCGTTGACGCCGGCGTTGGACAGCGTCCGGTAACCTGAGTCTTTGATGCCTTTGAGCTCACTGACCTTGCCGACGGCCCGCCAGAGGGCGGCGATCTCCGCGTCGCTGGCCTTCTCGCTGAAGTCCTTCATCGAGACGTACTTGCCCTTGGGGATCACCAGGGTGTGGATCGGCGCCTGCGGATTGATATCGTCAAAGGCCAGCGTATGCGCGTCTTCAAAAACCTTCCGGCAGGGAATCTCGCCGCGCAGGATTCGGGCGAAGATGTTGTTGTCGTCGTAGCTCATTTGGCTTCGCTCTTCTTGCGCGCCTCTTTGACCGCGACGCCGGAGGTGCCGAAGCGCCGCTCGAGTTCTTCCCAGACGGCGTCGGGTTCGATGCCTTTGGCCGCCCACAGCACCATCAGGTGATAAAGCAGGTCGGCACTTTCGCGCACCAGGCGGTCGTTGCCCTCGGCCACCGCGGCGATGGCGGTCTCGACTGCTTCCTCGCCCAGCTTCTGGGCGATTTTGTTGACGCCCTTGGCGTAGAGCCGCGCGGTGTAGGAACTCTCGGGATCTGCACCCTTACGCTCCTTGATCACCTGAAAGAGCGTCAGCAGAATCTTTTCATCGACAGTCATGGATGCCTCACGCGGCGAGGCGCACGGGGATGCCCGCCGCCTGGAGATGTTGTTTGGCCTGACGCACGGTGTACTGGCCGAAATGGAAAATCGAGGCGGCGAGGACAGCGGTGGCATGACCTTCGCGCACGCCGGCGATCATGTGGTCGAGATTGCCCACACCGCCCGAGGCGATGATCGGCACGTTGACGGCATCGGCGACTGCGCGCGTCAGCGGAATGTCGTAGCCTTCCCGCGTGCCGTCACGGTCCATGGAGGTCAGCAGGATTTCACCCGCACCGTAGGACACCATGCGCCGCGCCCAGGCGACGGCATCGAGGCCGGTGGTGTTGCGCCCGCCGTGGGTGAAGATCTCGAATTTGCCGGGCGCGGCCTGTTTGGCGTCGAGGGCTACGACAATGCACTGGCTGCCGAACTTCTCCGCCGCCTCGCGCACAAAGTCGGGATTATTGACAGCGGCGGTGTTGATGGAGACTTTGTCGGCGCCGGCCAGGAGAAGCTTGCGGATGTCTTCGACCGTGCGCACGCCGCCGCCGACAGTGAGCGGCATGAAACACTGTTCGGCCGTGCGCGACACCACGTCATAGAGCGTGCCGCGGTTTTCATGGCTGGCGGTGATGTCGAGGAAACACAGCTCGTCCGCACCTTCGGCGTCGTAAAGGCGCGCCTGTTCCACCGGGTCGCCGGCGTCCTTGAGGTCGACGAAGTTGACGCCCTTGACCACGCGGCCGTCCTTGACATCGAGACAGGGGATGATGCGGATCTTCAACATGGCACTATCAATAGTCCTAGGCCGCCAGAAGGGCCACGGCTTCTTTGAGGTTGATGCGCCCATCGTAGATCGCGCGCCCTGAAATCACCCCGGCAATACCCGAGCCCGCCTGGGCCTTCACCGCGCGCAGGTCGTCCAAGGAGCTGACCCCACCGGAGACGATCACAGGGATCGGCACGGCGCGGGCCAATTCGGCGGAGGCGGCGACATTGGGTCCCGCCAGCACACCGTCGCGGTCGATATCGGTATGGATGATGGCGGCGACACCGGCATCGACAAAGCGCCGCGCAAGGTCGAGGGCGCTGAGCGTCCCGGTTTCGGCCCAGCCTTCGGTGGCGACCATGCCGCCGCGCGCATCGATGCCGACGGCGATCTGGCCGGGGAAGTGCTTGCAGGCTTCGCGCACCAGCGCAGGATCTTTGACCGCCGCCGTGCCCAACACCACACGTTTGACGCCCGCACCCAGCCAATTGGCGACGGTGGCCAAGTCACGAATGCCGCCGCCGAGCTGCACCGGCACGGTGACGGTGGCGAGGATGGCGCGCACGGCAGCGGCATTGACCGGCGCGCCGGCGAAGGCGCCGTTCAAATCGACGACGTGAATCCACTGACAGCCGGCGTCGGCGAAAGCGCGCGCCTGGTTGGCGGGGGAATCGTTGAAGACGGTCACCTGATTCATGTCGCCTTTGACCAAGCGCACGCAGCGGCCGTCTTTCAGATCAATCGCGGGGTAGAAAATCATCGTTTAGTCCTAGGGAGCCCAGGAGAGAAAATTGGAGATGAAGGCGAGACCCACAGCCTGGCTCTTCTCAGGATGGAACTGCGTGCCGACCATGTTGTCGCGCCCGATGACGGCTGTGACCGTCTGGCCGTAGGCGACGGTAGCGAGCACGTGCGACGGGTTGTGACACTGCATGTGATAGCTATGCACGAAGTAAGCGTGACCACCGGCAGGAACGCCGGCGAGTACAGCATGGTTGCCGCCCGTGATCTTGAGTTCGTTCCATCCCATGTGCGGCACGCGATATCCGATGCCGCCGGGGCTGTCGTCGCCTTCGGGCGTGAGCGCCACGACGTTGCCGGGAATCCAGCCGAGGCCGCGATGTTCGCCGTGCTCAAGCCCGCGTTCGGCCATCAACTGCATGCCGACGCAAATGCCAAGGAAAGGCTTGCCCTTCTTGAGCACGCTGTCGGTCAGCGCATCAACCATGCCGTCGACGGCATCAAGGCCGCGGCGGCAATCGGCGAACGCACCGACACCCGGCAGCACGATGCGCTCGGCCGCGGCCACGCGGGCGGCATCGTTCGTGACGACGATGTCGCCGCGAAAACCCGACTCCCGCGCCGCGCGCTCGAAGGCCTTGGCGGCGGAGCGCAGGTTACCGGAGCCATAGTCGATGATTGCAACGGTCATAAAGGAACGGCGGAACAGAAGTTAGAGACTGCCGCCGAGGACTCCCTTGGTGGAAGGCACGGCGTCGGCTTTGCGGGTATCGATCTCGATGGCGTGTCGCAAAGCGCGTGCGAGACCCTTGTAGCAGGACTCGACGATGTGATGATTGTTCTCGCCATAGCGGTTCACGATGTGCAGGGTCGCGCCGGAGGCTTGCGCGAACGCTTGGAACCATTCCTTGAACAACTCGGTGTCCATCTCGCCCAGCTTCGGCTTGGTGAAGTTCACTTTCCAAATCAGGTACGGGCGGTTGGACAGATCGATGGCGACTTCGGTCAGCGTCTCGTCCATGGGGATGAGTGCCGAGCCGTAGCGGCCGATGCCCTTGCGCTCACCGAGCGCCTTACCCACCGCCTCGCCGATGCAGATGGCGACGTCTTCGGTGGTGTGGTGAAAATCGATGTGCAGGTCGCCCTTGGCCTCGACCGTGAGGTCCATGAGGCTGTGGCGTGAAAGCTGCTCGAGCATGTGATCGAGGAAACCGATGCCCGTGGACACGGCATAGCGCCCGGTCCCGTCAAGGTTGACGGTGACCTTGATGCTGGTCTCCTTGGTCTTGCGTTCGACCGATGCCTCGCGCTTCACCACTCGCTCCATCATTGAAATCGTTGGGAAATCGGCACCCGACCGCCCTCTGCGCGGCCCTTCTAGCAGACCCCTCCCGGGCACACCATCCGCGATTGTTTCATCCTTAAACGCCAAGCCTTTTCAGCAGGTTAATGCCCCAAAAGAAACCGTGCGCAGGCGAAGGCCCGCCGGCCGGTCAAAGGTGCCGCGGTCGCTTATGGGAATTGGCCTCCTGGAAATTGACGCGGAGGCCGACGACCGAAGCGCCCCCGATGTAGTGCTGCGCAGCTTCACCTTCGCTCGCGCGCATCGCCCCACATGCATGTGATCGAAGCGGGTGCTGGGCGTCCCTGGTGCTGATCAGCGCGACATCAGCGCGGCGCCGACCTGTGGGCGAAGGCAATCAGCGATGTGACGTTTGGTTGGGAGAAACGTTTTACACAACAGGCAGGTAGGGAATGAGATTACCGATTGCATCACCATGTTGAGCCCTACTTAACCGGGCGACACGACATGAAATAAGGTTTAAAATTGGCTTCGTTGCTATCAGAGGCAACATTATTGCGGGTTTGAACGTTATATCCTGCAGTAACAACAATTAAAAAGAGTGGGTTATGGAGTCGACAGTCATTCCTATGAAA
>CANKHC010000182.1 GCA_947481595.1 Fidelibacterota bacterium
AATCGGTGCGCTTGACCCGTCGACTCGTGCGTGATTCCCTTCCACGCATGAATCTCAACATCAGCCGCAAAGCCCGTCAGATCATAGATCCGCTCATCGGCGCGCTGATCATCATCTACTTCGTCTATCACGCCGTACAAGGCGACCGCGGCCTGATGGCGTGGTGGAACCTGCGCTACGAGATCGAGAAGACCAACTTTGAACGCAGCGAAGTCAGTGCCACCAAGCGCGCACTCGAACAGCGCGTCTCGCTGTTGCGCCCGGAAAGCCTCGACCGCGATATGCTCGAAGAGCGCGCCCGTTTGATGCTCGGTGCCATCGCCGCCGACGAGTTGATTGTCCCACTGGCACCCGCGCGCGACTCAAAATAGAAGCGGCCTCCCGCCACTTCATCACAAAAATATCATGCTATGTATACTTCGTCGCGTTTCGTGCGGCGATTCGCAGCATTTACATAGTAAGCGATTATAATGCCTCTGCTGCTATGCGCTGTGAGCGCGCTTGATGCGCAGTAAATAGTCGCCGCCTTAATTTTGAGCGTAATTAAATTACGTATTTGCGCTGCGCTGCACAAATTCGGCAGTCGTCGCAGGCACTTAACGGACCTTTCCCTTGCCACCTGCAGGGCCCCTTTCTAAGGTCGCGGCGGGACAACACCTGGGGCGAGAAACACAAAAAAATGCCTCGGAATATCGCCATCAGGAGGCATCAATGACGGCGAAGAAGGGGACCCCGAAGAAGGGGCCGGCACCCGGCAGCAATACTGCGCCGACGCCTGACGAACTCGTCAAATACTACCGCGACATGCTCCTGATCCGCCGCTTCGAAGAGCGCGCCGGCCAGCTTTATGGCATGGGCCTCATCGGCGGCTTCTGCCACCTCTATATCGGCCAGGAAGCGGTCGTCGTCGGCTTGCAGGCCTGCGCGCGCGAGGGCGACACCCAGGTGACCAGCTACCGCGACCACGGTCATATGCTCGCCGCCGGCATGGATCCGAAGGGCGTGATGGCCGAGCTCACGGGCCGCATCGGCGGCTACTCCAAAGGCAAGGGCGGCTCGATGCACATGTTCAGCCGCGAGAAGGGGTTCTTCGGCGGCCACGGCATCGTCGGCGCCCAGGTGCCGATCGGCACGGGCCTCGCGTTCGCCCACAAGTACAAAGGCGACGGCGGCGTCAACATCGCCTACATGGGCGACGGCGCTTTCAACCAAGGCCAGGTTTATGAGTCGCTCAACATGGCCTCGCTGTGGAGCCTGCCGGTGCTCTATGTCGTCGAGAACAACAAGTACGGCATGGGGACGTCGGTCGCGCGTGCCTCCGCATCCACCGATCTCGCCAGCCGCGGCGATGCTTACAACGTCAAGACCATGGCCATCGACGGGATGGACGTGCTGGCGGTACGTGAAGCCGGCCTTGAAGCTTTTGAGCACATCCGCGCCGGCAAAGGCCCGGTGCTGATGGAAGCCAAGACCTACCGCTACCGTGGTCACTCGATGTCCGACCCGGCCAAATACCGCACCAAGGAAGAGCTGCAGAAAATGCGCGAGCAGCATGATCCGCTCGAGCAGCTGCGCGCGGTGCTCATCGGCATGAAGGTCATCGACGACGAGGGTTTCAAAAACCTCGACAAGGAGATCAAGGACATCGTCATGGAGTCCGCCGAATTCGCCCAGACCAGCCCCGAGCCGGATCCTTCCGAGCTCTGGACCGACATCGTCGTTGCGGCATAAGCGGAGCGCACTCACATGGCTATCGATATCCTGATGCCCGCGCTGTCGCCCACCATGACCGAAGGCAAACTCG
Source organism: Fidelibacterota bacterium (assembly GCA_947481595.1). Classification (GTDB taxonomy): domain Bacteria; phylum Pseudomonadota; class Alphaproteobacteria; order Rhodospirillales; family Rhodospirillaceae; genus SHVO01. The sequence goes on from CANKHC010000182.1 coordinate 1,805, forward strand.
CCAAGTGGTTGGTCAAAGAAGGTGACAAGGTCGCCTCCGGCACCCTCCTCGCCGAAATCGAAACCGACAAAGCCACCATGGAATTCGAAGCTGTCGACGAAGGCCGCATCGGTAAAATCATCGTGGCCGAAGGCACCGAAAAAGTTCAGGTCAATCAGCCCATCGCCACGCTGCTCGCCGACGGCGAAGCCGCAGGTGCCACGAAAGCAGCTCCGGCTGTCGCCAAATCCGCGCCGGCAGCCGCTGCCGCCGCCGCGCCGCAGCAGCCGGTGCAAACCGAAGCCGCGCGCCCCGAGCCTTCCGCCGAAGGTGGCAAGGTCCAGACCGTGCGCGAAGCTTTGCGCGACGCCATGGCCGAGGAAATGCGCCGCGACCAACGCGTCTTCCTCATGGGCGAGGAAGTCGCCCAGTACCAGGGCGCCTACAAGATCAGCCAGGGTTTGCTCGACGAATTCGGCGAGAAGCGCGTCATCGACACCCCGATCACCGAGCACGGCTTCGCCGGTTTGGGCGTCGGTGCGGCCTTCGGCGGCCTGATTCCGATCGTTGAGTTCATGACGTGGAACTTCGCCATGCAGGCGGTCGATCAGATCATCAACTCCGCAGCAAAGACGCTGTACATGTCCGGCGGCCAGATGGGCTGCCCGATCGTCTTCCGCGGCCCCAACGGTGCGGCGGCGCGCGTCGCCGCTCAGCACTCACAATGTTTCGCCAGCTGGTACGCGCATATCCCCGGCCTCAAGGTGCTGGCACCCTGGTCGGCGGCGGACGCGAAAGGCTTGCTCAAGGCCGCGATCCGCGATCCGAACCCGATCATCTTCCTCGAAAATGAAATCCTCTACGGCCAGAGCTTCACCGTGCCGGAAGACCCCGACTTCGTCCTGCCCATCGGCAAGGCCAAGATCGAGCGCGCCGGGAAGGATGTCACCATCGTCGCGTTCTCGATCATGGTCGGCAAAGCTTTGAAGGCGGCTGAAGATCTGGCGGCGGCCGGCATCGACGCGGAGGTCATCAACCTGCGCAGCATCCGTCCGCTGGACATGGAAACGGTCCTGGCCTCCGTGCGTAAGACCAACCGCTGCGTGACGGCTGAAGAGGGCTGGGCCTTCTCGGGCATCGGCTGCGAAATCGCGGCACAGATCATGGAGCAGGCCTTCGACCATTTGGATGCCCCGGTGCTGCGTGTTGCCGGCAAGGATGTGCCGATGCCTTACGCTGCCAACCTCGAAGCCATGGCCTTGCCGCAGGTGGCAGATATCGTCACCGCCGCCAAAGCCGTCTGTTACCGGTAAAGGACAGACATCATGGCAATCGAACTCCTGATGCCGGCGCTTTCGCCCACGATGACCGAGGGCAAGCTGGCGAAATGGCTCAAGAAGTCGGGCGACAAGATCAAGAGTGGCGACGTCATCGCCGAAATTGAAACCGACAAAGCCACCATGGAAATGGAAGCCGTCGACGAAGGCGTGCTCGGCGATATCCTGGTGCCGGAAGGCACCGAGAAGGTTTCCGTCAATCAGCCCATCGCGGTCCTTCTTCAGGACGGCGAAAGTGCTAGCGCCAAACCGGCTGCGAAAGCCGCTGCACCGGCACCGGCTGCTGCTGCCCCTGCACCGAAAGCTGCCGTGCCGGCTCCTGCTGCTCCCGCGGCCAAGCCCGCTGCCGCTGCTCCGGCGCATTCCGGTTCCCGCGTGTTCGCGAGCCCGCTCGCGCGCCGCATCGCCGCCAATGCCGGTATTGATCTCTCCGGTGTCGCTGGCTCCGGCCCGCAGGGCCGCATCGTCAAAGCTGACGTCGATCAAGCCGTCGCCGGTGGTGGTGCCCGCAAGGCTCCGGCCGCGCGTGGTGCTGCCGCGCCGCAGGACTTCAGCCAACCGATCACGTCCGTTCCGAACAGCGGCATGCGCAAGGTCATTGCCAAGCGCCTGTCGGAATCCAAACAGACCATTCCGCATTTCTATCTCGCGGTCGATTGCGAGATCGATGCGTTGCTCAAGCTGCGCAAGGAAATCAACGAGCGGGCAGGGGACGCTTACAAGCTCTCGGTCAACGATTTCGTGATCAAGGCTTCGGCCGCGGCGCTCCGCAAGATGCCGCAGGTCAATGCCAGCTGGACCGAAGATGCGATCCAGCAATACAACCGCGTCGACGTCTCGGTCGCGGTCGCCACACCTGAAGGCCTGATCACGCCCATCGTGCGCGATGCCGACATCAAGAGCCTGGGCGCCATCTCCAACGAGATGAAGGATCTGGCCGCGCGCGCGAAGTCCAAGAAGCTCAAGCTCGAGGAATTCCAGGGCGGCGGCTTCTCGATCTCCAATCTCGGCATGTTCGGGATCAAGGAGTTCTACGCCATCGTCAACCCGCCCCAGGCCGCGATCCTTGCGGTCGGCAAAGGCGATCAGCGCGCCGTGGTCAAGAACGGCCAACTCGCGGTCGCCACTGTGATGACGTTGACCCTGTCCTGCGATCACCGCGTAGTCGACGGTGCTGTCGGAGCCGAGTTCATGCAGACGCTCCAGCAGTTCATCGAAGATCCGCTCCGCTTGTTGATTTAGGCACCAGCCATGTCAGACACGACCTTTGACCTTATCGTCGTCGGCGGCGGGCCGGGCGGTTACACCGCCGCCATCCGCGCCTCGCAGCTCGGCATGAAGACGGCCGTCGTCGAGAAAGAGAACCTCGGCGGCATCTGTCTCAACTGGGGCTGCATCCCGACCAAGGCGCTGCTGCGCTCGGCCGAGGTGTATCACCTCATGCACCGCGCCAAGGAATTCGGCTTGAAGGCCGACAATATCAGCTTCGATATCGAAGCGGTGATCAAGCGTTCGCGCGGCGTCGCCTCGCAGCTCAACGCCGGCGTCAAACACCTGATGAAGAAGAACAAGATCACGGTGTTCGACGGTCATGCCAAGCTGATGCCGGGCCGCAAGCTGAACGTCACGAAAGATGGCAAGACCGTCGCC
>CANKHC010000183.1 GCA_947481595.1 Fidelibacterota bacterium
GAAGCCTTGATGCAGGTCTACATCGACGCGATTGGTTTCTAGACACCAACCACAATCCAACCTTCGATGGGATGGGTGGGCGCGCCGTAGTCCAAGAGCTTGCCCATGCTCCACGCCCGCGCGATCAGGGCGCAGACGACGGCGTCCACGGCGTCGGCGCTGGACAAGCAGAGTTTGGTGATCTCGTCGGGCAGTTCCACACGCTTGGCGACGCCCGCCACGATTGTGCGCCGCGTTGCGGCACCTTTGTCGCCGTCATAGCCGACAAAAGGCAGGTTCCAGACTTTGAGCTGCGCCATGGGGAAGGTTTCGAGCATCATGCCGTCACCCGACGTCGCCCACGGATAGCAGGGCCGCCCCGCCGCATGCAGCAGCGTCAGGCAGGCGGCGGTGAAAGGGGCCCCGCCGCGCGCGCCGTTCCACAGCGTTGAACGCACATTGAGGCCACGCGCGCGCCACTTGCGTTCGGTTTCGCGCATGGGCTTTGCGCTGGTCACGGGAGCGATGGTTTTTGCCCAATCCACCAGTGCTGCGCCTTTGGCAAAAGGCCGGCCCTCGCGGGGGAGCGCGGCGACGGCTTTGAGCAGGGCGGCGTGCCCGCCCTTGGGCATGTGCTCTTTGGGCAGGGCAAAGGGCGCGTCGATGCCGGCGGCGGCGAAATCTGCTTTGAATAGATAGTCCGCCAGGCGTTCAAAGGGAGGGTAATCGCCGTCCAATTGCTGCACGCGACGCAGCGAACGGACATACGGTTTGCCGCGCTTGTCTTCAACCGTAGCCAACCAAACATTGGAACGCGAACAGCGCGCCGTCCACTTTCCGGCGTCGCCCGAAAAATCCAGCCCAAGCCACATGGGGCGTTTAGTAAAGCGCGTCGAGCGTGTCGCGGTATTCGCGCAGGATGGCGTGACGGCGCACCTTCAGCGTCGGTGTCATCATGCCGTTCTCGACCGTGAACGCTTCCTTGGCGAGGGCGAACTTGCGCACCTTCTCGAGGGCGCTCAGTTGTTTGTTGGAGACTTCGACGGCTTTGCCGATCACCGCCTTGAACTCGGCATTGTTCGCAAGCGCGTTCAAGTCTGGGGAAGCATTGTTCGCCTTGGCCCAATTTTCCGCGAACTCGGCAGTGGGGACGATCAGCGCGGTGATGTAGGGCTTCTTGTCGCCGTAGGCCATGGACTGGGCGACGGACTCCTGCAGGCCGAGCACGCCCTGGATGCGCTGCGGCGAGACGTTGTCGCCGCCGGAGTTGACGATGATATCCTTCTTGCGGTCGGTGATCTCGATGAAGTTGTCTTCGTCGAGCGTGCCGATATCGCCGGTGTGCAGCCAGCCGTCGGTATCGATGGCGGCGATGGTGCCGTCGGGATCGTTCCAATAGCCTTTCATCACCAGCTCGCCGCGCACCAGGATTTCGCCGTCGGGCGCGATCATGACCTCGACGCCTTTCAGCGGCGGGCCGACGGTCTTGAGTTTGATCTTGTAAGCGAGGTTGGCCGAGATCACCGGTCCGGCTTCGGTCTGGCCGTAGCCTTGCAGCAGGCGCACACCGAGGGCGATGAAAAATACGCCGACGTCATAGTTGAGGGGTGCGCCGCCGGAGATCATTGCTTTCAAACGTCCGCCGAAACGCTTGCGCACTTTCGAGCGCACCAGCCGCTCGCACACTGCGTCGCGGGTCTTGTCCCAGAAGGTCAGGGTCTCGGGCGCTTCGTAGCGCTTGCGTCCCAACTCGAGGGCCAGCTCGAAGAGGTTGCGGCGGAAAGACGACTGCGACTTCAAGCCCTGCAGGATACGTGCGCGCATGCTTTCATACAGGCGCGGCACGGCGGTCATGATGGTGGGGCGGGCTTCGGTGAGGTTGGTGGTCAGCGTCTCGACACGCTCGGCGTAGTAGATCTGCGCGCCCAGCGAGATCGGGAAGAATTGACCGCCGGAATGCTCATAAGAGTGAGAGAGGGGCAGGAACGAGAGGAAAATCTCCGCGCCGATGCCCAGCGGCCTGAGCACTTCGGTGGCCCCCATGCAGTTGCATAGGATATTGCCGTGGGTCAGCATCACACCGCGCGGCAGGCCGCCGGTGCCCGAAGTGTAGATAATGCAGCAGACGTCGCCGCGCTTCAGCCCCACTGCGTCGGGCGGCGGCGACGGCGCGCCGGCTATGAGGAGATCGGACCAGGCCCGCACCTCGATCTGCGTGCGCATGGTCTTTTCCGGCTCGTCGATGACGTACAGCACGACCTTGTGATCGGCTTCGGCGGCGGCCTCAATGACGTGGCGGGCGAGCTGAGGCGTCGAGACGACGATGATCCGCGCCCCTGAGTCGTTGATGATGTGCAGGTGGTTGACGGCGGTGTTGGTGGTGTAGGCCGGCACCGCGATGGCGCCCAAGCTCATGATAGCGAGGTCAGCGATCAACCATTCCGGGCGGTTTTCGGAGACCAGCACGATGCGGTCGCCGGCTTTCACCCCGGCCGCCTTCAACCCCGATGCGACGGCAGCGATGCGGTCGGCAATGGAGGTCCAGGAATGGGACTGGTAAGTGCCTTCGACCTTGGCCCAGAGGAACGGCCGGTCGCCCAGACGCTTCGCCTGGGCGAAGAATATGGCCGGCAGACTGGTCATGGCCGTCAGATCAACGGCATGCGAAGTTTCGGCCAAGCTTGGCTCCCCCTCTGGTCCTATCCCTTCAGGCATTCTTCAGGCTCTCTCGGCTCCTGTCCAGGGCCAAGGGCCAAGACTCAGAGAGGAAGGTCCTGACACATCAACAAGAATTGTAGTTGGCGGGCAGGGGCCGCCAGCCTATATGGGCAGGAGGAGGTTCCCCCAATGCACCCTTTCCGAATTGTCACAAAGAAGGACGAGCCGGCCGCCGGCGGCAACGCCGTCAATCTCGGCCCGATGCCTGAGTGGAATCTCACGGACCTTTACAGCGCTCCCGACGGCGCCGACCTCAAAGCTGAGTTCGCCGCTGTTGAAAAGCGGACGATCGCCTTCGAGAAACATCGCGGCCAGGTGGCGGCGATGGACAGCAAGGCCTTCGGTGCGGCCATCGCCGAATACGAAGCCCTCAGCGAGATCACCGGCAAGATCGGCAGCTATGCGCAGCTGCACAATGCGGGCGACGTCTCCAGCCCCGAGCGCGGACGGTTCTACCAGGACACCGTGGAGCGCCTGACGGTGCTCGGCGGCAAGGTGCTGTTCTTTACGCTCGAGATCAATCGCCTCGACGATGCTGCGCTTGCCTTGAAGATGAAGGATCCAAGCGCTGCGCGTTACGCGCCGTGGGTGCGTGACTTGCGCGTGATGCGCGAGCACGAGCTCTCCGACGATCTCGAGAAACTCTTCCTCGACAAGTCCACCACCGGACGTACCGCCTGGGTGCGGCTGTTCGACGAGACGCTCGCCTCCCTGCGCTGCAAGGTGGATGAGGAGGAGCTGACTCTCACCGCCGCGCTGAATCGCCTCTCCGATCCCAAGCCGGAACGGCGCCAGGCGGCGGCCAAGGCCATCGGCGCCACCTTGGCAGCAGAATCGTCGCTGTTCACGTTGATCACCAATGTCCTCGCCAAAGACAAGGCGGTCGAGGACGAGTGGCGCAAGTTTGCGCGCCCGGTGTCCTCGCGCAATCTCGCCAACCTGGTAGAGGACGAAGTGGTCGATGCCTTGGTCTCGGGCGTGAAGGGCGCTTACGGCGACACCGCACACCGTTATTACAAGCTCAAGGCTAAGTGGCTCGGCAAGGATAAGCTCGAATATTGGGACCGCAACGCGCCGCTGCCGGCGACGCCGCATCGGGACATCCCGTGGTCCGAAGCGCAGAGCACGGTGCGCGGGGCTTACGCGGCGTTCTCGCCGAAGCTCGCGGGCATCGTCGATGACTTCTTCGCCAAGAACTGGATCGACGCTCCGGCGCGGCCGGGGAAGGCGTCGGGGGCGTTCTCCCATCCGACGGTGCCGTCCGCTCATCCCTACATCCTGCTCAACTACCTCGGCAGTTCGCGGGATGTGCAAACGCTGGCCCATGAACTCGGACACGGCGTGCATCAGGTGCTGGCTGGGCCGCAAGGCACGTTGATCTCGGGCACGCCGCTGACGCTGGCGGAAACCGCTTCGGTCTTTGGCGAGATGCTGACCTTCCAGGCGCTGCTGGCGGGGGAGAAGGATCCTGTGCAACGCCGCGCCCTTCTCGCCGGCAAAGTCGAGGACATGCTCAATACAGTGGTGCGCCAGATCGCCTTCCATGATTTCGAGCGCCAGGTGCATGACGCGCGCAAGGCCGGAGAGCTGTCGCTAGAGCAGCTTTGCGAGATCTGGATGAGCGTGCAGAAGGAGAGCCTAGGCCCGGCCTTCCATTTTGATTATGAATACAAACACTACTGGACCTACATCAGCCATTTCCTGCATGTGCCGTTCTATGTTTACGCCTATGCCTTCGGCGACTGCCTGGTGAACGCACTTTATAATGTGTATGCCACCAAGGCCGTGCCGGACTTCCAGGCCAAATACCTCGACATGCTGGCCGCTGGCGGCAAGCTGCGTCACAAGGAATTGTTGGCACCCTTCGGTCTCGATGCCAGCGATCCAGGCTTCTGGCGGCGCGGCATGCGCACCATCGAGGGCTTCATCGATGAGCTGGAGCGCACGGCGTGACGCTCACGCCGTTTCATATCGCCGTTCCGGTTCATGACCTTGCCGCCGCGCGCACGTTCTATGGTGACGTGCTCGGCTGCCCAGAGGGCCGGAGCTCGGAGGA
>CANKHC010000184.1 GCA_947481595.1 Fidelibacterota bacterium
CATTCCCCGGCTCGCGAAGGTGCGCGATTGTCTCAACGCCGCTGCCCACGAAATCGAGATAGACCGCGGCCTTGTCGTCGACGATGCGCAAAGTGTCGCCGCCCTTGGGCGAACAGTTCACCATGCCCTCGCCCGACAGGGGCGCGGTCGACACGAAAAACATGTGCTGGCGGGCAATCCAGTCACGGACCGTGCCGTCGATATGGTCGTGAACTTTGCCCATTACTTCTTCTGTTCCGGCTTCCATGCGGCCGCAAGTTTCTCGGCCTGCGCGACCTGATCCGGAGTCATGTTGTAGCGCAGGTTATCGAGGATCGCGCCCAGGCCGCTGGCGAAGTCGGCGGGTGTCTGACGCAAGTCGGCGTGTTTGTTGGCGATCAGCGTCCACATATATGCCTGCACCAGGTCTTTTTTTACGCCAGATCCGGTTTCGTAAGCCGAGCCGAGCCAGATCGCGGCGGCGGCACTCTTCTGGTTTACGGCCATGCGGAAGTATTCGACCGCCATCAGGTCGTCCTTGGTCACGCCGCTGCCCATGGCGTACATGCGCCCGGCGTTGACCTGCCCAAGCGCCAGTCCGTTCTCGGCGGCTTTGATGTAGTAGCTGAAGGCGATGCGCGGATCCTCGGGCACGCCCCGCCCGAGTTCATACATCTCGCCCAATGTATTCTGCGGCGGCGCGAAGCCCTGATCGGCGCTGAGCTTGTACCACTTGAGGGCCTGGGCGAAATCCTGCGGCACGCCGCGGCCGTCATAGTATTTGTCGCCCAAGCTGGCCTGAGCCTGCATCAGCCCGCTCTCGGCGGAACGCCGGAGCCAGATGTTGGCTTCGACTAGATTCGGTTTAAAACCGAAGGCGCCTTCGTAAAGTGTCGCCAGGAAGTACTGCGCCATGCCGTGGCCGGACTCGGCTAAGGGCGTCATGATCTTGAGCGCGGCGTCGTAGTCGTGTTTCTGCGCCGCTTCGTAGCCCTGCTGCACTACTTCCATCGGGTCTGTTGCAGCGAAAACAGGCGCCGTACCGAGCGTCAAAGCGAAGAAAAGTGCGCGGATAAAGCGCATCGCTACACCAGGCGCGACTGCGTAACAGCCGCTTCGATGAACGACGTAAATAAGGGATGCGGCTGGAAGGGTTTGGATTTCAGTTCGGGATGGAACTGCACGCCGATGAACCAAGGGTGATCGGGATATTCCACCATCTCCGGCAGCACGCCGTCGGGCGACATGCCGCAAAAGCGCATGCCCGTCTTCTCGAGGCGGTCCTTGTAGTTGATGTTCACCTCAAAACGGTGACGATGGCGCTCCTCGATCGCGCGTACGCCGTATATGCCGGAGACGCGGCTGCCGGGCGTGAGCACGCAAGGGTACGAGCCCAGACGCATGGTGCCGCCCTTGTCGCTGGTATTGGTGCGGCGCTGCACTTCGTTGCCGCGCACCCATTCGGTCATGAGGCCGACGACCGGATGCGGGGTGTCGCCGAATTCCGTGGTACTCGCGCCCTTGAGGCCGGCGATGTTGCGCGCGGCTTCGATCACCGCCATCTGCATCCCGAAGCAGATGCCGAAATAGGGCACGTTGCGCTCACGGGCGAACTGGGCGGCTTTGATCTTGCCTTCCGCACCGCGTTCGCCGAAGCCGCCGGGCACGAGAATGCCGTGCACATGCTCAAGATGGTGGACCACGTCCTCGCGCTCGAAGATCTCGGAATCGATCCAGTCGAGCTTGACGTGCACGTTGTTGGCGATGCCGCCGTGCTCAAGCGCTTCGGAGAGTGACTTGTAGGCGTCCTTGAGCTGCACGTACTTGCCGACGATAGCGATCGTGACCTGGCCCTCGGGCTTGCGCACGCGCTCGACGATGCCCTTCCAGCGCGACAGATCCATCGGCTTGTCGGTGGGCAGCTTGAAATGCCGGCAGACCTGCTCGTCGAGGCCCTGCTCGTGATAGGAGATCGGCACCTGGTAGATGGTATCGACGTCGAGGGCGGGAATCACCGCGGCCTCGCGCACATTGCAGAACAGCGCGATCTTGCGGCGGTCCGAGGCCGGCAGCGGCCTGTCGATGCGGCACATCAGGATGTCGGGCTGGATGCCGAGGCCCAGCAATTCCTTGACTGAATGTTGCGTCGGCTTGGTCTTGAGCTCGCCGGCGGCAGCGATATAGGGCACCAAGGTCAGGTGCATGAACATCGCACGGTCGGCGCCGAGCTCGTTGCCGAGCTGGCGGATGGCTTCCAGGAACGGCAGGCTTTCGATGTCGCCGACGGTGCCGCCGATTTCGCACAGGATGAAGTCTTCACCCGAGACGTCGGCCTGGATGAATTCCTTGATGGCGTCGGTGACGTGCGGGATGACCTGCACAGTGCCGCCCAGGTAATCGCCGCGGCGCTCCTTGGCGATGACGTTGGAATAGATACGTCCCGTCGTGACGCTGTCGGTGAACCGCGAGGACACACCGGTGTAGCGCTCGTAGTGACCGAGATCGAGGTCGGTCTCCGCGCCGTCGTCGGTGACATAGACCTCGCCGTGCTGGTAGGGGCTCATGGTGCCTGGATCGACGTTGAGGTACGGGTCGAGCTTGCGCAGGCGCACCGTATAGCCGCGCGCCTGCAGCAGGGCACCCAGGGATGCCGAGCACAGACCTTTGCCGAGAGAGGAGACCACGCCGCCGGTGATGAAAATGAAACGCGTCATGGGCTGTTACTGTACCTCAGTGGCAATACGTGGGCCAAGCTCGCGCCCAAGGATATCCACGCCTTGGCTGCGGGTTGCTTTAGTGCTGAGAGTGGTGTGAGGCGCGGCCGGGTGGCGCAGCGCCGTCCGCGACATCAGTTGTTCGGCACTTGCGGCGCGCCGCCCTGCGGAACCGCGGGCGCCCCGGCCGGAACAGCCTCGCCCCCGAAGGAGGGAGCAGGCGTGCCGCTGGCGGCGGGTGCTGTCGCGTCCGCCGGGGCAGAGGCGGGCGTTTGGATATCGTCGACGCGCGGTGCGGGACCGGAGGCCGAGTCAGTGGCGGGCGTGAACAACGACGGCGCCGGACCGGTGGCCTTGGACAACAGAGCCAAGCCAATGCTGGTGGCGAAAAAGGCGATGCCGAGAACGACGGTTGCGCGGCTCAAGGGATTGGGACGCGCGCGCGGCTGCATGGCGCTGGTGATGTTGGCACCGGAGGAAAAACCGCCGCCGGACGCGTTGCCTTCGGTCTTCTGCAAGAGAATAAGACCGATCATCACCATAGCGACCAGGATATGGAGGACGACAACGACAGTGATCACGGGCAGCCTCAAAAACAAAAGCCGTCAGGCCCTGAACTGTAATCCTCAGGTATTTCAAAACCTTGGATCGGCATCGGGCAGCGGCGGAATTGGCGGTCTTTTAGTCCTTTGGGGGCCCCAAGGCTAGGGGCAATTTAGCGTTTCAGATGCCTGATGTGGGGACGGCCGCTTCCGCCGTCAAGCGCTAACCGGCGGGCATGCCTCAACAATCCGCCAGAAGTCGGCGGCATCGAGGCTCGCTCCGCCGACCAGGGCGCCGCTCACCCCTGGTGTGGCGAGAATGGCAGCGGCGTTGCTGCCTTTGACCGACCCGCCGTAGAGGATGCGCGGCGGCTTTGGGCCGCACAGCTGCTGAATTTGGCCGTGAACGGCGGCGATGTCGGCGGTGGTCGCGGTCTTGCCGGTGCCGATGGCCCAGACCGGCTCATAGGCAATGACGACGGTCTCGGGGCTGGCGCCATCGGGCAAGGAACCTCGCACCTGGCGCGCGATCACCGCGGCGGTTTCGCCTTTTTCCCGCTGGGCTTCGGTTTCTCCCACGCAGACGATTGGGATCAGACCAGCCTTCATCGCGGCGGTGGCCTTGGCTTTGACCTGTCCGTCGGTTTCACCATGATCGGCGCGGCGCTCGGAGTGGCCGACGATGACGTGAGTGCAGCCCAAATCCAGCAGCAGCCAGGCACTGATATCGCCGGTATGGGCACCCTTTTCATTGAAGTGGCAGTCCTGCGCACCCAGGCGGATGGTGCTGCCGGCGAGAGTCGCGCCGACGGCTGCCAGCAGCGGCGCCGGGGGGCACAGGACGACATCGGCCTTGGCGCCGGCGTGTTGAGCGGCGATGGCCGCCGCAAGGTCCCTGGCCGAAGCTGTGGAACCGTTCATCTTCCAGTTGCCGGCGATCAAATAGCGCATGCCAAATCCCTTCCGTGGGCCTTCCCTCAAGGGCTTACCTTTGCCGCCAATCTGCCTGAAATAACAGATGAAAACGACGCAAGATTGCCTATATCACGAGGCATGCTCCGCGCTTGCCGGGGGTAGGGCCCGCCCCTATTATGCCGCGCAATAGCGCCTCAGTGCGCAGAACCCAAATATAGAGTCGACCGCCATGCTCGAGTTTTTCCGCAGTAACATCAAAAACAGCATCTTCTTCAAAATCTTCTTGGGGATCATGGCCCTCAGCTTCGGCATCTGGGGCGTGGGCGACTTCATGGGCACGAGCAGCCTGTCGCCGGGCGTGGTGATGAAAGCCGGCGATGCCGAAGTGCGCACCGACCTCTTCCAGCGCCGCTTCCAGCGCGAATTGGATCAGTTCCGCCAGGCCATGGGCGGCCGGGCCATGGACGATGCCGTGATGAAGAAGGCGGTGATCGCCAACCTGATGCAGACCTTCACCCAGGCCACGGTGATCGACGCCGCGGCGAGGAACATGGGCCTGGTGATCTCGCCCGAACAGATGCGCGAAG
>CANKHC010000185.1 GCA_947481595.1 Fidelibacterota bacterium
CCGGCAAAACTGCGCGGTATCTAAGCAATCGATCCGGCGATGTCAAATGTCATTTAAGCCGCAGAATTCAAGCGTTTAAAGCGCGCGCCGAAGGTTTGCAAAACGCCCGCGGAATCGGTTAGCTTGGTCCTTTCCACCATAGATGTGAGCGAGAAATCCCATGCTGCGGACCCGTCTCAGCGAGGCAATGAAGGACTCGATGCGTTCCAAGAACGAACGCGTCTTGCATACCGTGCGCCTGATCATGGCCAAACTGAAGGACAACGACATCGCCGCGCGCCCTAAGGGCATCACCGCGATTCCCGACTACGAGATCCTGCAAATGATGAACGGGATGATCAAACAGCGCCGCGAAAGCATCGAGATGTTCGAAAAGGGCGGTCGCCCCGAACTCGCCAAAGCCGAAGCCGAAGAGATCGAGATCATCCAAAGCTTCATGCCCAAGCAGATGGACGACGCCGAGGTCGTGGCCGCCGTGAAGGACGCTATCGCCGCGTCGGGTGCGGCGTCGGTCAAGGACATGGGCAAGGTGATGGCGATCCTGAAGGAAAAATACACCGGCAAGATGGACTTCAGCCGGGTCTCGGGCGTGGTGAAGCAGAATCTGGGTTAATCCCCAGCTTTCTGGGTTATCCACCGCTTCCGCGATTGCTCGGCCGGGGACGCGGAGCGATCATCTTTCCTAGGCTCAGGGTTTTCGGTCCGATGGCTTTTCCCCCGCAATTCCTCGACGACATCCGGACGCGCATCTCGGTCTCGTCCGTTGTCGGCCGGCGCGCGCGTCTGATTCGGCGCGGCAAGGAATTCGTCTGCCTGTCGCCCTTCAGCAATGAAAAGTCGCCATCGTTCACCATCAACGACGACAAGGGCTTCTATCACTGCTTCTCGACCGGCGAGCACGGCGACATCTTCACCTTCGTGATGAAGACCCAGAACCTCTCCTTCCCCGAGGCGGTCGAACGCCTGGCGGAAGAAGCTGGTCTCGAGATGCCCAAGCAGACCCGCGAGGAAGCCGAACAGGCGGTGCAGGGCAACCGCGACCGCGAGGCCGTCGAGGCGGCCTGCGTGATGTACGAAGAAGCCCTTCGCGGACCGGATGGACGGCGCGCGCTCGAATACCTGCAGGGCCGCGGGCTGACGGATGACACCATCAAGCGCTTTCGCTTGGGTTATGCGCCGAACGGCAATGTGCTGAAGACCAAGTTCAAGGCGCGCGGCGTGCAGGAGGATGTGCTGCTGGAGACGCGGCTGCTCTCTCCCGGCAAGGACGGCCGCGACACCTTCGACTTCTTTCGTGACAGGGTTATGTTCCCGATCTTCGACCTGCGCGGCCGGCCGGTGGCTTTTGGCGGCCGCGTGATGGGCGAAGGCGAGCCCAAGTACCTCAACTCACCCGACACGCCGCTCTTTCACAAAGGCCAGCTTTTGTACGGCTTCGCGCTCGCCCGCGAGGCGGCGGCCAAGAAGCACGAGATCATCGTCGCCGAAGGCTACATGGATGTGATCGCCTTGGCCCAAGCCGGGTTCACCAATGCCGTCGCCCCCTTAGGCACGGCGATGACCGAGAACCAATTGGAACTCCTCTGGCGCCTGTCGCCGGAACCCACGCTGTGCTTCGACGGAGACCGGGCAGGGCGCGCTGCCGCTTTGCGCGCCGCCGAGCGGGCGTTGCCGCTCTTGAAACCCGGCACATCTCTGCGCTTTGCGATGATGCCCGCCGGCAAGGACCCCGACGACATCTGCCGCCGCGACGGACCCGACGCCATGGCCAAGGTGCTCGCCGAAGCGGCGCCGTTGTCTGATGTGGTGTGGCGCCAACTTTTGTCCGAGCACCAGACCGACACCCCCGAACGCCGCGCCGGGCTCGAACGCTCCGCCTTCGCCAAAGCCCAGGTGATCGCCGACGAGGGCGTGCGGGCGCAGTACGTGCGCCTGTTCAAGGACCGGCTGTATGAACTCTTCCGCCCCGAACGGAAGCCCTTCACACCGGGCGGCAAGCCCGGCGGCCGCTTCGCCCCGGGTCATAGAATTGGGATCGCGCGGCCGGTGCCGCCGGCGTTCGGCCTCCATGGGGGTAAGTCTGGACGGGGTATGGGCGACGCCGGCACCGCCCGGCGCCTGCGCGAACGCATTCTGCTCGCGACCCTGATTAATCATCCTGAGCTCATGGACTATGTGGAAGAGCGTCTGGGGACCATGGAATTCGCCGATTCGCGGCTTGACTCCCTGAGGCAAAGCGCCGTAATCCACATCGCCCAGAATCCAGGGCTTGATTTTGAGGCGCTCGGAGCCCACTTAGCAAGGCTAGGGTTTGCTGAAGAGCTCGGAAACCTATTAAATTCAGAGACTTACGTCCATGCGGCCTTCGCTCTTCCGGCGGCTGCATTGGAGACTGCAACGGCCGGTTGGGATCACACGTTTACACTCTGTCAGCGGGCTGACTTGGAAGCGGATCTCAAACGGGCTGAAATAGAACTGGCGGAAAATCCGTCGGAGCACACCCTGGCGGCGTATAAAGCGCTGCTGGATCTGGTTCGGCCGGCTGGGGACGAGGACGGCAGCGAACTGGGCTCGGGCGAAACACAACACAAGCGGTAGGGCGAGACGGAGCGCGGGTCATGGGGGATGTGGACCGCGCGAAAAAACGTACGTTCTGGAAACGCGTTTCGGGAGACACGGGGAAGATGGCGACGAAGGCGGCCACGAAGTCAGGATCGAAGGCGGCACCCGCGAAGGCAGCGGCCCATAAGGCTGCGCCCGCCAAAGCCAGCGCCAAGTCGGCCAAAGAGTCCGCCAAGGATAAAGAGAAGGATGCCGTGAAGGCCAAGGCCGCCGGCAAGACCGCAGGCAAAGCCGCGCCCGCGGCAAAGGCGGCCCCGGTCAAGGGCTCGCCCCTTAAAGCGGCGCTCGCCGCCAAAACTAAGAACATCGAGCAAGGTAAGGTACCGATGGCGAAAGCGACCGCGGCGAATGTGAAGGCGGGCGCAAAAGGCGCTGCGAACGATCCGGAAGCCCCACAGACTCCCGCCGCCCCCGGCGATTCACCGCTGCTCGATTCAACCAATGCCTCGATCAAGAAGCTGATCGCGAAAGCCAAAGAGCGCGGCTACATCACCTATGACGAGCTGAATGCCGCCCTGCCGTCCGAGGAAATGACCTCGGAGCAGATCGAAGACACCATGTCGATGCTCAGTGAAATGGGCATCAACGTCGTCGAAGGCGAAGAGCAGGAAGAGCCCGAGGCCGACGCCGAAGGCAAAGAGGGCGAAACCAAAGCCGAAGCCTACAGCGGCGGCAACATCGACGAAGACGACGTCGGCCGCACCGACGACCCCGTGCGCATGTACCTGCGCGAAATGGGTTCGGTGGAACTGCTGTCGCGCGAAGGCGAAATCGCCATCGCCAAGCGCATTGAAGCCAGCCGCGAGATGATGATCGGCGGCATCTGCGAAAGCCCCATCACCATCCGCTCGCTCTTGTCGTGGCACGACGCCCTGCAAGACGGCAAAATGCTGTTGCGCGACATCATCGATCTCGACGCCACTTATGGCGCCGGTGCCTCCGATACGGCCTCCGATGTCGAACTCGATGTCGATGTGGTCTCCGAACCCGCCGATGGCGAGGACGAAGCCGCGCCCAAGCCCGCCAACGGCCGTCCGGCCGCAGCAGCCAGGGCGCCGAGCGTCAACGGCCCCGGGATGCAGGCTCCAGGTACCAACGGGCCTCAGGCCAACGGCCAGCCGGGTCAGCCGGGCGTTCCCGGCGGTGCTGCGGGCGGCATGGACGAAAACGACGAAGCCGCCGTGTCGCTCGCCGCCATGGAAGCCTCGCTGATGCCGAAGGTGCTCGAAGCCTTCGAAAAGATCGCCTCCACCTACAACCGCATGAAGAAGAGCCAAGAAGCGCGTCTGACCACGCTGCAGCAAGGCCAAGAGATCGAGAAAGGCGTCGAACGCCGCTTTCAGAAGGTGAAAGCCGAGCTGGTCGAGCTGATGGATGCCGTGCATCTCAACAACGCCCGCATCGAAGCGCTGGTCGAGCAGCTTAACGACCTCAACAGGAAGTTGATCGGCCTTGAAGGCCAGCTGCTGCGCTATGCGCTGAAAAGCCGCGTCAAGCGCGAGGAGTTCCTGGAGAACTACTACGGCAGCGAACTTGATCCCAATTGGCTGAAGCGCGTGCAGAAGCTGCTCACCAAGGGCTGGAAAGACTTCTCGACCAAGTACGTCAAGGAGATCGAAGCCCTGCGCGCGCAGATCTCGGCGATCTCCGACGAAGCCGGTGTTTCCATCGCCGAGTTCCGCCGTATCGTGAATACGGTGCAGAAGGGCGAGCGCGAAGCCAGCCGTGCCAAGAAAGAGATGATCGAGGCTAACCTGCGTCTGGTGATCTCGATCGCGAAAAAATACACCAACCGCGGCCTGCAGTTCCTGGACCTCATTCAGGAAGGCAACATTGGCCTGATGAAGGCGGTCGATAAGTTCGAATACCGCCGCGGCTACAAGTTCTCGACCTATGCCACGTGGTGGATCCGCCAGGCGATCAC
>CANKHC010000186.1 GCA_947481595.1 Fidelibacterota bacterium
AAAGGCTACGCCAAGCAGGTCGACCGCATGCTGGCGAGCCCCAGGCTTGAGGGCGGCATGCGCGCCTTCTTCACCGACATGTTTGCTTTCGACGACTTCGCCCTGCTGGCCAAGGACGCGACGATCTATCCGCAGTTCAGCCTGGAAGTGACGCGCGATGCCAAGGAAGAGACCCTGCGCACCGTCGTCGATCAGCTGATCACCAAGAACGGCGACTACCGCGACATCTTCACCACCAAGAAGACCTTCCTGACGACTTACCTGGCGTCGGTCTACAGGCTGCCGCTCCTGCAGCCCAATCAGGTCAACGGCGAGCCGGAAGCCTGGGTGCCTTATGAATACCCGGCCAACGATCCGCGTGCCGGCATCCTGATGCACATCAGCTTCGTGGCGCTGCATAGCCATGCTGGGCGCAGCTCGCCGACCATCCGCGGCAAGGCCTTGCGCGAGATCATGCTGTGCCAGAAGGTCCCCGATCCGCCGGGCAACGTGAACTTCACGGTCGTGCAGGACACCTCGAACCCGCAGTTCAAGACCGCGCGCGAACGCCTGAACGCGCATGCGACCGAAGCCATGTGCACGGGCTGTCACAAGCTGACCGACCCGATGGGCTTGGCGCTTGAGACCCTCGACGGCGGCGGCGGTTTGCGCACCCACGAGAACGGCGCACCGCTCGACACCTCGGGCATCATGGACGGCAAGAAGTTCGCCAACGCCACCGAACTGGGCCAAGTCGTGCATGACAGCCCGGCGGCCTCGAAGTGCATCGTCAACCGCATGGCGTCTTATGCGATTGGTAAGCCCGCCTCGGGCGTCAGCGGCTGGCTGGCCAACCTCGAAGGCAGCTTCACCAAGGACGGATACCGCATTCCGGCGTTGCTGCGCAGCATCGTCATGAGCCCCGAATTTACCACCGTAACACTGACCCAGACTGCATCTGCTGAGACTTCAAAAGGGAGCCTGCAATGAGCATGAACATGAACCGCCGTCGCGTCCTGCGCGGCATGATGAATGGTGCGGCCGTCACCGTCGGCATTCCGTTCCTCGATTGCTTCCTCGACAGCAATGGTACGGCGCTGGCCAGCGGCCAAGAGCTGCCGGTGGCGTTCGGCACCTGGGTGCAGGGCCTGGGCTTCAACCCCGGCTTCTGGGAGCCGAAGGTGTTGGGCAAGGGCTACACCAACAACACTCAGTTCGAGATGCTGAATCCTTGGAAGGACAAGATCAACATCTTCTCCGGCATGAAAGTGTTCCTCGACGGCAAGTCGGCTAGCCCGCACAACACCGGCTACCAGGTGTGCTCGATGGGCGACATCCCGGACGGCAAGGGCTCGCCGCCCTCGCTCGATAACATCATCGCCGACACCATCGGCACGCGCACGCGCTTCCGCTCGCTGGAAGTCTCCGCCGACGGCGGCACGTCGTCGTGGAGCCGCCGCTCGGCCACCGCGATCAACGCCTCAGAGCCTTCGCCGGTGGCCCTGTACAAGCGCATCTTCGGACCTGAGTTCAAGGACCCGAACAGCGCCACCTTCGAGCCGGATCCGCAGGACATGGCGCGCAAGAGCGTGCTGTCCTACGTCGGCGAACAGCGCGAAGACCTGCTCAAGGGTCTGGGTGCTGCCGACAAGGCGCGCCTCGATGAATACTTCACCGCCGTGCGCGGCCTGGAAAACCAGCTCGATCTGCAGCTGCAGAAGCCGGCGTCGATGCCGAACTGCAAGATGCCGACCCCGGTGGAAGAAGCCCGCCTGGGTGCGGACGTCAACGACGCGCTCGCCAACGGCAAGCTGCACTCGCAGCTCCTCGCCCATGCGCTGGCCTGCGGCCAAACCCGCGTCATCAACGTGGCGTTCTCGGGTTCGGGCGGCGGCGCTTTGATCCGTCTGCCGGGCAGCACGCAGAACTTCCACCAGTGGACGCACGAAGAAGGCATCGATCCGAAGCTCGGCTATCAGCCGAACTGCACCTGGCTGATGGGCAAGTGTCTGGAAGGTTTCCGCGACATGCTCGCCATCTTGGAGAGCACCAAGGAAGGCGATCACACGCTGCTCGACCGCATCGTGCTGTACTACTTCACCGACAACGGCTACGCCCGTCTGCATACGCTCGACAACATGCCGACGATGACGGCGGGTCTTGCCAACGGCCGCATTAAAGGCGGCTTCCACATTGCCGACCAGGGCGCTCCGGTGACCCGCGTCGGTCTGACGGTCATGCAGGCCATGGGTGTTCCGATGAACACCTGGGGCACGCTGTCCAACCAGACCGGCAAGACCATCACCGAGATCACGGCCTAACCCCAGCAAAGGCGGAAGCGCACATGAAACGCGCAGCGCAATTGGCGATCGCCGCCACACTCGTCGCAGGCTTTGCGGCGGGTGCTCAGGCGGCAGGTAAGTTCGAGACACCGGCGGCGACGCCGGTAGGTGTCACCTTGCAGCCGTTGGGAGCAGGGCAGGGCCTCGGCATCCACTTCAGCATCTCGGGTGGATATCTGGCCGCGCACAAAACCGCCTACGGTGATACGCGCGGCATGACGCTTTACACCTATGCCAAGGATGAAGCGGGCAAGTCGAACTGCGTGGCCGATTGCACCAAGGCCAACCCGCCGTTCATCGCGGCGGCGAATGCCAAGGCGTCCGGCGACTGGTCTCTGGTCAAACGCGACGACGGCGCCAAGCAGTGGGCCCACAAGGGCAAGCCGCTTTACACCTACGTCGGCGACAAGATGAATGGCTCGCTGAACGGCGCTATGGCCGGCGGCCGCGGCTTCGGACGCGGTGCTCTCCCAGGCGACCAGGTCGAGGAAGGCAAACCTCTGCCGATCTCACCGGACTTCAAGCCGGCCTACTACGAGCCTGAAACCGATGTCCAAGTGCCGCATGGCATCAAGGTCGCCGGCATCGCCGATGCTAATGGCCGTGGCTTTGTCGACGCCGATGACATGACGATCTATGTCTTCGAAGGCGACGCCAATAAAGATAAAGCCGGTTGCGCCACACCTTGCCTGTGGAAGCCGGTGGTCAGCCCGCAGATTTCGTTCCCCGTCGGTGACTTCAAGGTGCTGGCGCGCAACGATGGTATCAACCAGTGGACCTATAAAGGCCTCGGCCTTTACACCTACGCCGACGACCGCGCCGCGCAGTATGCGAAGGGCCAGGGCGTCGACAAGCGCTACAAGGTCGCCCTCGTCTCGCAGTATCCGCTGCCCCCGGGCGTGAAGTTGTCGCTCACCGAAGGCCGCGGCCTGGTGTGGTCCGATGCCAAGGGCATGACGATGTATCGCCGTGAAGCTGCGGCCTATCACACCGGCGGCGGACATGCGTTCCGCCGCGGCGTGGTGATTCGCGCAGGTGTGGGCCGCCAGGTCGGCACCAAGGGCTGCGATGCGCGCTGTGAGGAATCCATGAAGCCGGTGATCGCGCCTGCCAACGCGCAATCGACCGGGTATTGGGAAGTGATGGATCGTGCCGACGGCCAGAAGCAGTGGGCTTATCGCGGCTTCGCCATGTACACCTGCGCTTGCGACAAGAAGTCAGGCGACATGAACGCCAACGACCACTACGACATCTATCTGGACACCGACCCGAACAAGGTCGTCGACCTCGGCACGCCGCAGGTCGGTACGCAATCGCTGTTCTGGCTGATCTCCGAGCCGTACTAAGCGGCAGCGGCAGAGACTATAAAAAAGGGGGAACCGCGAGGTTCCCCCTTTTGATTTGTGCGTGGGGCGAATTGGGGGCACACCATGACGAAGCAGTTCCAACTCGTCGACGTGTTCGGCGGCGAGCATTTCAAGGGCAATCCCGTCGCGGTGATTGCGGGCGCTGACGCGCTTTCCACGGAACGTATGCTCGACATCACGCGGTGGATGAACCTGTCCGAAACGACGTTCTTGCTGCCGCCTACGGATCCGGGCGCGGACTACCGCGTGCGTATTTTCACGCCG
This sequence comes from Fidelibacterota bacterium, assembly GCA_947481595.1. Lineage (GTDB taxonomy): Bacteria > Pseudomonadota > Alphaproteobacteria > Rhodospirillales > Rhodospirillaceae > SHVO01. Next base: position 3,953 of record CANKHC010000186.1, read on the forward strand.
CAGCGCGAACTACCTTTTGCCGGACACCCGACGCTGGGGACATGCCATGCATGGCTGGCGGCCGGCGGGAGGCCAAAGGGGACGATGATCGTTCAAGAGTGCGGGATTGGACTGGTCAATGTGCGCGCGGTGGAAGGCGGCTTTGGGTTTGCCGCACCTCCCTTGGTCCGTTCGGGGCCCGTGAATGAGAAGGACCTCGCGCGGGCTCTTGAAGTGCTTCGCATCGAGCGCAGTGCGGTGGTTGAGGCTCAGTGGGTCGACAACGGACCGGGCTGGCTCGGCATTCTTCTCACGTCAGCCGAGGCTGTGCTCGCGGTGAGGCCGATGGGATCTTATCCCGAGCGCGTCGATATCGGTGTGGTTGGTCCGCATCCCGCGGGA
>CANKHC010000187.1 GCA_947481595.1 Fidelibacterota bacterium
CGGCGCCGCTTCCGACGATGCCTGTCGTGGGCGCCGCGCAGCGGCCCGGAATCGTCGTGCGGGCGTTTGCCAAAGTTCTACTGGCGGGCTGGGTCCTCAAACGCGTGTCGCATCCGACCGTCCTTTCCCTGCTGGCCGAGATTGCCCGCCAAACCGGGCGCAAGGACATCGTCGTCCAACTCGACAAAAAGCTCCAAGCTCTGCAATGAGCACAAAAGCAGCGCGGGCCGCCGAGCGCCTTCGCCGCGCCGAGGCGTACTTTGCCGCTCACGAACGGATCGTCGCCGCCGACCGCGCCGCCGAACAGCTGCGCCGGACGAGCCAAGCCGGCGCAGCGCTCATGCGCGACCAGCAGCCAGAAGCGGCCCTCAAGCAGTTCGTGGCGGCGCTCAAGATGTGTCCGACCTGTGCCGAAGCTTGGGTGGGCGCAGGCTTGGCAGAGAACGCCCGCGGCAACGCCACGCTGGCCTACCTCAACGCGCCGCAGGTTGATCCCGAAAGCCTGGTGACGCTGGTCTGCGCCGAGTTCGGACTCGAGACCGGCTCGAAACCGCAGATGCTTCAGGCCCTCAACACATTCCTCCTCGAACAGCATGCTCTGGGACGCAACGCGGTGCTGATCGTCGACGAGGCGCAGGCCTTGGGCCCGGCGGGGCTTGAGGCGGTACGCCTGCTCTCCAACCTCGAGACCGAGCGCAACAAACTCTTGCAGATCGTGATGTTCGGCCAGTCGGAGCTCGACGAGCTGCTGCAGCGCCCCGACCTGCGCCAGATCAACCAACGCATCGGATTTTCCTTCGCCACCGGCCCCTTGAACATGGCCGAGGCGACCCACTACATCAGCCACCGCGTCAAGATGAGCCGCGCCGACGGCATCGATTTCCCGATCTTTACCGAAGGCGCCATGGAGACCCTGGCGCAGAGTGCTGCCTTCGTGCCGCGCGTGATCAATATCCTCGCCGACAAGGCGCTGCTGGTGGCTTACGGCGCGGGTTCGATCCAAGTCACCGAGAAGCACGCCGAAGGGGCCATCGACGACTCACCGCAGCTCGCCAAACCTGTGCGCCTGCGCCGGCGCTGGGTGCGCGGCGTCATCATCGGTGTCATCGCCGCCGAAATCGCCGCAGTCATCGCGCTGTTCACCTTCAGCTCCACCATGCAGGACTGGGCCAAGGGCGTGATCGCGCAGATGCGCGGCGCCATCACGGCGCCTGCCGCGACACCCGCCGCGGCGTCAGCCGCAACCCCGGTGGTCGACAACGCGCCAGCGCAATAACGCGATGGAGTCACCCTTCCTCGCCGCGCAGCTGCCGCCCATCTCCACGCTGCCCATCTCTACGCTGGCCGTCCCGCTCGCGGCGTTCGGTCTGGTGTTCGGCAGTTTCATCACCGCCTTGTCATATCGCCTGCCGCGCGGCGAAAGCATCACTGCCGGCCGCTCGCATTGTCCGGCCTGCGGGCATGTCCTCAGTGCGGCCGACTTGGTGCCGGTGGTGTCCTGGGCCGTGCACGGCGGCGCCTGCCGCCATTGCCGCGCGAAAATTTCCTGGCGCTACCCGGCTATCGAATTGACCAGTGCCGCGCTGTTCGTCGGCGCCGGTGTGCTGGCTCGGGATATCGTCCATCTCGCCCTCCTGTTGGCAATGACACCTGTAATGCTGGCGCTGGGCGTGATCGATCTTGAGCACCGCCGTCTCCCCAACAGCCTGGTCCTTCTGCTGGCGGCGTTGGCGGTCGCGTGGCGCGCTTTGAGCGACGGCCGCTATCTCGAAGCCGCGGTGCTCGCGACGCTGAGCACGACCCTCGGGCTTGTCCTTGATGCGCTTTACCGCGCGCGAACGGGGCGCGCGGGCTTGGGCGGCGGCGACGTGGAATTGCTGGCCATCGTGGGGTTGGCACTTCCCCTGGAGGTGTTCCTGATGACCCTTGGTGTGGCGGGTCTTTTAGGCGTCCTCGTCGGCGGTGCTACGCGGCTGCGGCGCGGTGAGGCGGAGTTTGCCTTCGCGCCGGAGATTCTCGCCGCGTTTTGGATCGGGCTGGCGGCCGGCGGCGATATCGTAAACAGGCTGGCGGCCATCCGTTCAGGTTGAATTTTCAAAGGTTTCGCGGTTGCCATTGATAGTGGCAAAACGCCTTTCCTCTCTGCTATGGTTAGGGATGCGGAGCCGGGGTCTTGCGGCCATCGCCCGCGTTTCTCTTGGGGGCCCTTGAGGGACAAAAAGATCATATGAGCGCATAGGCCGCGCCCAGCGAAGCTGGGGCGTCAGTGCAAGCTCGCAAGACGTGTTTGAGTAGTGGGGGTTTTACGATGAAGTTTCTGGGCACGCTGACGGCGCGACGTTGGGCGTTTTTACCCGCCGGCAGCACGCGAGCGACGACGGCTCCGCTACGGCGCACCCAGATACGACGCTCCGCCGTTGCGGTCGTTGCGCTGATGGCCGCGCTCGGATCGTGCAGCTCGTAGAAAGATTACAACGACTACGACATCGCCGGCAAAGCCTCCAAGAACGACTACGAAAGCCTTCTCGGCCGTTCCGCGCCGGAACCGCAGCCGCGCGGCGAAGAGCCGCCGATTCCCGGCTTCCAGTCGGTGCTGGCCGCCCCCAGCGCCCCTGAGCTTGCCGACACGCGCCGCGTCTCGATCGCGGTCACCGAAACCGTTCCCGTGCGCGACATTTTGATCGAGCTCGCGCGCAAGGCGCAGGTCGATCTCGAACTCGACCCGCGCATTTCCGGCGGCATCATCATGACCGCCACCGACAAGCCCTTCATCGACGTCGTTGAACGCATCGTCGACCTCGCCGAGCTGCGTTACACCTTCGATCGCAATACCCTGCACGTTGAGCTCGACGACCCTTATCTCGAGCAGTACCGCATGGACGTCCTGAACGTCAGCCGGACGGCCACCTCGTCGGCCAGTTCCTCTTCGGACGCGTCCACCATCGCCGCGTCCATCGGCGCGGGCGGCGGCGCCACCGGCAACACCTCGTCCACCAGCGTCAACAGCGCCACCTCGGCGGATTTCTGGGGCACGATCGGCGCGCAAATCGACCAGCTTCTCGTCGGGATCCAATCGCGCCGCGGCAGTGCTGCCAGCGCCTCCGGTGTGAATGCGACATTCATCCCCGAAGCCGCGCCGGCACCGGCACCGGCGGGGCCCCCGACCCCCACCCGCGGTGCCGCCGCCAAGCCGGGCGGCAACAGCAACAACCTCGCCTCCAATGCGCTCAATTCCGCGGCCGCGCTGTCTACGTCCGGCCGCCAGGCCGTGAGTTCATTGTTCGGGCCACTGGCGCGTCCCGCCTCGACGTAGGAGATCGCCGTCAACAGGCCCTGCGGGATCTGCATGCTGCGCTCGTAGCTTTGCAGGTAGCGGAGGCACTGCAGCTCGGGTGCCAGATCCTCCTGCGCAAAAGCTGGGGCGGCGACGGCGATCGCGGCAGCGGCCAGAAGGATCTTCATCGGGGTCATCAAACGTCCTTGTCCTCTCGCATCTCAATCGTTGTGCGGCTCACAGGGGATTGCCGCAGGAATTGGCGCCGCATTGCTGGATGACGAACGGCGCGGAGCGCCAGCGCACGATGTCGTCGAAATAGGTCGTACCGGATTTGTCGGAGGAGTAGTCGCTCTGGCGGTACGTGGGGCCCGCCGAATTGTCCCCCTCGAACGTGGACGAAAAGGGCGCCGCCGGTAAGGCCGCACCGCCGACCGTCATCTGACGGCCATAAGCGCGATCAGGACCGTGGCTGATCAGCACATAGGCCGCGTCCGTGGTGATGACCGTGCCGGCGTTGTTACTCACATCCAGCGTCCCGGCCGGATAGCTCGACGTGACGCGCTGCATGCCGGCCGTGGTGCTGGCGGCCGCAAGCGCGAGCGCCGGGGTCACGGCGTAAGAGAAGCGGATTCCGAAAGCATCTGAAGCATCGCCCTCGGAGATTCCTAGATTGACCCACGGCACGACACCCTGGGCGAAGTCGCAGCCGGTTCCGCCGGCGCAGGTGCCGGTGTAGACCGCGCCGTTGGCGACCGATTGGCCGGCGGTATATGTGCCGGTCGCGGGCTCGCCCGGTCCGGCAGGGCAGGGCAGACAGCCGTAGCGGATGACGTGCAGGACCAGCGCCTGTTCGACGCGGTCGAGCTTTTGATTGGTTTGGTTGACGTTGGCGTTCTCGACGACCGGGCCAATCGCCACCAGGCCGCCCGATACGATCAAGCCGATGACGACCAGCACGATCGCCATTTCGATGAGCGTGAAACCGAGGGTCTGCACGAGCCGCTTGGCGGCACGTCGCCAGCCCGCTCGCTTCATCAACCAC
>CANKHC010000188.1 GCA_947481595.1 Fidelibacterota bacterium
AGCCGAAATTGATCGTGTGGCTCGCCCCAACGCCCGCTGGCGTGAAGTACTTCACCAGCGTCGCCACCTGCCAGGACTTCGAGCCATCCATACCGTGGGCCTCCCCCGGAACGATGTCGTCGCTGTAGGTATAGAGTGCACGGCCGTTGTAGGCCCATTGCTTGCTGCCGTCGCGGCGCGCGACCGGCGTAAAGTTCCCGACAGGTCCCGAGAGCTGCGGCGCGGGGACCGGAATCCAATGAGCCCCACAGGACACCGTCTTCGCCATACAGGTTTGTTTGTCGTTCTTGGGATCACCATCGAAGGCATAAATGGTCATGCCGCGCTGATCGACCAGGACCTGACCGAAAACATTCGGGATTTCTTCCAAACCGATACCGGCGGGAAACACGAAATCGTCGGCCGGCTGGAAGGTGGCCGCCTGCCAACCTTCCGGCAATGGTTGATCCTTTTGGATAGCCTTTACCGGGCCTTTATACTTGGGCTTGTTGCCGGCGTAGTACCCAGGCTCCTTGTCGTTGACATAGGAGTAAAGCGGCTTGCCCTTGAAGGCCCACTGTTTGCTGCCGTCTGACCGGGTTAAGACTGTCCAATGACCATAGGGCTTGGCATTCTTCGCGGCCGCGGCCGGAATAAAGGTCTTGGCGCAGTCGCCGGTGCAGGTCGAGACGTTCGGCGTCACGTCTTGGGCGTAGGTGTAGAGCGTCAAACCCGCGGTGTTGGCATATGCATCGAGCTGTTGGGCCGCCCCCTTCGCCTGGGGAACCGCGATAGACTGCAAGGTGATACCGGACGGTGTTGCCGCGACGGCAAAGTCCTTCCCGGCGGCAAAGGCCATCCCTGGGGGGATCAGCGTCAGACCCAGCGCAATGGTCGAAAACCCAACAGCCAAACGCATCGTTGCTCTCATTGGCATCCTCCCCCGAGATATCCGCGTTAGGCGTTCATGAGTTCCGCAAACGGTCGCCCGGTCGTATTGGACTCTGTGCCCCAAGTGCTGGTGCGCACACCCAGCGCCTGCTGCACCGTCAGGCCGACGCGCGCGACCGTGTCGCCTTTGGCATCGATGGCGTAACCGGTCTTGAGGCGGCCACCTGCCTTACCAAACGTCAACATCGGCATGTTGTCGACGCCGTGGGTCTTGGCATAGCCGACGTCGGTGAAGCCGACGATCAGCATACGGTCGAGGAGCGTGCCCGGGCCTTCCTTGAAGCCCTTCAATGTGCCGAGGAGATCGGCCAGGGCGGCGAAGCACTGACGGCGGAACCTATCGGCTTCGATTTGGTAGCCCACCGAGGTGTCGATGGCCTCTTCATGTGTGTACATGTGATAGGTCATCGAGCTGCCGGCCCGGCGCAGGTTGGACAGCGGCTCGGAGAACAGCACGTTGATCACATTGGTCTGACCGCAGGCCAGCGCGTGCGCCAGGATGCGCGCGAACAGCTTATTGTTGGTGGTGGCATCGTCGATGATGTAGCCCGGAGGCGCTTCGTCCCCCTTGGCCGGGATTGCGCAGGCCTCGAGCGGTGCCGGGCGTTCCAGCATGATCTCGAGCTGCTTTTCCAGCTCACGGATCGACGTGAAATACTGATCGACGCCGGCGCGGTCCGCCGCGCCCAGCTTCTTCATCAGTTCCTGGCGCTGCTCGGTGATGGCCGAGAGCGAACTCTTGCGCATTATATCGCCGATATCAGGGGTGAATTCGGCGGCATTGGGATCCTTGAACTCCGGCCCGAAGACGCGGGCGTACAACGCAGCCGGCGAATTCTCCGAAGCGTTGGCGGTAGCACCCTTGCGGCTGACACTGGTCTTGGTGCCGTCGCAGGCGACTTCAAGAGACTTGAAGCGCGTGCGCGTGCCGATGGTGTCGGCAACGATCGTGTCGATCGAGGCAAAGCTCGGCGGTGCCGGACTGCCGGTGGTGCAGCCGATCCAGCCGGCGTTATGTGGTGCCGCCGCATGGGAGTCGAGATAGACCTTCAGTCCGATAAAGAGATTGGTGTCGTCGCGGAACGGCTGCAGGGCAGCCATCTGCGTGCCAAACTCATACTTCGTGCCGGCGACCTTGGGCTCCCAATGTCCCGGGTCGCAACCCAGGCCCCAGAGCCAGGTGCCGAAGCAGGCCGGCAATGCCTTGCCGTCAGCGAAGGCCGTGCCGTTTGAATTGAGGAAACGATCGAGGAGCGGCAAGCCGACCGTGACGGCGCCGCCACCCAGCATGCCGCGCAGAACGTTACGACGTCCAAATCGATGTTGGGCAAATCCATTCGTGATGCTCATGATCGCCTCATCCTCTTCCAAATCTGCTTATGGCGCGGAAACCCGATACAACTCATCACTCAAAGCAACTTTGCGCAGAAGGTCCGGAATCCGGTAGCCCACTGTAGCGAAGGTTTTCTGCAAGTCCGACACCCAGGCCGCCTCGCCGCGCGTCACGGTGCGCCCCAGGGCGTAGGTCGATACACGGTTGACGAGACAGGAGGCGGCAGAGGGATTGTCGTGGACCGCCCGGCCGAGGCCGACGGAATCGGTGAACTTCTTGCCATCGAGTTCGCCGCTGGTATCGATATTGGCGCCGTTCTCGATCTTGCGGAAACCGCCGCCGCCGTCGAAGTTCTCAAGCGACAGGCCCATGGGGTCCATCAGCTTGTGACAGCCCGCGCAAGCCGGTGTCGTCATATGCGCGGTGACACGCTCGCGCGCGGTCTTGAAATTGGGGTTGTTGGTGTCCTGTATCACGGTGAAGTCGACATTGCCCGGCGGATCGGGAACGCGCTGGCACAATACAAACTGCCGCAACGCCTTGCCACGCAGAGTGGGCGAACTGCGCCCGGGATGCGAGTGCAGAGCGACGAAGCTCGCGTGAGTGAGAATGCCGGAACGCGGATCACCCTCAGCGTACTCATAGGCGCGCCAAGGATCCGCGACGGAATTTGGGCTGGTTTTGGGAAGTTTCACGCCATAGATCGAACCCAACACCGGCGTCAGGAAGGTGCGGCGCGTGGTGAAGACATCGCGGTAGTCGCCGCGCTGCTGCAAGACCACATCGAGGATCGTCAGTAGGGTCTGCTCCTGGGCATCGCGCGTCACCGGGGCCGTGAAGTTGGGATAAATCTGCGCGTCCTTGGAGAGATTGATGAAGGTGTCGTAGCCGAGCATGTCGACGAAGAAAGCGCGCACACCTCCTTCGAGGCGCGGCGAGGTCAGCAAGCGATCGACCTGACGTGTCAGGCCTTTCTGTGTGCTCAGCTCTCCCTTCTCCGCCGCCGTCAGCAATTCGTCGTCGGGGCTTGAGTTCCAGAGGAAGAAGCTGAGCTGCGAGGCTTTGGAATAAGCATCAAGGCGATATTGGCCCTTGCTGCTGGGATCGGGCTCGGAGGTTTGCATGTGGAACAGGAACTGTGGCGCCTCGAGCATCACCGCGAGGCTCACACCCAGGCCGGTATAGAAATTCTTGGATAAAGTTGCCGCGTCATTGGCGACACGCACTTGCGCTCTGAGTTCGCCGTCGGTCAACGGCCGGCGAAACAAGAGGCGCCCCGCCTGGCCGAGGAACTTCGTGGCGCAGGCGTTGTCGGCGGTCTTAGCATCGGCCGGCGTGCAAGGGATCAGCGTGCCGCGGTTTTTTTCGCTGACGACCTGGCCCGCGATATTGCGCGCCATGCCATCGTATTCCTCCATGCCCTTGGCAGTGATCCCGACCTTGCCGGAGCCAATGGCCAGCAGGCCACCTTCGCGTACATCGGGCTCAAAGCGGCCGCCGAAGGTGATGAAGGGGCCGAACACATCAGAGATGATCTGCCGGTACTGCTCGGGACTCAGCCGCCGCTGTACCAGCGGCCCGGGCCCCATCACAGCGGACGTTTCCGCCTCACTCGCGGAACCGGCTGGGCCGCTTCCCAAAACAGTCAACGCACCTAGGGCGACAATAGCGGCCGCACGCCAACGCAATACCATATACCCGCCTCCCTGATGGACGTTCTAATCGCGGGACGCGACGGTCGTCGGGGAACGCGCGGGCGCGGCCTGCGAGATCTTCTTGTTGCCGGCTTTCGCCTGAACCGGATGCTCGACGAAGGCCGGTACGCCTTCGACCCGGAACGCGACCGAGATATCGCGGTTCTGGCCGGTCTTCGGATCGGGATTGGCGTCGGCATGTTTGCGAAGGTTGTAGTAGACGCCCGGCATATCGATACCAAAGGACATCTCGCCCGATTCACCGGTGTGAGCATAGGCATAATAGATGTTGTACCAGGGCATGTAGCCGCCGAGCACGCCGTC
>CANKHC010000189.1 GCA_947481595.1 Fidelibacterota bacterium
CGCAGATGCGCGGCGGCGGCGTGATCTTCGGACCGGTCGTGCGCAGCCATGCCCACAGCCTGCCCAAGAAGATTCGTGCGCTTGGCCTCAAGAGCGCGCTGTCGTCCAAAGCCAAGGACGGCAAGCTCATCATCCTCGACAGCGTCGAGAGCAAGAAGGGCAAGACCAAGGATCTGGTGAAGAGCTTCGCCAAGCTCGGCTGGACCTCGGTCCTGATCATCGACGGCGCGGTGGACGAAAGCTTCGCCCGCGCTGCCCGCAACATCAAAGGCATCGACGTGCTGCCGTGCCAGGGTGCGAACGTTTACGACATCCTGCGCCGTGACACCTTGGTTCTGACCAAGGCGGCTGTCGAGAAGCTCGAGGAGCGCTTGAAATGAGCCCCGCAGAATCCAAAGAAAAGAAAGCTGCTGCCAAGCCGGCGAAAGCCGCCAAGGCGAAAAAAGTGAAGGCCGCTCCGGTGGCCGGCGCCGCGATCGCGCCGGAGCTGTACGACTTCATTTTGGCGCCGCTGATCACCGAAAAGGCGACGCTGGCCTCCGAGCACAATCAGGTCATGTTCCGCGTGCCGCTGAAGGCCACCAAGCCGCAGATCAAGCTGGCCGTCGAAACCCTGTTCAAAGTGCAGGTGAAGGCCGTCAACACCCTGATCACCAAGGGTAAGCAAAAGCGCTTCCGCGGCCGCCTCGGCACGCGCAGCGACGTCAAGAAAGCCATTGTGACCCTGGCCGCCGGCCAGTCGATCGATGTGACCACGGGGCTCTAAGTCATGGCGCTTAAGACATTCAATCCGATCACGCCGTCGCTGCGTAACACGGTCCTCGTCGACCGCAGCGATCTGCACAAGGGCAAGCCGGTCAAGGAATTGACCGAAGGCATGCACTCGACCGGCGGACGCAACAACCAGGGCCGCATCACCAGCCGCTTCATGGGCGGCGGTCACAAGCGCCGTTACCGTCTGGTCGACTTCAAGCGCAAGAAGCGCGACATGGTCGCGACGGTCGTGCGCCTGGAATACGACCCGTACCGCACCGCCTTCATCGCGCTGATCAATTACGAAGACGGCGAGCAGTCCTACATCCTGGCGCCGCAGCGTCTGAAGGCCGGCGACAAGATTGTCTCCGCCGAACAAGCCGACATTAAGCCGGGCAACACCATGCCGCTGAAGAACATGCCGGTCGGCACCATTGTCCACAACGTCGAGCTCAAGCTCGGCCGTGGCGGCCAGATCGCGCGTTCCGCTGGCTGCTATGCCCAGTTGATCGGCAAGGACGCCGGTTACGCTCAGATCCGTTTGTCGTCGGGCGAAGTTCGCCTGGTGCGCGCCGAGTGCGTGGCGACGGTCGGTGCCGTGTCGAACCCGGACAACCAGAACATCAACTTCGGTAAAGCCGGCCGCATGCGCTGGCTGGGTTTCAAGCCGCACCAGCGCGGTGTCTCGATGAACCCGGTCGACCATCCCTTGGGCGGCGGCGAAGGCAAAACCTCGGGCGGCCGTCATCCGGTCACACCGTGGGGCAAGCCGACCAAAGGCAAGCGTACCCGCACCAACAAGCGGACAAAGAAACTGATCATGCGCACCCGCCACCAGGCGAAGAAAGCTTAAGCGCAGGTCTTGAGACAGATTTAGAAACGGAGATCGGAACTTGACACGTTCAGTATGGAAAGGCCCTTTCGTCGACGGCTACCTCCTCAAAAAGGCGGAGACCGTTCGCGGTGCAGGGCGCAACGATGTGATCAAAACCTGGTCGCGTCGGTCCACCATTCTGCCGCAGTTCGTGGGGCTCACCTTCGGCGTGCACAACGGCCATAAGCATGTGCCCGTCCTGGTGACCGAGAACATGATCGGCCACAAGTTCGGCGAGTTCGCGCCGACGCGCATGTTCTACGGCCACACCGGCGATAAGAAGGCCGTCACCGGCTCTGCCCCGGCGAAGAAGGATTAAGCCATGAGCAAGAAATCCGCTCCGCGCCGTGTTGCCGACAACGAAGCCCGCGCCCATTCGCGTTCGATGCGCGTCAGCCCGCGCAAGCTGAACCTGATGGCGCAGCTGATCCGCGGCAAGACCGCCGAGGCCGCCCTGGCTGCCCTGTCGTTCCATCCGCGCCGCATCGCCGTGGAAGTGAAGACGGTTCTGGAATCGGCCATCGCCAACGCCGAGAACAACCACCAGCTCGACGTCGACCAACTGATCGTCGCCGAAGCCTATGTCGGCAAGTCGCTGCTGATGCGCCGTTTCGCGGCGCGCGCCCGCGGCCGCGTCGGCAACATCGCCAAGCCGTTCAGCAATCTCACCATCATCGTGCGTGAGAAGAAGGAGACCGCCTAATGGGTCAAAAAGTAAATCCGATCGGGCTCCGCCTCGGCATCAATCGCACCTGGGATTCGCGTTGGTACGCCGCCGGTCGCGCCTACGGCCAGATGCTGCATGAAGACATCAAGATCCGCGCCTATTTGAAAGAGCGCCTGCTTCAGGCCGGCGTGTCGCGCGTGATCATCGAACGCCCGGCGAAGAAGGCCCGCGTGACCATTCACACCGCGCGCCCCGGCGTCGTCATCGGCAAGAAGGGTGCGGACATCGAAGTGATCCGCAAGGAACTGCAGAAGATGACCGGCAACGAGGTTCACCTGAACATCGTTGAAATCCGCAAACCCGAAATCGATGCCTATCTGGTCGCCGAAAACATCGCCCAGCAGCTCGAGCGCCGCGTGGCGTTCCGCCGCGCCATGAAGCGCGCCGTGCAGGCCGCCATGCGTCTCGGCGCCGAAGGCATCCGCATCACCTGCGCCGGCCGTCTCGGCGGCGCTGAAATCGCCCGCGTCGAATGGTACCGCGAAGGCCGTGTGCCGCTGCACACGCTGCGCGCTGACGTCGATTACGGCGAAGGCACCGCGTTCACGACCTACGGCACTTGCGGCGTGAAGGTGTGGATCTTCAAGGGCGAAATCCTCGAGCACGACCCGATGGCGCAGGACAAGCGCGCCGCCGACCAGGGTGGTAGCTCGACCGGCAACCGCCCGCAGGCTTAAAGAAACGGACGAACCGACATGTCAATGTTGCAACCGAAACGCACGAAATACCGCAAGGCCTTCAAGGGCCGCATCCATGGCCATGCCAAGGGCGGTTTCTCGTTGAACTTCGGCTCCTTCGGCCTCAAGGCCTTGGAACCCGAACGCGTGACCTCGCGCCAGATCGAAGCCGCACGCCGCGCGCTGACCCGTTTCATGAAGCGCCAGGGCCGCGTGTGGATCCGTATTTTCCCGGATGTGCCGGTGTCGAAGAAGCCCGCCGAAGTCCGCCAGGGTAAAGGCAAAGGCACACCCGAGTTTTGGGTCTGCCGGATCAAGCCGGGCCGCATCATGTTCGAAGTGGACGGCATCACCCGCGCGATGGCCGAAGAAGGCTTCGCGCTCGCGGCGGCTAAGCTGCCCATCAAGACCAAACTCGTCGCCCGTATCGGTGCGGTTTAAGGAAACGGCGTCATGGCAAAAGCAACAGACATCCGCGCGCAGAAGAACGAAGAATTGGAAGGCCGCCTCGGCGAGCTGAAGAAAGAGCAGTTCAATCTGCGCTTTCAGAAGGCCTCGGGCCAGCTGACCAACACCGCTCAGTTCGGCAGGGTGCGTACCGAGATCGCGCAGATCAAAACCATCCTGCGGGAACGCCGCAGCCCCGCTACTTCTAAAGCCGCGTCGTAAGCGGGAGAGGGACAGGAATATGCCGAAGCGAATTCTCCAGGGCGTCGTCGTCAGCGACAAAGGCCAGAAGACCATCATCGTGAAGGTCGAACGCCGCATGATGCACCCCGTCTACAAGAAGTTCATCCGCCGCAGCAAAAAGTTCGCGGCGCATGACGAAGCCAACGTCAGCAAGATCGGCGATATCGTTCGTATCCGCGAATGCGCGCCGATTTCGAAGACCAAGAAGTGGGAACTGGTTACGGAGAAGGCGGAGTAATCCGACCTGATCCTCCCAGACCATAAAGGACGATAGTCATGATTCAGATGCAGAGTAATTTGGACGTTGCCGACAACTCGGGTGCTAAACGAGTGATGTGCATCAAGGTCCTCGGCGGTTCCAAGCGCCGCTTCGCCGCCATCGGCGACATCATCGTCGTGTCGGTGAAGGATGCCATTCCGCGCGGCCGCGTGAAAAAGGGTGACGTGCACCGCGCCGTCATCGTGCGCACGGCCAAGGAATTGCGCCGCGCCGACGGCACCGCGATCCGTTTCGACCACA
>CANKHC010000190.1 GCA_947481595.1 Fidelibacterota bacterium
GAATCGCCTCGAGATCGGGCCGGCTGTCGCGCCGCCCCATGATCGCTTTCTCCTGGCGGATGAAAGCCTCCTGTCCCACGCGCTCGGCCATGGCCATGACCACATCGGCGACGGCTGGATCTTTCAGACGCGACGGGTGGACGAGGTTCGGCAGCAGGCGCGGCGTCACACCCTTGAACTTGCCGAGCTCCGCCAGCTTGATGAACCCCTCGCGGTTCTCGCGCTGCTCTTCGGTGTCGGCACGGGCGTTGGTATTGACCAGGGCCAGGCGTTCCACCCGTTCCGGGGCCTGGCGCATGACTTCCTGGGCGACGTAGCCCCCCATGGACAGTCCGGCCAAGGCGAAGCTCGCCGGCGCTTCATTCATCACCCGTTCCGCCAGGGCCGGAATCGAGTCGTCGCGGGTCATATCGATGACCTGGACCTCGACCGAATCCTTCAGATGGTCGATCTGATGGCGCCACAGCGCCTCGTCACAGATCAGGCCAGGCAGGAGAACGAGGTGCTTTGGAGGGTTCATGGGCCAAAAATAACGATTAATAGGTGTGGAGGCTTGATTTTTAACGATTTTCCCGCGGCGGCAGCCGTTGACACCTGCAAAGTAACACCTATTATCCCGCGCCGTGAACCGTTCGCGCCCGCTGCCCGCCGTTTTTGGCGACCCGACAGCCTTAAAAAAGATGCGCGGCGGATAGTTTTTCCGGACCAAATGGAATTTGCAGACCTCGGCTTATCGCCGGATACCCTCAGAGCAGTCACTGACTCCGGTTACCTGACACCGACACCGATTCAGGTCCAAGCGATCCCGGTTGTGCTGATGGGACGCGACGTGCTCGGCGTTGCCCAGACCGGCACCGGCAAGACCGCGGCCTTTGTCATGCCCATGATCGACATCCTGGCCGATGGGCGCTCGAAAGCGCGCATGCCGCGCTCGCTGATCATTGCGCCCACCCGCGAGCTGGCCGCGCAGATCTCGGAAAACTTCGTCAAGTACGGCAAGTACCACCCGCTCTCCATGGCGCTCCTGATCGGCGGCGAGTCTTTCACCGACCAGGAGAAGGCCTTGGACCGCGGCGTCGACGTGCTGATCGCCACCCCGGGGCGCCTGCTCGACCTCTATGAACGCGGCCGCATCCTGCTCAACGACGCCAAGATCCTCGTCATCGACGAAGCCGACCGCATGCTGGACATGGGCTTCATCCCCGACGTCGAGCGCATCGTCGGCCTGCTGCCTAAAATCCGTCAGACGCTGTTCTTCTCGGCGACGATGGACAAGGAAATCCGCAAACTCGCCGACCAGTTTCTCTCCAATCCCAAAGAGATCTCGGTCTCGCCCCAGGCTTCGGCGGCGACCACCATCGAACAGGGCATCGTCACGGTCCGCACCCTCGACAAGCGCGAGGCGCTGCGCCGCATCCTCAGGGCGAAGGACGTGCACAACGCCTTCATCTTCTGCAACCGCAAGAAAGACGTCGACATCCTCTTCAAGTCGCTGACCACGCACGGCTTCAATGCCGTGGCCCTGCACGGCGACATGCCGCAGTCCAAGCGCAACGAGATGCTGGCCAAGTTCAAGGCGAACGAGGCCGAGCTCTTGGTCTGCTCCGACGTGGCCGCGCGCGGCCTCGACATCTCCGACGTCAGCCATGTGATCAATTTCGACGTACCGGTGAACGCGGAAGACTACATCCACCGCATCGGCCGCACCGGCCGTGCCGGCAAGGTCGGTCACGCCTACACCATTGCCACCCCCGGCGACGCGCGCCTACTGGGTGCGGTCGAACGCCTGCTCAAGCAGCCGATCCCGCAGCTGGTGGTGGCCGAGCTTGCTGACATCGGCGTTGGCGCCGATGCCGTTGACGAAGGCGGCGAACGCGGCGGCCGTGGTCGCGGCCGTGGCCGCCCTGAACGCGGTGGCGCCGAACGTGGACGGGGCGAACGCGGAGGACGTGGCCGCACCCGCCGCGAGCCCGAACCCGTGGTGTCGCCCGTGGTTTCCGTGGAAGCGTCTCCGTCGCCTGTCGTCGCCGAGCCCGTCCCCATCGTCAGCGAGAATCCCGTGCTGGCCACCATCGATCCCGCCGTCCCGGTCACCGTAGCGCAGCCACTCGACGCTGCCGCAATGGAAGAGCAGCCGCGCGCGCGCAAAGAACGCGGACGCAGCGACCGCAGCCGCCAGGACCGCAACAGCGATGCCCGCGGCGCCGAAGACCGCGCCCGCAAGACCCGGCGCAATCCGCACGGCATCGCCGAAATGGATATCGCCGACAACGTTGTCGCCTTTGGCGGCTTCACGCCGGCGTTCCTGCTGGTCGATCCCTACGGCGGCAAGGGCGCCCCGCCGCCCCGCTCGGTCGAAGACGAAGCTGAGCTGGAAGAAGAAACCTCGCCTTCCGAGTCTCAAGCTGACTCAGAGGACCCGGCAGACCAGGCAGCCACCCCGGAGCCGCAGGCGGCCTCCGACAATAGCCAGGGCCCCCTCAGCTAATTCAGCTTCGGACGCTCTGCGTCATCGTCCAACGTCCGTGGATCGACGTTCGCCGGCCCCGCGTGGTGATGCACCATGGCCCAGATGTGCCCCACCCGCACAAAGATGTTGGTCGCCGCCAGATATTGGGCCTGGGCCCTCTCTCCTTGAGCGACCCCGCTCTCAATCACCTCGATGCACGTCACCGCGGCACAGTCGCCGTAGATCACGGCGTGCTCCTGATGACAGCTGATGCGCGGCGCACTGTTCCCCGAAAGAATCGAGCGCCAGCTGGCCAGCACCTGCTCCCGCCCCGTGAGCGGCGCCCAGCCTGGGTGGACGCACGTCAGGGTCCGATCCTTCGCCCAGACCTGCTCCATGGCGTCGGGATCGCGGCCGGCAAAAGCCGCGTAGAAAGCCTGGTTGGCGAACAGCACCGCGTCTTGCTCTGACATGAGCAAATCCTGTATCCACGTGAGTGTTGCTGCAGCCTAATCCATCGGGATCACCATGGCCACGATCGACGCGCTCAAAGGACCTTCACTGATGCCAGCCGGCGGCAAGCCTGCCACATCAGTCGTGATCTTCCTGCACGGCTACGGCTCCAACGGCGACGACCTGATGGGCCTCGCCCCCTTTTTCTCGCACATGCTGCCGACCACGGCTTTCTATTCGCCCAACGCCCCGCAGATGATCGAGGGCTATTGGGGCGGCTACCAATGGTTCGGCCTCGCGGGCTACGACCCCGACTCCATGACGCGCGATCCCAAGCGCTTGGCCGAAACATTCAAAGCCATGCGTCCGGGTATCCTCCCCGCGGCGGCAATTCTCAACACCTTCATCGACCAGGTTCTCGCTCACCACGGTATCGGCGCGGACAAGCTGGCGCTGCTCGGCTTTTCCCAAGGCACGATGATGTCACTGCATGTGGGTCCGCGCCGCGAAAAACAGATTGGCGCCATCCTCGGCTATTCCGGCGCACTGACCGGTGCCGACTTCCTCGCCGCCGAAATCAAGTCGCGCCCGCCGGTGGCCCTCGTCCACGGCGACGCCGACCCGGTGGTGCCCTTCGGCGCCATGGCGGAAGCAGAGAAGACGCTGACCAGCGTGGGGATCAAGTGCGAGACCTTGCGCGTGCCTGGCTTGCAGCACGGCATCGCGGAGGACGGCATGCAGTTCGGCGCCACCTTCCTCAAGCGCACAATCGGCTAACCCGCCCTAAAGATTGTCTTCGTCGTCGTCCTGGTTGCGCGTGCGCTCTTCGCGCTCGCTGTCCAGCTTGCGGAACTTGCTGGGGTCATGATGGGCGCGCGCGCGAAGACGCGCCTTCTGTTTTTTCTTTTCCTGCATCTGCATCCAGCCCAATACGCCCAGCACCGCGATCCCCAACAGCGCCCAAGGAACGATGAGGGAAATCGACATCTCGTAGTACATCTGGGCCCGGACGGAGGCACGGCACTCGGGACGGCCCTGGGCGCAAGCCTCGCGCGCGCGCCGTTCGCCCGGCGAGAACAAGAACCCCGGCAGCGCGTAGCCATTTTTTGTCATGGTCTGCGCCTGGGCCGGCACCGCCGTTGCCAGGACCAGCAGGACCGCCCCCAGGGTGACCTGACCGGCTCTTTTTGTACCAAGCGATTTGATAGAAACTAGCTTGGAAAGGAGCTTTGTCATGCCAAAGAAGAGACCCAGTCCGGAGCAGATCGTGACGCTACTGCGTCAGA
>CANKHC010000191.1 GCA_947481595.1 Fidelibacterota bacterium
GAAGAATTCATCGCGGATGGGGGCGACAATCGCCCATTGCTCGGGATTGGTGTCCTGCGCTTCGTCGATCAGGATGTGGTCGATGCCGCCGTCGAGCTTATAGAGCACCCAGTCGGCGATGCCGGGCTGAGACAGCAGCGCCCGCGTACACTGAATGAGATCGTCGTAGTCCATCACGCCGCGGCGCTGCTTCTCCGATTCAAAGAGCGCCAGCACCTGCGCGCCGAGGCGCAAGAGCGCTCCCGATGATACCGCCGTGCGTACCGCCCGGATGCGCTCGGCGAGATCGGCGAGGCGGGCACCTTCTTTGGCAAGGCACTCCCGCGTTTCCGGCGCAGCTTCGTAAACAGCCTTGGTGGCCAGCGTCGCGCGCACGTTTCCTTCGGCGGTGAGAAAGGCTTTGCTGTAGTCCGAGTAGCCGGTGACGCGTGCCTTTGCGTTCTCCAACCAGGCGCCCAGTGCCGCGCCGCGCTCCTGGTCCTTCGCCGAGCCGCCGGCGAGGGCGGTCGCCGCGGCCCGCAAGGCTTTGCAGTCGCAAGCGGAGTCCTCACAAGCCGCGGCGATGAGCGACTCTTCGGTATCGGTGGGAGCAACGCCCAAGACACGGCGCAGGGCAGCATCGGCGGCCTGCACGCTGCCGTGGCGCAAGATCATGCGCTTGATCTTGGCACGCCCGCCGATCAGCGCGGCCATCAGATCCGCGAAGTGGCTTTCGTGGACGCGCGCGGTGATGTGTTGGAGCGCCGCCCCAAGGCCTGCGTCGGCGCCGTCGCGGGCCTCGGCGATGGCGTGTTCCAGGGCCTGGTCCAAGGCTTCGGCGGCGTCGCGTTCGTCCATGAGATCGAAGTGCGGCGGCACTTTCGCTTCTAATGGAAAACGCCGCAGCAGTGATTGGCAGAAGGCGTGCAAGGTCGAGATCTGCAAGCCGCCGGTGGCATCGAGCACCTGGGCGAAGAGGCGCCGCGCGCGCGCAAGCAAAGCATCGTGCTCGGCTCGCGGCGCCGCCGTGAAGCGGTCTTGGAGCAGGCGGGCCAGATCGTTTTCAAGCGCAGTGTCCGGGGCATCGACCCATTGCGCGAGTTTTGCATTGATGCGGTTGCTCATTTCCGCCGCCGCCGCCTTGGTGAAGGTGAGGCAGAGAATCCGCGAGGGCGCCGTGCCGGTGAGCAGCAGCGCCAGCACGCGTTCGGTCAGCACCTTGGTCTTGCCCGAGCCAGCTGATGCCGTCACCCAAACGCTGAGCTCGGGGCGGATCGCAACGGCCTGCGCACGGCTGGCAAGGTCGGTAGGAGATGTTGACATCACTCGCCTTCCTCTTCACCCGCCGCCCATTCCTTCACGCGCGCCAAGTGGTCGTAATCGCTGTACTTGGGGGCATGGGCGGGATTGGGTTTGGCTTCGTAGGGCGTGTCCTGATCGTCGAACTTGGCGACCAGCAGTCCTAAGTTGACGAAGGCCTCACTGGCGAGCTGTGCCGGTGAAGCCTTCAGCGGCTTCTCCTCGCCGCCGGCACCCCGGCCGTGCAACTGCCAGAACGCAAGCTCCGTCACCGGTCCGGGCAGCACGCCAGGGAACGCCGCGCGGGCCAGCATCGCCGCTTCCAAGGGCAGCTGCGGGGCAAAGCCATTGGCCACCTCATTCTCGTGGGGCGTGGCACCGGTCTTGTAGTCGATGATGGCCAGCGTGCCGTCCAAGCGCCGGTCAATGCGGTCCGCTGTCGCGACAAGCGTGAATTCGCCGCCCGGCGCAGTGATGGTCATCTCGCCCTTTACTTCGGCGAAGGATTTGGCGAGGCCGGCGCGGCGCGGTGATTCCGTGGCGATGAACCAAGCGGCGATGCGCTCAAAACGCGGTCCCCAGAAAGCCATGACGCCGGGACGCACGGCGGCGTCGGCGAAGGTGGTGCGGCCGACCGCGAGCAACTGACCCAGCGCGTCGGGCGGCAAGGGGCCGGACGGAAACGCGCGCACAAAATCCTGCAAGGCCTTGTGGATCAGCGTGCCGTAGTCGGCCACGCCCGCTTCCTGTTCTAGTGGGTCGAGCGGTTCCAGGCCGAGCACGCGCCGCGCATAGATGCTGTAAGGGTCGCGCATCCAGCGTTCGATCTCCGTGACGGAGAGCCGGCGCGGGCGTGCCTCCACGGGCGGGCGCGGCGCCGGCGGTTTGATGGGCTCTTCAGAATGCTCCGGAAGGGTGAGGGCTCGCGCCCAGGCACTCAGGCTCGCGTGCGTCGTCAGCGGAAGTTTGGCGGCGGCGCTGACGCGCGCGAGACGCATCAGCCAGCGCGATGGCACCGTCGGCGTGCCTTCGACTTTGCGCGCCCGCGTGAGATACACCACCGGCGCGCTCATGGCTTGGACGATGTCGTGGGCCGCTTGGCCGATGCGCCGTTCCGGCAGCGGCAAACCAAAGGCCGCGCGCATGGGCCGGCTCATCCAGGGATCGGGCCGCGCGGCCGCCGGCCAGGTGCCTTCGTTGAGGCCGGAGAGAATGAGCACATCGAAACGCTGCAGGCGGGCTTCGAGCGGGCCCAGGATGTGCAGGCGCGGATGCCGGCCGAAGCGCGGGCGCACCACAATCCCGCTCATCAGCGCTTCCAGGAGCGCCGGATAGGCAGCGGGTGCGATCGGGTCCAGCGTATCGGCGTGCTGGTTAAGGTCGGCGGCGAAGTCGGCGGCGGCGTCGCCGGCGTCCTCCGCCCACAACCGCGCCGGGCCTGGCAGGTCGTTGGTGGCGGCCAAGGCTTCCGCCGCTTCCATGTGGGCGTTGAGCAGCTTGCTGAACGGTACGCGCTCTTGCTTCATCAGGCCGGCGAAGGCACCGCAGGTGGCCCCCAGCAGCGCCAGCCACGATATCGCCGACCGCTTGCTTTGTGCGACTAAGGCCAGGCCGTTCAGCCCTTCGGGCGGACGCGGGCCGCGCAGAACCTCGCGCTCGGCGCGGCGTGTGAGCGCCCGGAACTCAGCGGGATCGCGTCCCGCTGCCGCCAGCGGATGTTTGCAAGCCGCCAGTGTCGCAACCGGCGCGAAGTCAGAGGCGACCATGGCGGCGGTGAGGCGCAGGAAAGCGCCGGGCGGCGTCTGCGCCAGCGGCTTGCCCGCGGAGTCATCGATATCGATGGCCCAGCGCTTGAGTTCGCCGGCGACGCGTTCGGCCAAGGCGCGGTCGGGTGTCACCAAAGCACAGGTCCGAGCCGGTGTTTCGAGCGTCTGGCGCATGATCAGCGCCACGGTCTCGGCTTCTTCGCGCGGGGTCGCGCAATCGACCTGCGTGAGGCCATCGACGGCGGCGGCGTCGATTTTCGGCAACGCGCGCCAGCGATCGGTGGTGGCGGCGGGGCGCATCATCTCGCGCAGGAAAACCGCGCGTGTGCCGGATGTCGTAACGCCGGGCCAAGCCGCCACATCGCCGCGATCCACATCCAAATGACGCAGCAATTGCTTGAGGCCAAACTGCGTATGGGTCTCGTCGACGGCGTCCCAGGTCTCATCATCGAGACTCTCATCGAGGCCCGGCAGCACGACGCAGCCTTCCGGCAGCCGCGCGACCACGCTCAGCACGTTGGCGGTGGCGGGGATGCTGCCCGTCGAGCCCGCCGCGATCACCGGCCCGGGCGCATTTGCTTGCCAGGCGGCAGCCTGCGCGGCGAAGACGCGGTTCCTGTGCGCGGCAGGATCGAGCGCCCCCACATCTGCGAGCACACCGGGCCACAAATCGGTCAGCACCGTGAGGAAGGCGATGGTCTCCTGCCAATGCTGGGCGAAGCGCTCCGGGGCCAAGTTGGCCAGCCCCTCGAAGCTCACACCCTCGGTCTGCACTTCATCAAGAAAGCGCGCGAGTTCCTGAGCGAGGGTGACGGCCTGTTCCGGCGCACTGCCCTCGCGCGCGGCGATGAGCTTAGCCAGCATCAACTGACGCTTGAGCCCGGACACTGGTGGCGGGAAGTCGGAGGCAGCTTCACTGGACGCGAAACTGGAAAACAGCGCCTCCTCTTCGTCCATCTCGCTCAAGGGC
>CANKHC010000192.1 GCA_947481595.1 Fidelibacterota bacterium
CCAGAGCCAAGCGATATTAAGCCCAGGTGAGGCAAAATCAATACGTGGGATTCCCACGTACGGACATCGCAGTGCGGGAAGTATTTAGACAGCACAAATACTTAGCTATGGTCTCAATAAAAATACCTTACTATGTAATTTGGAGTGTTAAGCGCGCCTCGTACTTAGGCGATTGAAATGGATAGAATTTATGCAACCCGGGTCTGCCGAGGCATCCCGCTGACCGGGCGCCCTTGCGCACCGCACGTGACGACCAAGCGCGCCACGGCGCTGCAACAGCTCCGCAGGAATTTGGTAACAGCGTGGGCGTCACCGCCGCCTATGCCTCGTGTGCGACACAGCCGCGGCGAGTCTCGCCCACGCCAGCAGCGCGGTCGTATCGGAGTCGCGGGCGAAAGCGACCGCTCAAAAGCAAACCGGCACGGAGCGCATCGTGTGATGCAGTCCGTGCCGGTTGCCGTCATTTCTCGCGGCTGCACAACAGCCGCCGAGCGTTCTTAGAAGGTGGCGACCATCCAGTAGAAGCCAGACTTGTAGAGGCCGGGATAACCGACGTCGTTATCGACGCTTGGATCGTCCGACATCAGCAGGCTGTAAACAGCATCGCCATTGGCATCGCCGGGCGCTTTATCGTCGACCGACGTGTACAGCGCGAAGTCTTTGTAGGTCCACTGCTTGCCGCCATCTGGCAGCATGCGGATGCCAAAGTAGCCTTGCGGCTGCGCATCCTTCGGCGCCAAGTAAGGCTTGTAGGCTTTCTGGCAGACCGCGTCGCAAGCGACGTCAGCGATGTGACGGCCGATGCGAGGACGATACGGGCGGTCGTGCGCGAGCTGCACGGACGCCGGGTTGAAGGACAGAATGTTGCGGCGATAGAGCGTGATGCCCTTGTCGGTCGCAAGCATGCGGCCCTGAATGAAATCGTCACGCCAGATGACATTCTTCGGCATGAAGTAGTTGTCGACGACGGCGAGCTGCCACTTCTTGTCGACGTTTACGCCATGCACGTCGCCAGTGATGCGGTCGGCTTCGTAGGTGTAGAGCGGTTTGCCGCGGAACGCCCACTGACGGATCCCGTCCTTGCGATCGAGGATCGTCCAGTCGCCGACAGCCATGGCGAGAACCGGCGCTTGAACCGGCGAGAAACCGGCACAGACGGCCGATTGCGTGCCGCAGGCGCGCTTATCTTTCGCGAGGTCGCCTGTGTAGTAGTACAGAGTCCGCTCGACTTCCGGGTTGTGCATGTCGACGATCACGACGCCGTTGGCGTCTCCGACTTCATGGATATTGAAGCCGACCGGCATGGCGATGCCGTTGGTCGCTTCACCGCCGGCATGGGACTTGTGAATGCGCCAGCCCTTGGGCAGCGCCGCCTTCAAGGCTTTTCCTTCGTTGCCCTGAATGCCGTGCGTGCGATCCAGAGCCGGGTCGTCGCCCAAGCCCATCACATCGCCGCCTTCCTTGTCGTCTTTATGCGTGTAGATCGGCTTGCCGTTGTGCGCCCACTGCTTCACGCCACTCGGATGTGAAACGATTGTCCAGCCAGCGATCGGCTTCGCCTTGGCGACGGGCACGACGGGGATCCAGGTCTTGGCGCATTCAGCGACGCAAACCGATTTCCCCGGTTGATCATCATCCGAGGTGTAGGTCGTCAGGCCCTTCTCGTTCGCGAAGACGATTTCCGCGCGCGATACTTGGCGCCAGCGCTGCGGGCCGTAGCCCTGCGCACGACCAAGAGGTTGAAGAGTGATGCCGGAGGGCATGGCTTCGCTGGTAATCGGCATATCGGCCGCAACGGCGGCGCCGGCGGCGATGCCCACAGCGATCATGAAGATTGATGTTTTCAATTTCATAATTTCACTCTTCGTATTTTGAGTTGCAGAAAAATCTCGAGGTACAGAGAAAGAAAAGCCTCCGATCGGGTTTTCAAACCCGATCGGAGACCTGAACTTTTAGCTTAGGCCAAGATTTCCGAGTACGGCTTGGAAGTCTTGTTGGACTCCGTGCCCCACGAGCTGGTCGGAACGCCCATGATCTGCTGGGCGGTCAGGCCAACGCGCGCTGCGGTCTGGCCGCTTGCCACGACGTGCATGCCCGGCTTCACGCGACCACCAGCGCCGCCCGCGAACATCAGCGGGAGGTTGACTTGGCTGTGGATCTTCGCGAGGCCGAGGTCGGTGTTGTACATGACCAAGCTGCGATCGAGCAGGGTCTTGTCGCCGACCTTGAACTTATCGAAGGTCGTGATGAACTCGGCGAACGTCGCCGCGACTTGCTTCTGGAACCAGTCGACGTTCGGCTGCAGGCCGAGCTTCTGATCGACGGCTTCCTCGTGCGTGTAGGTGTGGAAGTTCATCGAGTCATTGGCGCGGCGGAGCGGCGAACCGCCCTTGCCACCAGCGAGCATCAGGGTGAAGACGCGGGTCTGATCGCACGACAGAGCATGAGCGAGCAGCTGAGCATGCAGACGGTTGTCCATCTGCGCGCTGTCGATCGAGCGGCTGTGCTTCATGTCCGCGTCGTATTCGCCAGACGCAACGGCGCAACCGACGATGGGCTTCGGCTTCTGCAGCTGAGTCGCGAGACGCATTTCAAGTTCACGCAGCGACGTGAAGTACTCGTCGATGCGGGCCTTGTCCGAAGCGCCGAGCTTGGCGTTCAGGTTCGCACGGCCATCGCCGACCGACGAGAGGACGCTGTGACGCGCCATGATCGTCGGATCCGGCGTGAACTCAGCAGCGTTCGGGTCCTTGAAGTCCGGTCCAAAGATGCGCTTGTACAGCTCGACCGGGTTAGATTCGCTGGTGTTGACCGAGCTCGAGCTGCGCCAGCTGAAGCTTTCGTTGGTGCCGTCGCACGAGACGTTGAGCGAACGGAAGCGGGTCGTCGTCCCGATCGAGTCAGCGATGATGGTGTCGATGGTGGGCATGTGCTCACCGAACTGGCCGCCCTTCGGGTGACCACCGGTCAAGCAGACCGACGGGCCGGATTCGTGCGGGACCAGCGAGTTGGAGTCCATGTACACGGTCGAGCCGCTGAAGATCGTGACCTTGTGCTTGATCGGGTCGAGCGCCTTCAGCTGAGCGTTGTTCTCGTAGTTGGCGCCAACGGTTTTCGGCTCCCAGAAGGTCGGGGTGAAGCCCAGGCCCTGGAACCACGTGCCGAAATACACCGGCAGGTCTTCACCCGTGGCGAGCGCGTCGCCGTTCGAGTTGAGGAACATGTCGAGCAGCGGCAGCCCGACAGTCACTGCCGCACCGGCCGTCATGCCGCGCAGAACTGACCTACGGCTCGGTTGTTTCATTCCGTACATTTTTTAACTCCTATTTCCTGTTCTATTCCAAGGCACTTGTTACTGGGCAGCCGCAGCTTTGATTGTCGCAGGTTTGGGCTCGGACACACGGAAGAACTCCGGGCTCGTGGCTATTCTGCGGAATAGCTCAGGTATGCGGTACTTATCGGTCGTAAATGCAGTCTTCAGTTGTTCCAGCCAGGGCTTCTCGCCATTGGCGAGGTCACGCCCCAATCCGTAGGTCACCGCACGGCTGACCAGGCATGTAGGAATTGCCGGGTCGTCGTGAAGAACTTGAGCCAGTTCCAGCGAGTCCTTAAACGGCTTGCCGTTCAGAGCACCGCTGGTGTCGATTGCCGCGCCATTTTCGGAAGTGCGGAAACTGCCCGCTCCATCAAAATTCTCGAGCGCGAGACCCATGGGGTCCATGACCTTATGACAGCCGGCGCAAGCCGGTGTCGTGCTGTGCGCCGTCAGACGGTCGCGCGCGGTCTTATAGACACCGCTTGCGTCTTCGACAGCCGAGAAGTTGACGTTGGCCGGCGGCATCGGAACGCGCTGGCAGAGCAACACTTCGCGCAGGGCCTTGCCGCGGTAGGTCGGCGAGCTGCGGCCCGGCTGCGAATGCAGCGCGGTGAAGCTGACGTGCGCCAGGATGCCGGCGCGCGGGTC
>CANKHC010000193.1 GCA_947481595.1 Fidelibacterota bacterium
CAGCGTATCGCGCACGGCGGTGAAGATGGTTTCGGGTGCCCGGTGGGCCCCGCCGATGGGTTCGGGAATGATGCCGTCGATGATGCCGAGGCGCTCGAGGTCCTGCGCGGTGATCTTCAGGGCTTCGGCGGCGGTCTTGGCCTGCTCGCCGTCGCGCCACAGGATCGAGGCGCAGCCTTCCGGCGAAATGACGGAGTAGATCGAATGCTCCAGCATCAGGATGACGTTGCCGGTGGCCAGCGCAATCGCGCCGCCCGAGCCGCCTTCGCCGATGATCAGGGTGACCAAGGGCACGCGGATGTTAAGGCTGGTTTCGATGCAGCGGGCGATGGCTTCCGCCTGGCCGCGCTCTTCGGCGTCCACACCCGGGTAAGCGCCCGAGGTATCGACGAAGGTGACGACGGGAATGCCGAATTTATCGGCCAATTCCATCAGGCGGCGTGCCTTGCGGTAGCCTTCCGGACGCGCCATGCCGAAGCTGTGTTTGATGCGGGTTTCGGTGTCGCGGCCCTTCTCGATGCCGAGCACCATGACCGAACGGCCGTTGAAACGGCCGAGACCGCCGATGATGGCCTGGTCGTCGCCGAAGGCGCGGTCGCCGGCCAGCGGCATGAAGTCTTCGATGAGCGCTTTGATGTAATCGACCGCGTGCGGGCGGTCCGGGTGGCGGGCGACTTGCGCCTTCTGCCACGGGGTCAGCTTGCCGTAAGCGGAGCGCAGGTCGCGATCGACCCGTGTCTGCAGGCGGCTGACCTCTTCCGCGATGTTGAGACCGTCGCTGTCGGACAGATGCCGAAGTTCGGCGATCTTGCCCTCTAGCTCCGCGATAGGCTTCTCGAAGTCGAGAAAATGCATGCTAGCCCGATCCAATTTGCCCCCTCCAACCCCCGATTATTGCCGGCTTCTTGTCCGGGGCGCCCGTATAGAGAGGGAAGATAAATTTGGATTTAAGCCCGCATCTGGACGTAGGACGATCCAAAAGTCAACTAACGCGGCTGTTAGTCTGGGTTAACCCCTTGACTATGCAGGAAATAGTGGTCGCTGGTGCATGCCGGCGACGATCTTCTCATAGTCGGGCTCGTTTTCCGGGGTAATGACCCCACGCCGGATGGCGAAATCGAGGATCACCAGGTTGACGTTGAACTTATACGCACTGCCGGTGCGCACTTCCTTGAGCACGGCGGCCAGCGGCTTCAGCTCATAGCGCGCGATCTCCTCGCTGGGCCTGGGCTTGATGGCCGCGGGCATCACGAGGTCGTAGCAAAACAGCGTGTCGCAGCGCAGGCCGGCGGGCGATTCAAACGAATAGCTCAGCACGCTGGCGGGTTTGGCGCGCCGCGCCAGCGCCGGTTTGAGGTGCGCTTCCTCGCCGCATTCCTTGATCAGGTTTTCCATGAGCCCAAGCTTGGCCGGTTGCCCGCCTGCGACCATGTTGTCGCGCTTGCCGGGCTCGACCAAGAGGTCCTTGGCGCGCGTGCCGATCCACAGATGCGGGCCGCTCTTCTTTTCGACGACACCGTTCACATGCACGCCAAAGGCGCGCAGACCGAAGCCCGGGACCAATGCGCGGTCGATGGTGAATCCAGGCCGTTCGCTCCAATGATTGCGCACGGCGTAGATCTCGCCGCGCGGCTTGGGGAAAAGACCCGTGGCCGCCAAGGCGGGCGCCAGGTCCGCGATGGCTTTGGCGCGCGCGGCCGGTGTCTTCAGCGCCGGATTGATGACCACGCTGCCGGCGGCTTGCTGGAAAGCATCGCGAAAGGCCAGCACGGCGGCGGCCCGCTCTTCGGTCAGCCAGCCGTAATGCACACCGCCCGCGGCCAACGGGATGAAGCGGCGCATGTCGCGGCGATTGAGGGATTCAACTTTATGAAGATATCGCATTAGGAGTCCTGTGCCGGCGTTCTTCACGCGAAGGAACATGGACGATAGGTCGCCGCTCCCCTAGAATCCACCGCCTTGCAGTCTTGAACGGCATAGGCCTTGGGGCGACCCTCTTCGAACTAAGGTATGCACGACATGACCTCCACTTTACGCGAACGCATTCCACTCATCGTCGCCGTCGCGGTCTCGACGCTGTGGCTGGCGGCGGTGGGCGCCTACATTTCAGCCAACGGCGGCTTCGCGGGATTGCTGAAATTGCCGCCCTTCGAGCTCGCGGTGGTGGCTGCCGCCACCTTCGCGCCGCTGGCTGCGGTGTGGCTGGTGGCCATGGTGGTCGACCAGGCCCAGGCGCTCTCCGCTTTCGCGCGGCGCTTCGGCGAGATCGCTGTGCAGAACCGTCAAAGCCTCCAGCAGGCCGAGAGCCAAGCGCGCACGTTGACGCAACTGCAAGCGCAAGGCGCCAAACTCCAAGCCCTTGAGACGCGCCGCCTCGCCCTCGGTGACATGGCCTCGAGTGCGGCCGTGCTGGCCGAGCGCCTCGGCGTGATGAACAAGGACATGATCAACGCCGCCTGGGCGCGCTACGGCGCGGGCGACGTCAACGCCTTCGTGCAAAGCTTCCTCAGCTTCTCGGTCTCGCACCCCGACATCGCCACGCGCATGGCCGAAGCCGTGGCCCGCGACCAGATCGCGGCCGCGGCGCTTGCCACCTTCGTGCGGCGTTATGACCAGGTCGCATCGTCCTGCGGCGACGATAAGCTGGCGGCCGACATTCTCGCCGACGGCGCCCTGGGGCGCGGCTTCCGCTTGTTCAAACTGGCCGACGAACAGGCCGCGATGATCATGCAGGCCAAGATGGGCAACGGCGCCGATCACGAAGCCTTGCGCAAGTTGGTGCAGTTGAGCGAGCGGCTCAAAGCGGCCGCACCTGTGAGCTGAGGACAATGGTCGGTTTTCTGAAAGGTCTGTTCGGCGGCAAGCCCGCACCGGCGCCAAAGAAGTCCGCCAAGGCGAAGACCTACAATCCGCCCTCCGACCGCGCCGCCATCATTGCCGAGGCCATGGCCGTCTACCAGAAGGAGCGTGCCAGTGCGCGCGGCACCCTGGAGCAAACCTTCCGCGAGCTCATGGCCAAGCCGCCCAAACCCAGTGATATCGAAGGCATGACCCGGCTCTTGCAGCTCCGCAAAGCCATCCTGGCCATGGGCGAGGGGCTCGCGGGCGACTCACGCCGCGCCAAGGCCGCAGCCGGGGTGCGCGGGCTTTTGGCCGAAGGTAAGCCGAAAAAGCGCTGAAAAAGGCTGCTATATCAGGGGTCTACCGGCGGGCCTGGCAGAGGATTATCGCTTGACCCCTTTTGGGCCAGCGGGTAAAACCCCGGGCTTCTTGGGCTCGGGCCGTTTGGCCAAGCCTTGATCATAAAAGGAATTCTGCCATGGCACGCCGTTGTGCAGCCACCGGTCGCGGTGTTCAGACCGGTAATAACGTCAGCCACGCCAACAACAAGACCCGGCGCCGCTTCCTGCCGAGCTTGCATCAGGTGACGCTGCTCTCCGACGTACTGCGCGAGCGTGTGCGTCTGCGCGTGACCACCAACGGCCTGCGCACCATCGAAAAGCGCGGCGGTCTGGATGCCTTCCTGCTCAGCACGCCGATCGCCAAGCTGCAGCCCGAAGCGCAGACGCTCAAGCGCCGCGTGAAGAAGGCCCAGGCGAAACAAGCCGCCTAGCCTCGAATAGATTTCTGAAGAAAAAGCCCGCCGGTTTGGCGGGCTTTTTATTTGCCAGAGGTGCCGAGCAGCTTTCCTGCGGCATGTGCCGGCGAAGGATTGCGCACTTTCGAAAGCCGGCCTTCACGCGCGAGATGCTCTTCCGCTTCAGCCCAACGCGGCAGCGCTTCGCTCTCCTGCTGCCAATGGCTCACCGCAGCTTCATCGCACCACTCCAGCAGTTTCGGCATCGCTTTCAAATGCGCGCCTGATGTCATGAAGGCTTTCATCGCCGCGGTATCGCGCCAGACCGTCAGCGTCCAGTACACATGTCCCGGCCGGTTGCGCAGAGTCATCGCGAG
>CANKHC010000194.1 GCA_947481595.1 Fidelibacterota bacterium
AACACCGCCTCGATCTCATCGCCTATCTGAAGAAGGCGGCCGCCCCCGCCCTCTGCAAGAAGTAAAGTCTCTGCACTTCTTGAAATGAGTCCTCACGCCCAGGCGACCCAGCCTGGGCGGCGATGGCCTGCGCCTAGGCGGCGAGGGCTGCGCGCACTTCGTCGATCAAGTGGGTGGGATCGATCGGCTTGCGGATGACTTTGCCCACGGCTTCGTGCGTGGGCACGTCATAGCCGGTCATATAAATCACCTTGAGATCGCGCTGGCGCAGCCGCGCCATGCGCGCGAGCGCAAAGCCGTTCATGCCTTTGGGCATGACGATGTCGGTCACCAGAATATCGATGGGCGGGGTGGCGCCGACCAGGTCTAGCGCCGCCATATAATCGGAAGCCGAAACCACCTCATACCCGGCCCCTATGAGGGCCTTTGCGGCAGCAT
Organism: Fidelibacterota bacterium; assembly: GCA_947481595.1. Lineage (GTDB taxonomy): Bacteria > Pseudomonadota > Alphaproteobacteria > Rhodospirillales > Rhodospirillaceae > SHVO01. The sequence goes on from CANKHC010000194.1 coordinate 439, forward strand.
AACGCCAGGTTGGGTCGTCATCGACCAGCAGGATGCGTTGCACCGTCACGGGGTAAAAAGCCTTAAAAATCATCCGCGTGCTGGGAACAACCGCGGGAACCAAGCGTTTTAGCTGTTCGACACTTACCACCCAAGCTCGAACCAAGCAATCCGCAGAGGTGTGTTAGCGCCTTTGACCCAAGACTCTACGCCGGCATCACAGGGGACGCGAAAATGGCCAGAAACAAAACCACTCTGCAAAAAATCCTGGATAAACAGTCCGCGCCGCTCACCGCGCGCTGGCTTGAACTGCAGCGGGGAAGCCTCAAATCCGGACAAATCGCGGCCTCCAAAATGGCCGAAGAGTCCGACGCCTTCGTCCGGGCCCTTCAATCAGCAGTTGCATCAGGCGATCTCGAGTCCATCAGCGGTTCGGCTTGGACCGATGTCCGCGGGGTCCTGGACTCGGTTTCCCGCGACCGTGCCCTGCAAGGCTTCACGCCCATCGAGACGGCGACCTTCGTCTTCTCCCTCAAGGAGCCGCTGTTCGAATTAATCCGCAAAGAGAGCGGCAAGGACGCAGAAGCCCTGGCGGACGATCTGCTCACCGCCTCGATGATCCTCGACCAGCTCGGGCTCCATACGACCGAACTCTATCAAAAGAGCCGCGAGCAGATCATTCAGCGCCAGCAGGAGGAAATGCTCGAGCTCTCGACCCCGGTGGTGCAGCTCTGGGAGGGCATCCTCGCCCTGCCCCTGATCGGCACCCTCGACAGCGCCCGCACCCAAGTCGTGATGGAAAACCTGCTGCAGGAAATCGTGCGCTCCGAGGCCGAGATCGCCATCATCGACATCACCGGCGTGCCCACCGTCGACACCCTCGTCGCCCAGCACCTGCTCAAGACCGTCGCTGCCGCCCGCCTGATGGGCGCCGACTGCGTCATCAGCGGCATCCGCCCGCAGATCGCCCAGACGCTCGTGCACCTGGGCGTCGAGCTCAACGTCGTCTCCAAGGCGACCATGGCTGATGCCTTGAAGATGGCCTTCCGCCGGATCGGTAAAACCGTGATCGACAAAAAGACCTCCGTGGAGAGCAAAGGGAAACCTGAATCGGCCGAGGAGTAGGCCGCATGGAACAGATCCCCATCCTCAAGATCGGCGACTGCCTGCTGGTCAGCATTCAGGTCGACATGCACGACCGCATGGCCCTGCAGCTCCAGGACGATCTCACCAACAAGATCGTCAGCAGCAAGGCGCGCGGCGTCATGATCGACATCTCAGCGCTCGAGATCGTCGATTCCTTCATCGGCCGCATGCTCAACAACATCGCCGCCATGTCCCGCGTGCTTGATGCCGTCACTGTGGTCGTCGGTATGCGACCCGCCGTCGCCATCACCCTGGTTGAGCTTGGTTTGGCGCTGTCGGGAGTCAGAACAGCTCTCAACGTCGACCGCGGTCTTGCGTTGATCCGCGAGATCATCGACGACGAGTCAGGGGAGCTGGATGAATATCGCCACGATTGACAAGCAGGCGATCAACGCCGGCGAGGATGTCGTGCGTGTTCGTCAGGCGGTGCGCGCCAAGGCGATTGCCCTCGGCTTCAGCCTGGTCGACCAGACGCGCATCATCACGGCTGCCAGCGAGATCGCCCGCAACACCCTCGACTACGGCGGCGGCGGCGAAGTCGTCATCGACGTCCTGACCTCGGGTATACGCAAGGGACTACGCCTCGTATTCTCCGACAAGGGGCCGGGCATCGCCGATATCTCCCGCGCGCTCGAGGACGGCTACACCTCCGGCAACGGCATGGGCTTGGGCCTTTCCGGCGCCAAGCGCTTGGTCAACGAGTTCGACATCAAATCAAGTCCGGGACAGGGCACAACCGTGACTCTGGTGCGTTGGAAGTAACATGCTGCTTGAGGTTTCCGATCCGTCGCATGTAGCCTTCGTCCGCCGCCAGGCGTCAACGCTCTCGCAGGACAATGGCCTGGACGAGGACGCCGTGGGACGCGTCGCCTTGATCGTCACCGAGATCGCAACCAACCTGCTGAAGCATGGCCGCGACGCCAAGCTGGTTCTCAATACCTTTTCCGACGGCTCCGGTGCCGGCATTGAGATCATCGCGCTCGACGCCGGCGTCGGCATCGCCGACATTCCGCGCGCCCTGACCGACGGCTATTCGACCTCCGGCACCAGCGGCAACGGGCTCGGCATCATTCAGCGCCAGTCCGAGCTGATGACGATGTTCTCCCGCCCCGAAAAAGGTACGGTCCTCGTCGCGCGGATTGTGGGTGACAAGACCAAGCTGACCTCCGGTCTCGTCGTCGGCGCCATCAGCGACCCCTACCCCGGCGAAAAGATCTGCGGCGATTCCTGGGCTCATTTCGATGGCCCCAACCCGACCCTCATCCTCGCCGACGGCTCCGGTCACGGCATCGCCGCCGAGTTCGCCGCCCAAACCGCCATCAACATCGTGGCCGAGAACCGCGATGAAGACTGCGTGCGCATCATGGAGTTGATCCACAAAGCCATGTTCGCCACACGCGGCGCGGCGGTGGCAGTTGCGCGCATCGACACGGCCGCCAAGGTGGTCCGCTACGTCGGTGTCGGCAACATCGTCGGCGCGACCTTCAGCGGCGCCGATGCCAAGCGCATGGTCTCAAACAACGGCACCGCCGGCACCCTCTCGCCACGCATCCGCGAGTTTACCTACCCCTATGAAGGACAGCCCACCGTTGTGCTGCATTCGGATGGTCTTACGGCCAAATGGAACCCGGACGACTATCCCGGCCTTATGACGGCACACCCGAGCATCATCGCGGGGCTGTTGTTCCGCGACTTCCGCCGTGGACGCGATGACGCGACCGTGGTGGCGATGCGGAGTTCTCCCACTTGACGATGCGTGTATTAACCATTGCGATCGACGCCGAAACCGACATCATTGTTGCGCGCCAGCGCACGCGCACGCTCACCGCACTGATGGGCTTCGACGCCCAGGACCAGAACCGCATCACCACCGCGGTCTCCGAGATCGTGCGCAACGCCCTTGAGTACGCCCAAGGCGGGCGCATCGAGTACGCCGTGCTGCCGGGCACCCCCCAGGCGTTGCAGATCACCGTCACCGACCAGGGCAAGGGCATCGCCGACGTGGCCGCGATCCTCGCCGGTCGCCACGTCTCCGCCACCGGCATGGGCATCGGCATCACCGGCGCGCGCCGCCTGATGGACAATTTCAGCATCAAGAGCGTGCCCGGAAAAGGCACGGTCGTGGGCATGATCAAGCGCCTGCCCAAGCGCGCGGCAGAAATCACGCCCACCGTTCTTCGCAAGATCGCCGACGAACTCGTCAAACAGCACAAAGTCGATCCGGTCGCCGAGATCCGCCGCCAGAACCAAGAAACCCTTCTCCAGTTCCAGGAACTACAGAAGCGCCAGGACGAACTCGAAGTCCTCAACCAGGAACTCTCCGACACCAACCGCGGCGTGGTTGCGTTGTA
>CANKHC010000195.1 GCA_947481595.1 Fidelibacterota bacterium
CCGCTTCCGCCAGAACCTGCTCGGCAAGCGCGTCGACTACTCGGGCCGTTCGGTCATCGTCGTCGGTCCGGAACTGAAGCTGCACCAGTGCGGCATCCCGAAGAAGATGGCGCTCGAGCTGTTCAAGCCCTTCGTCTATTCGAAGCTTGAGCTGTACGGCATGGCCACCACCATCAAAGCCGCCAAGCGCATGGTGGAAAAGGAACGCCCGGAAGTCTGGGACATCCTGGAAGAAGTCATCCGCGAGCATCCGGTTCTTCTGAACCGCGCGCCGACGCTCCATCGCCTGGGCATCCAGGCGTTCGAGCCGGTGCTGATCGAAGGCAAGGCGATCCAGCTGCACCCGCTGGTCTGCACCGCCTTCAACGCCGACTTCGACGGCGACCAGATGGCCGTGCACGTTCCGCTGTCGCTCGAAGCGCAGTTGGAAGCGCGCGTCCTGATGATGTCCACCAACAACATCCTGTCGCCCGCCAACGGTAAGCCCATCATTGTTCCTACGCAGGACATGATCCTGGGCCTGTATTACGCCACGCTCGATCGCGACAACGAGAAGGGCGAAGGCATGCTGTTCGGCAGCGTCGCCGAGATCGAGCACGCCCTCCAGGGCAAGCAGGTCTCGCTGCACGCCAAGATTAAGGCGCGCTACAAGACCGTCGATGAGACCGGCAAACCGGTCACCGTCATCGTCAACACCACGCCGGGCCGCATGATGCTGGCGGAGGAATTACCGCGTCACCAGAACGTGCCGTTCTCGCTGATCAATCGCCTTCTCCGTAAGAAGGAAATCACCGAGGTCATCGATATCGTCTACCGTCACTGCGGCCAGAAGAAGACCGTCATCTTCTGCGATCACATCATGGCGCTTGGCTTCCGCTTCTCGGCCAAGGCCGGCATCTCCTTCGGCAAGGATGACATGATCATCCCGAAGTCGAAGGAAGGCATGATCAAGCGCACCGAAACCCAGGTGAAGGAATTCGAGCAGCAGTATCAGGACGGCCTGATCACGCACGGCGAAAAGTACAACAAGGTGGTCGACGCCTGGTCGCACTGCACCGAAGAAGTCGCCGACGCGATGATGAAGGAAATTCAAAAGGTCGAAGCCGGCAAGCCGGTGAACTCGGTCTACATGATGGCGCACTCAGGTGCGCGCGGTTCGGCGGCGCAGATGAAGCAGCTGGCCGGTATGCGCGGCCTTATGGCCAAGCCGTCGGGTGAAATCATCGAGACGCCGATCATCTCGAACTTCAAGGAAGGCCTGAACGTGCTGGAGTACTTCAACTCCACCCACGGCGCCCGCAAAGGCCTGGCCGACACCGCGCTCAAGACCGCCAACTCGGGTTACCTCACGCGCCGTCTCGTCGACGTCGCGCAGGACGCCATCATCATCGAGGACGACTGCGAGACGCACGAAGGCGTCACCGCGCAGACCTTGGTCGAAGGCGGCTCGGTCGTGCTCACCCTTGGTGAACGCGTCCTTGGCCGTGTGACCAACGAAGACGTGGTCAACCCGGAAACCGGCAAGACGGTGATCAAGAAGGGCTACCTGCTGTCCGAATCCGACGTCGAAGCCATCGACAAGCTCGGCCTGCAGAAGCTCAAGATCCGTTCGCCGCTGACCTGCGGCACGATCGGCGGCGTTTGCGCCAGGTGCTACGGGCGCGATCTCGCCCGCGGGACCATCGTCAACGTCGGCGAGGCGGTCGGTGTCATCGCCGCCCAGTCGATCGGCGAACCCGGTACCCAGCTGACCATGCGCACCTTCCACATCGGTGGTGCCGCCCAGCGCGGCGCCGAGCAGTCGAGCGTTGAGGCAGCCTTCGACGCCAAGGTGAAGCTGCTCAACAAGGCGGTCGTGAAGAACAGCGACAAGATCAACATTCTGATGTCGCGCAACTGCGAACTGATCCTCGAAGATGCGCAAGGCCGCGAGAAGGCCCGCCACCGCATCCCGTACGGCGCCAAGCTGTTCGTCGACGACAAGCAGCAGGTCACCAAGAGCCAGAAGCTGGCCGAGTGGGATCCGTACACCCTGCCGATCGTCACCGAGAAGGGCGGTATCGTCCACTATATGGACCTCGTCGAAGGCATCTCGATGCGCGAGACCATGGACGAAGCCACCGGTATCGCGTCGAAGGTCGTGGTCGACTGGAAACAGCAGCCCAAGGGCTCTGACCTGAAGCCGCGCATCACGCTGCGCGACAAGGCCATCGACCAGGGCGGCAAGGTCATCTTGCTCGATAACGGCATGGAAGCCCGCTACTTCCTGGGCGTCGATGCGGTGCTCTCGGTCGAGAACGGCCAGAAAGTACACGCGGGCGACATTCTTGCCCGTATCCCGCGCGAATCGTCCAAGACCCGCGACATCACCGGCGGTCTGCCGCGAGTCGCGGAACTGTTCGAAGCCCGCAAGCCGAAGGATCACGCGATCATCGCCGAGATCGAAGGCCGTGTGGAATTCGGCAAGGACTACAAGTCCAAGCGCCGCATCGTCGTGAAGCCCGAGAAGGGCAACGCGGTGGAATACCTGGTGCCGAAGGGCAAACACCTGGCCGTGCAGGAAGGCGATTACGTCCGCAAGGGCGACGCCCTCATGGACGGCAACCCGGTGCCGCACGACATCCTGCGCGTCATGGGTGTCGAGGCGCTGGCGTCATACCTGATCAAAGAGATCCAGGACGTCTACCGCCTGCAGGGCGTGCCGATTAACGACAAGCACATCGAAGTCATCGTCCGCCAGATGCTGCAGAAGGTGGAAGTCGTCGACGGCGGCGACACCACGTTCCTGGTCGGCGAACTTCCCGACAAACTCGAGTTCGACGCGGAAAACGAGAAGGTGAAGGCCGAAGGCGGCAAACAGGCGCGTGCGCTGCCGGTGCTTCAAGGCATCACCAAAGCCAGCTTGCAGACCCAAAGCTTCGTCTCGGCGGCCTCCTTCCAGGAGACCACCCGAGTCCTTACCGAAGCCGCCGTCACCGGCAAAGTCGACAGCCTGGTCGGCCTCAAGGAGAACGTCATTGTCGGCCGCCTGATTCCGGCCGGTACGGGCGCTCTTATGAACCGCCTCAAGTCGCTGGCCGCCACGCGCGATACGGAGCTGCAGGCTGCCAAAACGCCGGAAGCCTTGCCGCCGGCGGATAACGAAAACGCCGCCAAGCGCGCGCAGCGCACGCCGGCCGAGTAAAGTCACGCTATATATAGTGTGTGTGAGAGAAGGGGCGCCTAGAGCGCCCCTTCTTTTTTGAGCAGGGTTTGAGTCTGGGTAAACGCGGCGTCGGCAGCAGCGCAGCCAATCCGACGTTTCAAAAGTGCCCGAAAATAGCGGGGAAACTGCGCTTGACGGGGGGGACCCCCATCCGTATATTCCGCGCCGTTCTAGAAGGCGTCCCGCGGTAGAGCCGATGCTTCTCAGTAAGCTGGCGCTCTAGACGAGGATAGCAGTCGAACAAGCAAAATATATAACAGCCTCAAGGGGCTGACGATTTGACCGATAACAGGATCGGAAACGGCCTGTTTTTCGGTTTTTTACGTCTCGGGTGGGTCGCGCGGGTAACCGTTGCAGAGACCGTGCCGAGATGAGGATACGAGTTGAGCTAAACGCACGCGAACAGACAAAAGGTCGATGATGCCGACAATTAATCAGATGGTCCGCAAGGGCCGCCAAGTTCCCGCCGCGCGCAACAAGGTGCCGGCGCTGAACAGCTGCCCGCAAAAGCGCGGCGTTTGCACGCGCGTCTACACGACCACGCCGAAGAAGCCGAACTCGGCGCTTCGCAAAGTCGCGCGCGTGAAGCTGACCAACGGCTTCGAAGTCACCAGCTACATCCCGGGTGAAGGCCACAACCTTCAGGAACACTCCGTCGTCATGATCCGCGGCGGCCG
>CANKHC010000196.1 GCA_947481595.1 Fidelibacterota bacterium
CGTCCTGGCCACCGTGCAGGACGGCGACGAGGTCGTCATCCCGACGCCGTATTGGGTGAGCTATTCCGACATCGTGCTGATGTTCGGCGGCAAACCGGTGTTCGTGCAATGCGGCGAGAACAGCCGCTTCAAACTGTCGCCTGAAGCGCTCGAAGCCGCCATCACGCCCAAGACCAAGTGGCTGATCCTGAACTCGCCCAACAATCCGACGGGAGCGGCCTATACCGAGAAGGAACTGCGGGGTCTGGCCGATGTGCTGCTCAAGCACCCGCACGTCTGGGTGATGGTCGACGATATCTATGAACACCTGACCTACGACGGCTTTAAGTTCAGCACCATCGCCCAGGTGGAACCGAAGCTGATGGACCGCACGCTGACCATCAACGGCGTGTCGAAAGCCTTCTCCATGACCGGCTGGCGCCTGGGCTATGCCTGCGGTCCAATGCCGCTGATCAAGGCGATGAACATGGTGCAGTCGCAGTCGGCCTCGCATCCGACTTCGATCACCCAGGTGGCGGCGGTGACAGCACTGAACGATCCGCTCGACTTCATCGCCCCGCGCAACGAAGCTTTCAAGCGCCGCCGCGACCTCGTGGTGAAGATGCTCAACGAGGCCAAGGGAATCACCTGCCAGACCCCGGAAGGCGCCTTCTACGTGTACCCCTCCTGTGCCGGCGCGATCGGCAAGACCACGCCCAAAGGCCGCAAGATCGGCAACGACACCGATTTTGTCGAAGCGCTATTGGACGAAGCCTTGGTCGCGGTGGTGCAGGGTGCAGCCTTCGGCCTGTCGCCCTATTTCCGCATCTCATACGCCACGGCGGATGCGGCGCTGGTCGAAGCCTGCACGCGCATTCAGAAGTTCTGCGCCGAGCTGAAATAGCGCCCGACTGTCAGTCTCCGTCGCGCTGTTGCCGCCCGATTTCGGGCGATGCTAAACTGCGTCTCCAGCACGGAGGATCGCCATGGTCAGACATGCGCCGATATTCTCGATGGCCCTGCTCAGCGTACTCTCCCTGAGCGCCGCGGCTCTGGGTGCGCAATTCAAAAACCCACTCACGGTCACTCCGGAGCGCTTGAACGGCCCGCCGATCCAAGGCGATGTCGGCGTTCCGGTTGTCGTCATTGCACCCAAGCCTGATCCGCAATACCCGATCGGCGGAGTCGCCGCGCTGTATCAGTCCGGCGCGATCCGCGACGAGGGCAGCGTGGTTTTGCGGCTCGACGTGGACGCGAGCGGTAAGGTGGTTGATGCCGGCGTCAATGCGAGCAGCGGTTTCCCGTCGCTCGATCAGGCCGCGGTGACGCTCGCCAAAACGCCGTGGCGTTTCACCCCAGGCAAGATCCAGGGCGCACCCGCGCCGATGAGCTTCCTGTACCGCGTCGATTTCAAGAAACCCGCCTGAGTTCGGGCTAACCCCAAAAAGATTTTAGCCCCGAGGGGGGAGGACCCTCGGGGCTAAAGTTATGAAAGGGAGGCTTCGACACCTGACTAGACGTGGTTTTAGGCTTTTGGAGCCCTTTGACCGTGGTGATGTTCGGGGGGAGGACCCTAGATCACCCGTCTACCCTTAGATCATGCGGCAATCGGGGGAGGACCGCGTGCCGCAATCTGTTGTTACATGCTGCTCTCGGGGGGAGGACCCGGGTTGCTGCGTTGCAACATCTGAAGACAGCCTACCCCTCGAAATCGCGCGTTTCCAATGCAAATGCGGAATATTGCTATGCAGCATACGCATATCTACATAGCCGCCATGGCTTTTAATAATAGTTGGCTATTAAAAAATCTGGCGGATTAGAGCCAAATTTGGCGTCAGACAGCCGTGCGCAGGGTGTCCGAGGTCTGGGCGACGACCGTGAGCTGTGAGCGCGCCCGCGCAATCTCGCGCACCAGATAATCGCGGAAGACCGCGACACGCGCCGAATTGCGCAGCTCTTCCGGATAGACGAAGTAGGCGTCGATGTTCGGGCCCTCGACCTCGGGCTGGACCTGCACGATGCCGCGGGCTTCTTGCAGGTAGTACTCAGGCAGTGCGCCGATGCCGATGCCGGCTTTCACAGCGCGATAGATTCCATAGAGGTTATTCACACGCAGCGCTGCGCGTGGCGCGACGTTGTTCTTGTGCAGGACTTCGGCGAGCCAGTGCACCGTCGCGGTCGGCATCACGCCTTCGCCGAAAAGCACGACGTCGTGGCTCTTCAAATCTTCAAGCGAGCGCGGCAGGCCGCGTTCCTTGAGGTACTCCGGCGACGCATAGAGGTTAGCGCGCAAGGCGCCCAAGTGACGTTGAATGAGGTCGGGCTGCTTGGGTTCGTTGAAGCGGATGGCGACATCGGCTTCGCGCATGGCGAGGTCGAGTTCCTGATCGTCAAGGCGCAGCGTGACATCGATGTCGGGATAGGTGTGGATGAACTCCTTCAGTCGGCTGGTCAGCCACACCGAACCAAAAGCGACGGTGGTGGTGACGCGCAGGACGCCCTCGGCGTTCTCCTTGGTCTCGGTCAGCAGGCTTTCGACGTTGTTCAGCTTGGCGAAAACGTCGTGCACGGTTTTATAGAGCAGGTCGCCTTGTTCGGTGAGGATCAGGCCGCGGGCGTGGCGATGGAAGAGGCTGACACCCAGCGCTTCTTCCAATGCGCTGATCTGGCGGCTGACCGCCGACTGGCTGAGGTTCAGCGTGTCGCTGGCGTGGGTGAAGCTGCCGGCTTCGGCGACGGCATGGAAAACGCGCAGCTTGTCCCAGTCGAGACGGCTTGTCGTGCGGAGAGCCATAGCTCCCTCCTTTTCCCGCGCTTGATGCGCGATCCCTCCGTGCCCCTCAGGGGGCCGTTATCCGTGGGCAGCGAGGAAGCGGTCCGCTTCCAGGGCTGCCATGCAACCGGTGCCGGCGGCCGTGACCGCCTGGCGGTAAACGTGATCCTGCACGTCGCCGGCGGCAAACACGCCGGGGATGTTGGTGCGCGTCGAGTCCGACGCCGTGATCAGGTAGCCGTTCTCGTCCATGTCGAGCACGCCCTTGAACAGCTCGGTGTTGGGCGTGTGGCCGATGGCGACGAACAGGCCGTCGGTTTTGACCTCCTGCGTCGCGCCGGTCTTCACATTCTTCAGGCGCACGCCGACCACACCCGGAGGGGCTTGCTTGCCGAGCACTTCCTCGACCGCCGAGTCCCACACCACGTTGATCTTGGGATGATCGAATAGGCGCTTCTGCAGGATCTTTTCCGCGCGGAACGAATCGCGGCGATGCACGAGCGTGACCTTGGTGGCGTGATTGGTCAGATACAGCGCTTCCTCAACGGCGGTGTTGCCGCCGCCGACAACCACGACTTCCTTGCCGCGGAAGAAGAAGCCGTCACAGGTGGCGCAGGCCGAGACGCCGAAGCCCTGGTATTTCTTCTCCGACTCCAGCCCCAGCCAGCGCGCCGACGCGCCAGTGGTGATGATCAAGGTGTCGGCGGTGAAGATGTCGCCAGAATCGCCTGTGCAGGTGAAGGGGCGTTTGGTGAAATCGATGCTTGTGATCAGGTCGTGCACGATTTTCGTGCCCACATGCTCGGCCTGCTTCTGCATCTGCTCCATCAGCCAGGGGCCCTGAATCACATCCGGAAAGCCCGGATAGTTCTCGACGTCCGTGGTGATCGTCATCTGGCCGCCGGGCTGCATGCCTGCGAGCACGATCGGGGCGAGGTTGGCGCGGGCGGCATAAATCGCGGCGGTGAGACCGGCCGGGCCCGATCCGAGGATCAGGACTTTGGTGTGTGTCTGGGCCATGAGGCGAAATCTCGGGGCGATAGGAAATTGCGGTGCGGTATTGGCCTGTAAG
>CANKHC010000197.1 GCA_947481595.1 Fidelibacterota bacterium
GGCTTCGCACGCGTCGTGGCGATGGCCCACTTTAGATAGTCTATGCATTTTAAATGTACGGACAAATTGTCTAAAATTCCCTCACGGGCTCAGACCAGTGCGCATCTGACGCAAGGGTGGAGTTGTATATGGCTTATACAGGGGGGATTTCATGAAGCTGTCAAAGCTCGCATTACTGACGACCAGCGCCATGCTTTTGGTTCACGGCGCCGCCATTGCGGCGGAAAGCCAGCAGGCGGCGGACCCCAGTCTCGAAGAAGTCGTGGTCACAGGATCACGCATCGAACGCGCGGGCTATGAAGCCCCGACGCCGGTCACGATGCAGAACCGCGACGAAATCCAGGCCGCGGCCGCCCCGCAGCTGGCCGACTATCTCGCCAAGCTGCCGTCCTTCGGCATCGGCATCACCAGCAACAACACCAACCACAACATGAACGGCGGGCAGGCGGGTATCAACCTCGTCAACCTGCGCAACCTGGGTATTTCGCGCACGCTCGTGCTGTTCGACAACCACCGCGTCAACCCGTCGACCCTCGTCGGCGGCGTCGACATGAACCTGATCCCGGACAGTGTCGTGCAGCGCGTCGACGTGGTTACCGGCGGCGCCTCGGCCGCCTGGGGCTCCGACGCCGTCGCCGGCGTCGTCAACATCATCACCAACAAGGACTATAACGGCGTTGAAGTCAGGGCCGAGGCCGGTATCGGCAACTACGGCACCAACTTCACCCACAAGGAAGAAATCACCGCCGGCGCGGGCTTCATGGACGGCAAGGGCCACACGGTCGCGAGCTTCACCTACACGAATACACCCGAATATACCTACCCCAACCAGTTCCCGTGGTTTGGCGAGGCCAACAACGTCTGCTTGATGCCGAATACCGCGGGGACATCGCCGCAGTATGTTCCGCATCCCTATTGCTACGGCTCCGCCAACTTCACCAAGGGTGGCCTGATCGTCTCCGGCCCGCTGAAGAACACCCAGTTCCTTCCGGGCGGCCAGCCGGCGCCCTACGTTGTCGATCAGATTTTTAACAATGCCGTCCGCGGCCCCTCAGCCGACCCAGTCTGGAATGACCCCGGCCTCTCGCTGAATGGTCCGACCAAGCATTATAACTTCTACTCGCACACCTCCTACCAGATCAGCGACGACCTGGGGGCCTCGCTCGAGCTGAACTACAGCGACGTGCATAGCCGGTTCCAGACCAGCAACTACACCCGCACCAACCAGTCGATCTCCATCGAGAACCCCTACCTGCCGGCTTCGATCAGGACGGCCATGGTCGCCAACGGCATCACGTCCTTCCTGATGAGCCGCACGATGCTCGATCTCGTCGACGGCAGAGAATATTACGGGGCAGGTGCTCCGGGACTGGCGCGCGTGCAGGCGCACGCCACGCGCCAGCTCTACCGCGGCATCTTTACCCTCAATGGCAAGATCTTCCAGGATTGGAATTGGGAGGCCTATTACGAGCACGGCGTTGCGCACAATCTGAACCGGGCGTTCAACAACCCCTACGTGCCGAACGTCACCGCTTCCATTGATGCCGTGACCGATCCTTCCACCGGTCAGATCGTCTGCCGTTCAAGCTTGGCCGGTCAAACGCGCGTCGCAAACGCGACCTACCCTTGCGTCCCGCTCAACGTCTTTGGCCTGGGCGCACCGTCGCGGGCGGCGGTCGATTACATCAACAACACCTACACCGGCGTGCAGACCATTCACACGACGCAAGACGTGGCTGCTGCGTCCTTAACCGGCAGCCCGTTCTCGGTGCCGGCTGGACCGGTCGACATCGCCACCGGCTTTGAATGGCGCAAGGAAACGGCGTCGGCGACGGCAGACGCACAGTCCATCCAGCGCCTCTTCTTCTCCGGCAACTACGCGCCGCTGGCGAAGGTGGGCGTGACGGTGAAAGAGGGCTTTGGAGAAATCAACGTTCCTGTGTTCCGGGACCAGAGCTTCGCGCGCGCCATCGACCTGAACGCCGCCGTGCGCATCACCGACTACAGCACGTCGGGCATGGTCCAGACCTGGAAAGCGGGTCTCACCTGGCAGGTGACCGACGAACTGCGCACGCGCATGACGCGCTCGCGCGACATTCGCGCACCCACGATGTCGGAACTGTACACGCCCGGCCTCCTGTCGACGGTCAACATCGGCGACCCGGCCAAAGGCAACAAAAACGAGCAGTTCATTCAGAACTTTGCGGGCAGCCCCAACTTGCAGCCGGAAATCGGCACGACCTGGACCGGTGGCGCCGTGTATTCGCCGGGGTGGCTGCCAGGCCTCCAAATGTCGGTCGACTACTTCTCGATCGACCTTGCGGGCGCAATCTACCAGCCGTCGTTCACGCAGGTCATCCTGCAATGTTACAACGGCAACGTTCCGGCCTACTGCCCGCTGATCGAACGCAATGGCCCGATCCTGCCGGGTGAGACGATCCGCGACATCTCGGTGGTCAACCTGCTGCCCGTCAACGCCGCGGTCGCGACCACTCGCGGTATCGACGTCGAAACCAGCTACTCAACGGATATCGGTCCCGGTCAGGCCGCCTTCCGCGTGATCGGCTCTTACACCTTGGAGAGTTCCAACGTCGTCAACGGCACCTATTCCGACAACGCCGGGTCGGTGACGGGCAACGTGCCTGACGGTGTGGCCGGCTTGCCGAAGCTCAGAGTCAACGCCAACGTGCGATACACCTGGGATCCGATCCAGATCGGACTTGAAGCCAACATGATTGGTTCGGCCAAGCTCAGCACCTATTGGACCGAGGGCACCCAAGTCGCCGACAACAGCGTGCCGGCGATCGTCTACCTCACGCTCAACACCTCCTACGACCTCGTACTGGAGGCCGCGACGGCTCACTTCTACCTGAGCATCTCGAATCTGCTCGACCAGGCGCCGCCTGTCATTCCGTTCTTGCCGGGTGGCGGTGCGGGCGTCGGCGGTCTGTACGATGTGTACGGCCGGACCTTCCGCGGCGGCGTACGCGTGAAGTTCTAAGGCTTAGAGTGATTAATCTCGAACGGCCGCCGGTCACCCCGGCGGCCGTTTCTTTTCAAGGATATTGCGACCTAAATTCCCTGCCGTCGCAGCTCATCTTCGACCGTTGCGCGGACGACATTCATATCGACCTTCATGTCGTTGAGCAGGCCCGCCTTTTCGCCGAGGACCTCGGTGATGACGCGGCAATAGGATTGCCCAATCACGCCCGCGAAGCCCAGCGATCCTAACCCTCCCAGGAGATGGGCCGGGCACAGTTCGATGATCGCGCAGTTCTCGGGCGCGAAATGGGTCATGACCATCGCCGAGCCGGCGACCGCGACGATCACTTTGGCCGACTTGACCAGCTTGATCTGCTCCTTTGCAGACATCCCCATGAAGTCGAGGGACACGAAGCCGCGTCCTTTCAGGAAATTCCAGAGTTCGCCTTCATTGACCAAGCGGCGGTGCTTGGCGTTTCCCCGCCCGATGAAGATTTTATCGGCGCCTGCGCCTTCCGTCTGAGAGAGAAGTTTCCGCCGCACGTCGTGGATGCCTTCATCCCAGAGGGCATAAGTGGCTTTGGTTTTGACGTTGGGGCAGGGGGTCACCCACACACTCTTGTAGTGCGCGGCCGGCAGGCGCGGCACTCTGATGATGCGTTCGCGCGGCACGCCGTACAGTTCGATAAAAGATAGCCATTCGTCTTCGATCTCCTCATGAACGACGAGCGGAAACTTATGCAATACGCCCGCCCGTTCAAAAGCCGGCAGGCGGTACAAGAACTCGTGGATGAAATGGCCGAAGAACTTTA
>CANKHC010000198.1 GCA_947481595.1 Fidelibacterota bacterium
GCCGTGTAAGCAGATCGCGCCCGCGCTCGACAAGATCGCGGCGGAAATGGAAGGCAAAGTGACCATCGCCAAGGTCAACATCGACGACAACCCGCAGACACCCACCCAATACGGCGTGCGCGGCATCCCGACGCTGTTGATCTTCAAGGGCGGCCAGGTCGCGGCCATGAAGGTCGGCGCCCTGCCGGAAAGCAAATTGCGCGAGTGGATCCAGCAGTCGATCTAAGCGCGGCTCTTTTTACGCCGGTTAAGGACCCCGCCCTTCAGGCGGGGTTTTTTACATGCGGCCCCGCTTCCTGGTGTCTCCCTCGGCGCGCGCCGACCTGCTAGCATGTGCCACCTTTTAGAGGAGCCACGCCGATGTCCCTTTCGCGCCGCTTCGTCCTTGCTGCCAGTCTTCCCGCGATCGTTTTCGCATCCGGTCCGGCCTTTGCCGCGCCTGCATCGGAGATCAACCGCGATGTCTCGGAAGCCCTCGAACGGCTGACGCGGACCAACGAAACCGCCGGCAATATCTCCAAGAAAGCCCGCGCCGTTCTAGTGTTCCCCAAGATCATCAAAGCCGGCCTGATCCTGGGCGGCAGCTACGGCGAAGGGGCGTTGCGCGAAGGCGGCAAGACGGTCAACTACTACAGCTCGGCGTCCGCTTCTTATGGACTGCAAGCCGGCGCTCAATCCTATGCCTATGCTGTCTTCCTGATGAACGACAGCGCGCTCAAGTATCTGCGCGAGTCCAAGGGCTGGGAGATCGGTGTCGGCCCCACGGTGGTCGTCGTCAACGACGGGGTGGCTAAGAACCTTTCCTCCACCACGCTGCAGGATGATGCCTATGCCTTCATCTTTGGCCAGCAGGGTCTGATGGCCGGCGTGAGCATCGAAGGCTCCAAGATCACCCGCATCGAGCGGTGAGGTGCGGGCTTCGCCGAAGCTGCTGACCGGGGCTTTGTTCGCCGTGGGATTCTTGCTGCTTGGCCTCTTGCATGGCGCGCGTGTTTTCGAGACCGAGTACCGCGCCAGCGCACGCATGGACAGGCTGCTCGTGGCCGCCCCCTCCCGCAGGCCGCTTCCGCTCGCTTACCGGACTGAGATCGCCGCGTTGCCCAATGTCGCCGCGGTCACGGCGCAGACTCTCCTGGGCGGCGAATTCGGGACACCGCCGACGAAGTTGTTCATCGCCCTGACCGACGAGACCTTATTTTCCTTCTACAACGAGATCGACGTGGCAGCGGAGGACCTCGCGGCACTGCGGTCGACGCCCAACGGTCTTATCGTCATGCGCGCCCTCGCGGATCTGCGCGAATGGAACGTGGGTGATACGGTCACACTGCACTCGCAGGCAATGAAGGCCGACGGGTCGGGGGACTGGGATTTCCGTGTGGTGGCGATTGTCGACCGCAAGGATGTTCCCAACTCGGACCGGGCGGTGTTCGGCAATTATTCCTATGTCAACGACACGCGTGTCGACGGCAAGGACGGCGCCTTCCGCTTTCTGGTCCGGGTGAATGATCCCGGGCAATCAGCAGAAACCGCGCGCGCCATCGATGCGCTGTTCATGTCGCGGACAGCGTCGACTGAAACCATGGTCGAGGGCATTGCCGTACAGGAAGGCAGGCTCGGCCGCGCGCCGATTCCGGTCAATATGAGCGTCGCGGCGGTGGCCTTTGTGATTTTCAACCTAGCCGCCACGCTGGCCACGAGAAGTGCGGCTGGGTCGGGCACTTTCTTGCCCGGAGCAGCGCGCCAGCTGGTGATTGAGACCACCGCGTTGGCCGCCGCCGGTGCGGCCCTCGGTCTCATCGCAGCAAAGGCCGCCATCCCGCCCCTCAAGACGCTGAGCAGCACCAATCTCTATTTGGCGCCCTACGGCTGGGACGACGTGATTGTCGGCACCGGTGTGGCTGTACTCATGGCCGCCACCGCCGCGACGCTCCCGCTATTGCGGTTGCGTTTCGAAAAACGGCGGCGCTGAGCGTCGACGGCGTACAGGTTTTGCTTTCAGCACCCCAAGCCGCTAAAAGAAATGGCGAGGGGTATCTCAGATGATTCAAACCACATGACCAGCACAACGGGCGGCTACGTTACCGATACGGCTTATGTCGCCGAGTATTACGGTGACCACGCACCCACGCATATGAACCTGGTGGCGGCGGCCAATGGCTACCGGCCGCGGCCTTTGGATGGCGCCTTTGCCTGGTGCGACTACGGCTGCGGCAATGGCTTGACGGCCGCGGTGCTGGCCGCCGCCTACCCTGCGGCAGAGTTCATTGGGGTCGATTTCCTGCCGGCGCACATCCGCACCGCCGAGATGCTGGCGGTACGCATGGGAACCTCCAACACCCGCTTCCTGCAGCGCAGCTTCGCCGAGCTGAGACCCGATGACGTGCCGCCGCTCGACTTCGCCGTCATGCACGGCGTGCTCTCGTGGATCGACGAGCCCACGCGCGAGGCGCTGCTGGATGACGCCGCCCGTCGCCTGAAGCCCGGCGGCCTGTTGCTGACCGGCACCAACGCCATGCCCGGCTGGGCGGCCAAGCTGCCGATGCGCAACATGATCTATTCCCTGACCAAGGACGGGGTGGACACGCTGGAACGCGCACGCGTCGGGCTTGAATGGCTGCAGAAGCTCAAGAAGACCCAGGTCAAATATTTCCGCGACAACCCCGCATTGGCTGAAGCTGTCGACGAGCTCTCACGCATCGACCCGCGCTACATGGCGCACGAATACTTCAACGAACACTTGCGCGCCTTCTACTTCGCCGAGCTGAAGGCGATGATGGAAGCGCGGGGACTTCGTTTCGCCGGCTGCGCACGGCTGTTCCTCAACATGGTCGACCTGGCGGTGCCCAAGGAACTGCAGGACGAGTTCCGCGCGGTGGGGTCGCGCGCCGAGCTGGAGGCCAAACGCGATTTCATTCGCAACGAGACGTTCCGCCGCGACGTCTGGATCAAGGGCGAGCCCTTGAAGAGCGAGGACGAATGGCTGGCGGTCAACCAAGAACTGGTCTTCGGTACGCTGGAGCCGCACGCCGCCATCGACAAGGCCGTGGCGTTTGGGGACTTGCAGCTTTCCTATGAAACCGAGCCCTTCGCCGGGTTGCTGAAAACGATCGCCACCCGCGCCATTTCGGTGCGCGGCATGGAAGACCTGCCGACCATGGCGGGCCTGTCGCCTTGGACCCGCGCCGAAGCCGCGCGCCTGCTGGCCGCCGGCGGCCAGGTGATGGGCTTCAAGCAGACAACCAAACTGGTGAGCATCGCCAAGGGTGCGAAACTTGCGATGCTGCCCGCCAACCGCGGCCTGATCAAAGAGCTGGGCCTGCGCCTACCGCGCATTGCGCTGGCCGCACCTGCCGCCGGCACCGGTGTCGAGATGCCCAATATCGACGCCGTGCTGTTGCTCGCGCGCTGCGACCACCCCACGGAGGCCGTCAAACGCGCTGCCCGCCAGATCGGCGCCGAGGCCGGCGACGTCGTCATCGGCGGCAAGACCTTAAAGCCCTTCGAGGTCGAGAAGCTGCTCAGCAAACGTCTGCAGGCCGTCGAAGGTCAGCTCGAAAAACTCGCCGAAATCGGCGTGATCAGTATTGAAGGTTAGTCATGTCCGCTCTTTTTTCGCCGCTGCCGCTCGGCCCTTTCACCCTCCCCAACCGCGTGGCGATCGCGCCGATGTGCCAGTATTCGGCCGACGACGGCTGCGCGTCCGACTGGCATCTGCAGCAGATCATG
>CANKHC010000199.1 GCA_947481595.1 Fidelibacterota bacterium
CACTGGGCAGGCCGAACAAGTGATGGGCCTCAATGACTTCCAGGCCCTTGTTCATCATGGTGGCGGAATCCACCGAGATCTTGGCGCCCATGGACCAGTTGGGGTGGGCGATGGCCTGCTCCGGCGTGACCTTTTCCATCTCGGCTTGGGTCCACTTGCGGAAGGGTCCACCCGAGGCCGTCAGAATAATTTTACTGATCTTCTCTTTTTGCGTAAAATCAAAGACTTGGAAGATGGCGTTATGTTCTGAGTCGACCGGCAGGAGGGTCGCTTTGTATTGCGCCACAGCGGCCATGAAGACATGGCCAGCGCAGACCAGACATTCCTTGTTGGCTAGGCCCACGGCAGCGCCGCGCTTGACCGCCGCCAGGGTGGGCTTCAGGCCGGCCGCGCCGACAATCGCCGCCATGACCCAATCCGAGGGCAGGCTGGCAGCCTCGCAGAGGGCTTCCGGACCGGCGCCGACGCCGATATTGGTCCCCGCCAGAGCGTCCTTCAGGCGTTGGTAATTGCGGGCGTCCGCGATGACGACCATCTCGGGCTTCAGGCGCCGGGCCTGGTCGGCGAGCTTCTTCCAGTTCCCATTCCCAGTAAGGGCAACGACCTTGTAGGCCGTCGGGTCGCGGTCGATCAGGTCAAGCGTGCTGTCGCCGATGGAGCCCGTGGAGCCGAGGATCGAGACGCGTTTAGGGGCGGTCATAGGTGAACCCCTGCCCCGACCAGCGTGGCGAGTGCGGCCACGGGAGCCGCAAACCACAGGCCGTCGAAGCGGTCCATGACGCCGCCATGGCCGGGAATGAGGGCGCCGGAGTCTTTGACGTTGTAACGACGCTTCAGGCCCGATTCAAAGAGGTCACCCGTCTGACTCACGATCGAGAGTACCCCTGCCAAGGCCACCAGAACCGCCGTTATCTGCACGCCGAACCCCCAGGCAACCGCTGAACTAATCAAGACCGCGGAGATGAAGCCTCCCACCGCGCCTGACCACGTCTTATTGGGGCTGATGGAGGGCGCCAACTTTGACCCGCCGATCATCCGCCCGAAAGCATAGGCGCCGATATCCGTCGCCCAGACGACCGCAAGCAGCCAAAAGATCGCCACGGCGCCGCCGGCAGCCATCACATAAAGCAGGGAAATAGCCGGGATGGCTACATAAACAACTGCAATCTGCACTATAAAAAAGCCTTTACGGCCAGCTACTTGGTCCGCCGCAACCAGAACGATTGTGGCGCCCAAGACAATCAGGAGCGCGGGTATGACCTGGGCGAAGGAAATCGCCAAAATCGCCGCGAGAACGGCAATTGTAACAAGCCCCTGACGCTTGCGGCCGATCTTGCCGTCCATGCGCGCGAATTCCATCGCCATAACCACGGAGATCGCGGCGACGAGGACGTGGAAATACGGTTTCTCGAGATAGACCAGCAGCAGAAACAGCGGCGCGAGCACCACACCTGAGGCAACGCGCTTCCAGAGCACCGGGCGCTACTTGGTCACGGCGCCGTAGCGGCGCTCGCGGCTACGGTAAGTGGTGATGGCTGCTTCCAACTCAGGCTGGCCGAAGTCGGGCCAGAGGGTGTCGACGAAGACCAACTCGCTGTAGGCCAACTGCCAAAGCAGGAAGTTGCTGATGCGTTGTTCGCCGGACGTGCGGATGAGCAGGTCGGGATCTGGCGTGCCGGCGGTGAACAGGCGCTGGGAAAAAGCAGCTTCGTCTATCGCTTCAGCGGTGAGCCGGCCGGCGGCACAGTCCGACGCCAGAGCGCGCGCCGCCGCGACGATCTCCTGGCGGCTGCCGTAGCTGAGCGCAATGGTCAGGGTGAGCTTGGTGTTGGCGGCCGTACGCGCTTCGGCCCCTTCGATCAGCTTGACGGTGTCGGGTGGCAGGCGGCTGCGGTCGCCGATGACCTTCAGGCGCACGCCGCCTTCGGCCAGTTCGGCGAGCTCGTTTTCGAGATAAAAACGCAAAAGTCCCAGGAGGTCGCGCACCTCGTCTTCGGGACGCGACCAGTTCTCGGAGGAGAAGCCGAACAGCGTGAGGTACGAGATGCCGAGGTTGCCGGCCCCCTTGATGACGCGCCTGACCGCATCGGCGCCGCGCTTGTGCCCAGCGGTGCGCGGCAGCCCCCTCGCCTTCGCCCAGCGGCCGTTACCATCCATGATGATGGCGACATGCACCGGCATGTCACCCGTTGGACGTTCGGCCTCAGGGGCAGGTTGAAGGGGTGTCGCGCGCATCAGACCTGGGTGATCTCCTGTTCCTTGTGCTTCAAGGCATCGTCGACCTTGGCGATGTAGCTATCGGTCATCTTCTGGACTTCTTCGCTAAACTTGCGGTGATCGTCCTGAGAGATGTCCCCGTCCTTCTCCATTTTCTTCAGCGCTTCGTTGCCGTCACGCCGGACGTTACGGATCGCCACGCGGGCGTGTTCAGCATACTTGTGCGCGACCTTGGTGAGTTCGACGCGCCGTTCGGCGGTCAAGGGCGGGATCGGTACACGGATCAAGGTGCCGTCGGCCATGGGGTTGAGGCCCAAGTTGGCGTCACGGATGGCCTTCTCGACCGCTTTGGCGAGGCCTTTGTCCCAAACCGACACCGAAAGCAGGCGCGGCTCGGGGACTGAAACACTGCCAACCTGGTTGAGCGGCATCTTCGAGCCGTAGGCGTCGACGACGACGTTCTCGAGCAGCGCGGTGCTCGCACGCCCCGTCCGCAGGCCGCTGAATTCCTTTTTGGCGTGATCGACGGCGACCACCATCTTGTGTTCGACGTCTTTTTTCAGTGCGGGATAATTCTGCGCCATGACACTTGCCCCCTTCTACTTCTTCGCTTTCTCGGCTGCCGCGATGACCGTGAACTTGCCCTTGCCTTCAAGGACACGTGCGACGGCGTTTTCCTCATGCATGTTGAATACGACGATCGGCAGGCGGTTTTCCCGCGCGAGCGCAATCGCGGCGGTATCCATGACCTTGAGATCGTCGGCGATGACTTTGTCGAAAGTCAGGCGGTCGTAGCGTTTCGCCTTCTTGTGTTTCTTGGGATCGGAATCGTAAACGCCGTCGACCTGGGTCGCCTTCAACAAGGCGTCACAATTCATCTCGACGGCGCGCAGGGCCGCAGCCGTGTCGGTGGTAAAGAAGGGATTGCCGGTGCCGGCGGCAAAGATCACGACCCGACCTTTTTCCATATGGCGCATGGCACGACGGCGGATATAGGGCTCGCTGATTTGCGCCATGGCAATGGCTGACTGCACGCGCGTGGGCACGCCTTGGGATTCCAAAGCATTCTGCACGGCAAGGGCGTTGATGACGGTGGCCAGCATGCCCATATAGTCGGCACTGGTGCGGTCCATGCCCTTGGCGGCGTTGGAGACGCCGCGGAAGATGTTGCCGCCCCCGATGACGATGCAGACCTCGCGCCCCGCCGCGACCACACCCTTGATGTCGGAGGCGAGCTTGCGCACCGTATCGCCGTGCAGGCCGTACTCGGCCGGGCCCATCAGCCCCTCGCCCGAGATCTTGAGCATCACGCGCTTGTAGGGCAGCCCGCGCAATGGAGTGTTTATCGATTTGGCCATTCCCTACCCCTGCATTCCGCGCGCCTGATCTCGGTTCTTGTACCACCTTAGAGCTAAGCTCATGAAAAAGGGACGGTTTTGCCGTCCCTTTCCAGTCGGTAGGTGTAGCCGGTTGC
>CANKHC010000200.1 GCA_947481595.1 Fidelibacterota bacterium
CGCGTCCTGACGACCGAAAGCGGCAACATCGAGGTCAACGGCTCGGGACGCGCCCGCACCTACGCCAAGAGCCTCGATGAAGTCGGCATCAAGTCGGCGGGCCTATTCCGCATCACCACCGACATGCAGGTGATCGAACAGAACGCCCAGACGCAGCGCAAATCGGTCGCCGCCGGCTACACCCAATTCGACTGGCGCCGGCGCAGCCTCAGCGAGCCCCCGCCACGCTTCGTGGCCAAGCTGGCGGTCGATCCGCGCACCGGCGTACCCGCCTACAGCGGCAGCGCCGTCAACGTCGAACCGGAAATCGAGAAGAAGTAACGACCGGCCGCGAACCTTAGTCGCCGCGGCCTCCGCCGCCGCTGCCGCGATACCTGCGCTGGCCGCCGCCGTCTCCACCGCCGTTGCCGGCGTTGGAATCACCGCTCTCCTGAGGCTGTTGCCAACTGCCGGCGCGTTCGCCGCGCTGATCGCTGGCGCGCGCGCGCTCAGGGCGCGGACGATCCACATCCCTCTGCATGGGCGCGATGCCCCGCTGCGACTGCGCCATCACCGGCGGCTGGGCCGGCTGGATCGCCGGCACGGTCGGGCCGGCAGGCAGCGCCGGCACGACGTTGGGCAGCTGGGCGTCAGGGCGCCTGCCCCGGCGGGTGCCTTGCCCAACGTTCTCTTGTCCCGCCTGGGCCCGGAAATCGCCCGGATTGTTGCCCGGCATCACCGGGCCGCGGCCGCGGATCTGCCCGCCGCCATTATTGTCGCGGTCGCGGTCGCGATTCCAATCGCGATTGCCATCGCGGCTGCCGTCGCGATCTGGGCGCGGCGAGTTGATGGCAATGTTGTTCCCACCGTTGTTGAACGGCCCGCGGAAGCGGTCACCGCGCCCAACCCCACGGCGGTGCGCCGGATCGTGGCGCCAGACGTCGTTGTCCGCCCGATTGTTATCAGAATGCCACTGACCACGGTTGTACTGGCGCCAGCGCGGAATGTCGGTGATGTGGATGCGCCGCTGGCCCCAGTCCCAGCGGCTCCAGCCCCAGAACGGGCGCACCGACAGGAAGCTGTAGCTGATCCACGGGCTGTAGACGTAGCGCGGCGGCGGCGCGAAATAGACCGGCGGATAGTCGGAATAGGGCCAAATGCCGTAAGCCACGCGCGTGTCGTAAACCGGCACGTAAACGGTCTCGAGGCTCGCGGGTTCGATGATGATGTAATCGCCCTGGACGACGACGCGCGTATGCCCGTCGGACATCAGCTTGCCGGCGGCGCGCGCTTCCCGGCGCAGGCGCTGGACGGAATCCATCACGGCCCCTTCATTGTCGATGAAGGCCCCGCCCATGTCGTTCATCCAGTCGAGATCGCTGTTCAGCATGGCGAGCACTTCCGGGAAGGCCGCCAGCGTCTTCACGCTCGGATCCCAGTCATAGGATTCCAGGGCCGCCGCGAGGCGGTCACCCGTGAGATAACGGTTCTCGGACCGTTCGATCCACCGCGCCGCTTCCACGACTTCCAGCGGATAGGTCGCGGCCATCAGGATCTGCGAGAGCAGCTGGTCGGGATAAAGCGCCACCGGCGCCAGCAGCGCGTCGAGCTGGCGCGCCGAAGCGATCTCGGCGCCGTCGCCCGGGCGCGGCTGCGACCAGATGATGGTGTCATTGGTGGAGGCAAAATCCTGCGCCAAGACCAAACCCGGCAGGGTGGCGAGGGCGACAGCAGCGATGGCCGTTTTGAATTTCATGTGTTCTCTCCCAGGAGAGACAATATGCGCTCCCACAACGGCGAAATCATGGCATCAGCCGGAGGGGTGGCCCGATTGGTGCTCCGATTGGTGGAGCGCTACAATTTCCCGCCAGGCCGTTTCCGTGGGCGCGCAGAGCACGCCCACCTGGTTGGGCTCCGCCGGGGCGTATTCGGCCCCGGAAAGCATGCGGTTGAAGCCGCCCGCCTCCTTGTGAATCAACAGGCCGGCGGCATGGTCCCAGGGCTTCAAACGCTTGAAATTCAGCACATGCATACGCCCGTCGGTCAGCGACCAATAATCGTGTGCTGCACTGCCCAAACGGATGATGCGGGCAAAGCGGCCTTTCAGGTGTGCAAACTCGCGCGCGTAAAGGCCGGCGGTCATGGAGGACAACGCCTGCGTCGGCGGCGGCGGGGCGTGCACACGAATGTGTCTTCCCGACTCGCCCTCCAGCCATGCCCCTGCCCCAACCTCGGCCCACAGCGTGCGCCCGGCGATGGGGTCATGGATCCAGCCCATGATGGTCTGGCCCTTGCGCACCAGCGCCACCATGACGGCAAAACGCGGAATGCCTTCCACAAAATTCGCTGTGCCGTCGATGGGATCGATGATCCAGACGGCCTCATCCTGCTTGAGGTGATCGAGCACGCCGGCATCAGCCGAGGCGGCTTCCTCGCCGATCACCAGCGATCCCGGCAACAGCGCCGGCAGGGATTTAGTCAGCGCCTGTTCGCTTTCGACGTCGGCGACGGTGACCAGATCACCGGGATGGGTCTTGGTGCGGACGTCGCCTTTGGCAAGTTTCTGGAAGCGCGGCAGGATCAACTTATCCGCAACCTCGCGCATGGCAGCAATGGCGCCGGCGCTGAGTTTTGCGCTGTCCGGCAGGTTCATTCCGCCGCGCGCCGCAGGGTGAGTCCACGCTTTTCCAGCCGCGCCGTGTCGGCCGCATCGAGCAGAACCGAAAAGCGCGCCTCGGTCTCCCCGTCACTGCGCCCCAAAACTTCACCGCGGCGGTAAAGCCAGGCAATGGTCTCGCCGTCTTCGAGCGGCACGGCGACATCGAGCGGCTTGCGGCTGCGTGCCAGTTCGCCCTCGACCATGGCCAAGAGATCGTCCGTGCCCTTGCCCGTGACGGCCGACAGCGCCACCTGATCGTCAGTGCGGGCGCATTCGTTGACCAGGGCAGCCGCATCTTCCGCGAGCAGGAGATCGATCTTGTTCAAGGCTTCGATCACAGGCGCCTTGTCTTTCTGCGGGCCTTTGGCCGCCTCGGGCTCCTCCTCGCCAATACCAAGCTGGCCGAGCACGTCCTCGACGTCGCGTTTCTGCGCCTCGGTTTCAGGATGGGCGATGTCGCGCACATGGATGATGACGTCGGCTTCCAGCACCTCTTCCAGGGTCGCACGGAAGGCCGCGACCAACTCGTGCGGCAGGTCGGAGACAAAGCCGACGGTGTCCGACAGGATCACCGTGCGCCCCGAAGGCAGCTTCAACTGCCGCATGGTCGGGTCGAGCGTGGCGAACAGCTGGTCCATGGCCACGACATGCGAGGAGGTCAGGGTGTTGAACAGCGTCGATTTGCCGGCATTGGTGTAGCCCACCAGCGCCACAATCGGATACGGGATGCGCCGCCTGGCCTCGCGGTGCAGTCCACGGGTGCGCGTGACGGTCTCGAGTTCCTTCTTGAGACGCACGATGCGCTCGCCGATCAAGCGGCGGTCGATTTCGATCTGGGTTTCGCCGGGACCGCCCAGGAAGCCGAAGCCGCCGCGCTGGCGCTCAAGGTGGGTCCAACTGCGCACCAGGCGGCTCTTTTGGTACGAAAGATGCGCCAGTTCGACTTGCAGCTGGCCTTCCCGCGTGCGCGCGCGTTGGCCGAAAATTTCCAGGATCAGCCCGGTGCGGTCGA
>CANKHC010000201.1 GCA_947481595.1 Fidelibacterota bacterium
GCTGAAGTGCAGTGTGAACATGCACCAGCTTGGAGTTATCAATATCTTTCAAAGAAATAGCGCCCCAACTTCCGAATCTGCATGAAGCATAGAAAGGAGTTTTAACGGCGTCAACACGCCTCCCTTCGTGAGTCTCCACGTGAATGCTGGGACAAGAGCCGCGACGGCTCTATTCAGCCGCGATTTCTCGCTTTATATGTCGCGACTTCTATTCGTCTCAGACGTTCAAATTTTGCCAATTCAGCCAAAAGTTAGGGACTGCGCATGAAGATCACGCCACGGGTGAAGAAGATTCTTGCCTGCTACGAAAGCGACAACCCAGGCACCAAAGCCAACCTCGCCCGCATCCTCATGAACGGCCGCCTCGGCGGCTCCGGCAAGCTCGTGATCCTGCCGGTCGACCAGGGCTTCGAGCACGGCCCGGCGCGCAGCTTCGCCCCCAACCCTCCGGGCTACGAACCCCACTATCACTGGCAGCTGGCGGTCTACGCCGGCCTGTCGGCTTTCGCTGCCCCCCTCGGCATGATCGAAGACGGTGCGGATAGCTTCGCCGGCGCCGTGCCAACCATCCTCAAGGTCAACAGCGCCAACTCCCTCAACGGAGAAAAAGACGGCCCGGTCCAGGCCATCACCGCCGGAGTCCAGGACGCCCTGCGTCTGGGCTGTTCGGCCATCGGTTATACGATCTATCCGGGCTCCGCCAACGCCTACGACATGATGAACGACCTGCGCGAGCTGACAGCCGAAGCCAAGGACGCCGGCCTCGCGGTCGTGGTCTGGTCCTATCCGCGCGGCCAGTTCGTCACCAAAGAAGGCGAAACCGGTTTTGACGTCATCGCCTATGCCGCCCACATGGCGGCCCTCATGGGCGCGCACATCATCAAGGTGAAGCTGCCGACCGACTACCTGGAAGCCGGCGAAGCCAAGAAGGTCTACGAGGCCCACAACATCCCGAAGGGCACCTTGGCCCAGCGTGTCAGCCACATCGTGCAAAGCTGCTTCGGCGGCCGGCGCATCGTGGTGTTTTCGGGCGGTGCCAAAAAGGGTGAAGACGCCCTCTATGAAGAAGCCAAGGCCATCCGCGACGGCGGCGGCAACGGCTCCATCGTCGGCCGCA
Organism: Fidelibacterota bacterium; assembly: GCA_947481595.1. Lineage (GTDB taxonomy): Bacteria > Pseudomonadota > Alphaproteobacteria > Rhodospirillales > Rhodospirillaceae > SHVO01. The sequence continues at coordinate 1,118 of CANKHC010000201.1, forward strand.
ACGCCTTCCAACGCCCCCTGCCCGAAGCCATGAACCTCCTGGGCACGCTGATCGACATCTACAAGGGCAAGGAAGAGTAGTGCCCACGGCCGAGGGCTGCCGGCTCTATCTCATCACGCCGGATGCGATCCCCGACCTCGCGGGTTTTGCCGGACTTTTGAAGGATGCGCTGGGTGCAGGCGACGTCGCCTGCCTGCAGCTGCGCCTCAAGAACACCGACGACGCTACGATCACCGCGGCCGTGCAAAAGCTGATGCCCGTCTGCCACGCGCACGACGTCGCCTTCATCCTCAATGACCGTCCCGACCTCGCGGCTCAGTTGCAGTGCGACGGCGTACACGTCGGGCCTGAGGATATGAGCTATCGGGAGGCCCGCGATCTCGTGGGCCCCGACACCACGGTCGGCGTGACCTGCAAGGACTCGCGCCACTTCGCCATGGAAGTCGCTGAGGCGGGCGCCGACTACGTGGCCTTTGGCGCGTTCTTCCCCTCGCCCACAAAAAGCGACACCACGCCCGCCGATCTCGAGATCGTGGAGATCTGGTCCGAGACCACCAATGTGCCGTGCGTGGCCATCGGCGGGATCACCGTCGAGAACTGTGAACCGGTCGTCAAAGCCGGCGCCGACTTCATCGCCGTGTGCAGCGGCGTGTGGAACCACCCCGCGGGGCCCGCAGCCGCGGTACGGGAATTCAATGAAATATTCGCGAGAGTGCGTTAAGTAGTCCCGTCGATAGCGCGGGGATACAAGAAGTGCGGTTGCCTGAGGTCTCGCTGAGACGCCTGACTCATCCCATGGTCATAGCCTTCGTGCTGTTGATCATGGTCGGAATCGCGCTGACCTTCCTTGTCCGCTCGCAACAGTCCGATCACGCCATGGTCGAGCACACCATGGAAGTGCGCGAGGCCCTCAACGGCGCGCGGTTGTCGGTGGCCGACGCCGAAACCGGCATGCGCGGTTTCCTCATTACCGGCCGAGAGGATTATCTCGTCCCCTTCGAGAATGCCAAGGGCCTGCTGCCGCTCCACCTCGGCAATATCCAGACTCTGACCGCCGATAACGCCGTTCAGCAACGCACCCTTGAGCGCCTGCGCCCGATTGCCCAACAGCTCCTCACCACCCTGCAAAATCGCGTCGACATCTATCGAAGTCAGGGACAGGCCGCCGCCCTCGCGTCCATCACCGGCATCACCAAGTCCCTCGCCGACCAGGCAAACGGCCTGATCGCCGTCATGATCGCCGAGGAGACACGGCTGCTGGCGCAACGCCAAGCCGAAAGCGAGCGCACGGCACTCTATGTACAAGCCCTCGCGCTGGTGACTTTGGCGGCAGCGATTGCCTTCGGTGCCCTCAGTGCGGTGGAAGCCCGGCGCCGGCGTCAGGAAATTGAGGCGGGGCGCAACGCTCTCCAAGCCTCACACGAACGCTTGGTGGCCGAAGTGAAAGAACGCGAAAGCGTCGAGGTCCAGCTGCGCCAGGCCCAGAAGATGGAAGCCGTCGGCCAACTCACCGGCGGCGTGGCTCACGACTTCAACAATATGCTGGCGGTGATCATCGGGGCGCTCGACATCACCAAGAAGCGTATGGGCAAGGGCGACTTCGGCGTCCTCAACTTCATTGACGCCGCCATCGACGGGGCGCGGCGCGGTGCCTTGCTGACCCAGCGCCTGCTGGCCTTTTCCCGCCAGCAGGCCTTGGAGCCCAAAGTCCTCAACGTCAATACCTTGGTGTCTGGCCTCTCCGATCTCCTGCGCCGCACCTTGGGTGAAAACATCAGCATCGAGTTCGTGCAGGGGGCTGGCCTGGGCCGTGTTTTCGCCGACGGCCATCAGCTCGAGAATGCCATCGTCAATCTCGCGGTCAATGCGCGCGACGCCATGGCGGACGGCGGACGGCTGACCATCGAGACCGGGAACATCAGCCTCGACCCGCGCTACGCCGCCGACAACGGCGTCGTCGCCGGTGCCTACATCATGGTCAGCGTGACTGACACCGGCACGGGCATGTCGGCCGACGTCATGGCGCGGGCCTTCGATCCCTTCTTCACCACCAAAGCCGTCGGCCAAGGCACGGGCTTGGGGCTGAGCCAAGTGTTCGGCTTCGTCAAACAGTCGGGAGGGCACATCAAGATCTATTCCGAGCTCGGCCGGGGCACGACAGTGAAGATCTACTTGCCGCGCCATGCGGACGCCGCAGCCGACGAATCACCGCTGCAGGTGGCCGCGCCGTCGCAGGCCGCCCATGCACCCGCGGTGGTGCTGGTGGTCGAGGACGACGACACCGTGCGCGCTCTGACCATTGCCAGCGTCGAAGAACTGGGTTTCACGGTACTGTCTGCTCCGGGCGCCAAGGCCGCCATGAAGATCCTCACGGAGCGCGAGGACATCAAACTGCTGCTCACCGACGTCGTGATGCCCGAAATCACCGGCGGTCAGTTGGCGAAGGAAGCCCTGATCCTGCGCCCGGCGCTCAAGGTCCTGTTCACCACTGGCTATACGCGCAACGCCATTGTCCATAACGGCA
>CANKHC010000202.1 GCA_947481595.1 Fidelibacterota bacterium
CTTCCTGCCGCCCGGTGTCGATGTTGAACATGTACACGCGCGGCACGTTGCGGAAATACGAGAGATAGGTGATCTCCGGACCGCTCGGCGAGAAGCGCGGCGTGAGGACAAGCGCAGAGCCATCGGTGAGATAGCGGTGATTGGCGCCGTCCTGGTCCATGATCGCGAGACGTTTGACGCGATTGATCGCAGGGCCGCTCTCGGCGATGTAGACGATGCGGGTGTCGAAATAGCCGCTTTCGCCGGTGATGGTCGAATAGATCAGGTCGGCGATCATGTGCGCGACGCGGCGCCAGTTGCCCGTATCGGTGCCGTAGCCCTTGCCTTCCATCTGCTGTCCGCCGAACACGTCCCAGAGTCGGAAGGCGATGCGCAGCTGGCCGCTGGGCAGGGCTTCGACCGAGCCCTGCACAAGCGCTTGCGCGGTCAGTGTGCGCCAGTCGGCGAAACGCGGCTGCACATCGAGCGACGGCAGGACTTGGAGAAAGCCTTTTTGATCGAGCGGGCGGAAAAGGCCGGAGCGCTCAAGATCCTTGGCGATGACGTCGGCGACGTCCTTGCCCATCTGCTGCAGCTCAGGCGCCGCACCGGGGAACGAAGGGATGGCGATCGGCATGGGCTCGACGCGGCCACGCGTGATGTCGAGGCGGACCTGGGCGAGCGCCTCCCCTGCCCTCAGCGCGAGGGGCAACGCCGCGGCGGCAGGCAAAGCCTGGAGAAAGCGCCGGCGCGCCACGGTCAAATTATTGTTCTTCATCTCAAAATCCATTCACGAAAACATCCGCTGACAGTGTGCGGGGTGATTGTGGCGAGGGCATGTCGCGCATGCAAGCAATCACACACCCTTTTTAACGGAGACGACCTTTAGTTGATCCGGCCCTGGGGGGAGAAGTTCATCTCGATTTCCTTGAGTTCGTTGTAGTGCTCTTTCGAGATCGGGATATTGCCGCAGCCCAGCACCGCATTACGTGCCGAATTGGCAAACGTCCGGAAGGACGAGTCGGCGAAATAGCGCGCCATGTCGATGATCTCGGCGCGGGCCGAGCCGTCGGGGTTGATGAACACCCGGATCTGCGCCGAAAGGTTCTCAATCCCCTCCTTGCCCGGATCGATGCGCCAGCACGCCTCGATATGGCGTCGGATGGCATCGAGTTCGGTCATGGTCGCGCGCTCCGAGATGTTGGGCGCGATGTTGTTGGACGTCGTAGCCGTCTTCGGCGCCTGCGCTTGCTGCTTAGGCGCGTTCTTCTGCATATCCTTGAGCAGCTTCTGCAGCATCGCCACGTCGTCGGATTTGGCCTTGGCGGGGTTGGGCTTGGGCGGCGGCGGTTTCGGCTTGGGCTGCGGCTTCTCCTCGCGCGCGATCTCAAACTTGGGCGGCGGCATGTTCTCGGCCGAGGGCGCCTCGGCGGCAAGATTGGGTTCGGGCGGCATCATCGGCGTCGGTTCGGACATTGGCTCGAGCGCCGGCGGCGGGGGTGCGGCGGTTTCTTCATCGATCGGGACCAACTCGACAATCAAGGGCGGGATGTCGACCGGAATGTCACGCTTGAAGTACGGCATACCGACATACGCCACCCCGATGATGCTCGCGTGCAACAGCAACGACAACGCAGCACCGCTATTGGTATAGCGGTCGGTCGCGTTTGTTGTGGCGGGTTGACGCTGCTGCATAACGTACTAACGCTTCTGCTGGTTGGCCCGTCTTGGATCGGTGACGAACGCGACCTGGGTGATGCCGGCGGCGGTGACCTGGGCCATGACGTCCATCATCACGCCGTAGGGCACGTCCTTGTCGCCTTTGACATAGACCCGCACCTCGGGATTGGCTTCGTGCACGGCGGCAAGGCGCGCGCCCAGCGCCTCAAGATCGAGCTTTTCAACGTCCTGCTTGGCGGCGTTGAGGCTGATACTCCCGTCCTTCTCCACGGTGAGCGTCAGCGCGGTATTGTCCTGAGGCAAGGACCGGGTGCGCTGAGTCTGCGGCAGGTTGACGTTGACGCCGGTGGTCAGCAGCGGCGCGGTGACGATGAAAATCACCAAGAGCACGAGCATCACGTCGACCATCGGTGTGACGTTGATCTCGGCAACAGCGGTGAAAGCCCTGCGGCTGGTTTTCGCCCCGGTCGATGGTTTGATGAACGATGCCATTATTTCATGTCCAGTTGACGCGACAGGATGGCGCCGAACTCACCGGCGAAATTCTCAAGTCTCAAGGCATACCGCGCGAGGTCGCTCGAGATCTTGTTGTAAAACACCACCGCCGGGATGGCGGCCACGAGACCTAAAGCCGTCGCGAACAGCGCTTCGGCGATGCCGGGCGCGACGGTCGCAAGGCTGGTGTCGGAGGCAGCGCCAATGGCGGTGAAGGTGTTCATGATGCCCCAGACGGTGCCCAGCAGGCCCAAGAAGGGCGAAACCGAACCGGTCGAAGCTAGGAAGATCATGCGCTTGTTCAGGTGATCCATTTCGCGTTCAAGACTGATCTTCATGACGCGGTCCATACGCTCGGCCACCGCGGCCGTGCCTGCAGCGGGAGCAATACCCTTGCCCGCCGAGCGGCGCCATTCCTTCATGGCGGCGACGAAGATCGAGGACATGGGGTCCTTTGGGCGCTGACCGATCTTTTCGAACAGGTCTTCGAGCGAACTGCCCGACCAGAACCGTTCTTCGAATTGCTCGGCCTGTTGCGCCAGCGAGCGCAAGCGCAGGATCTTGTCGAAAATGATCCCCCAGCTCCAGATCGAAGCGAACACCAGCATGGCCATGACGACCTTGACGACCGGATCGGCCAGCAAGATCAGGTTCACGATCGAAACGTGAGCCACACCAGGCGCTGCGACCGCCGCAGCTGTTACTGCACTCTCCATACCACCCTACTCCGTTTCCCACTGCATCAACGCCGCTCGCCTCCGAAAGAGAGGCCGCGGCTTGTCTTTAATTTTCGAGACACGTCTCCAGCACGGTTTTCACCTGTGCCGGCATCCGCATCGGTTTTCCGTCGGCACCCGTGCACGCCACATGCGCCGTAAAAGTCACCAGCTCGTCGCCGCCGCGCTTGATCGATTGGCGCATCGTCACAGACGCGGCGCCGAGTTTGGCCAACACGGTTTCTACAATGAGAATGTCATCAAGGCGCGCGGGCTTTTTATATTTGACCTCGCCTTCATGCATCACGAATTGCAGACCGGTCTCCTCGCGGACACGCTGCTGCTCGATGCCCAGCGTGCGCAGAAACTCGGTGCGGCCGCGTTCGGCGAATTTGAGATAGTTGGCGTAATAAACGATACCGCCGGCGTCGGTGTCCTCGTAGTAGACCCGCAAGGGGAACACATGCACGCGCCCGCGCATCTGGCCGGAGGCCGGCGTGATCGCTGCAAAGGGTGCCGAGACGTTCATGGCGCCTCACCAATATCGAGCTGGAACTGCGCCGGATCGCGCTTGGGCGCAGGCAGCCCCATGTGCCGATAGCCTGCGTCGGAAACGACGC
>CANKHC010000203.1 GCA_947481595.1 Fidelibacterota bacterium
CTCGCGCGTTTTTTCCGCAGCATCGGCATTGAAGTCGTCGTCTACATTCCCGACCGGCGCCTTGAAGGTTATGGTCCCAATGCGCCGGCGCTGCTCAAGCTGCGCGAGCAAGGTGCGAAGGTCGTGGTGACGGTCGACTGCGGCATTGTTTCCTTTGAGCCGCTGGAGGCGGCGCGCGCTGCCGGCCTCGATGTGGTCGTGGTCGATCACCACAAGGCCGAGCCGCGGTTGCCGGCGGCGGCGGCGGTGGTCAATCCGAACCGGCTCGACTGCACCAGCGGGCAGGGACATCTCGCTGCTGTCGGTGTGGCATTCCTGCTCGCTGTCGCGGTTAATCGTTCCTTGCGCGGTTGGTATACGGACACGGGCCGCACCGAGCCCGATCTGCGCGAACTGCTCGATCTCGTGGCGTTGGGCACCGTTTGCGACGTGGTGCCGCTCAAGGGATTGAACCGCGCTTTTGTCGTGCAGGGCCTGCAGGTGATGGCGCGCGGCGCCAACACCGGGCTTGCGGCGCTCGCGCGCGTGGCGCGCATCGACGCGAGACCCAGCGCCTATCATCTTGGGTATCTCCTGGGACCGCGCGTCAACGCCGGCGGACGCATCGGCCAGGCTGATCTCGGGACACGCCTGCTCTTCACTGAAGATGCCGATGAAGCCGGCGCGCTGGCGTTAAGGCTCGATGAGTTCAATGCCGCGCGCAAGGAGATCGAAGCCGCGGTGCTGCGCGAGGCGATCGAACAGGTTGAGTCCAATCCCACCGACGATCCGGTGATCTTCGCGGTCGGCAAAGACTGGCATCCGGGTGTCATCGGCATCATCGCCGGGCGCCTGCGCGAACGCTACGACCGCCCGGCGTGTGTCGTGGCGCTCGACGGCGGCATGGCCAAGGGCTCAGGGCGCTCGGTGGCGGGCGTTGACTTAGGCCGCGCGATTTTGGGCGCGCGCGAAGCTGGGCATCTGTTCACCGGCGGCGGCCACGCCATGGCGGCGGGGTTCAGCGTCACCGAGGACAAAATTGCGGACCTCATCGCCTTCGTTCAAACTGAGGTGAGCCGGCAACTGCAGGGCGAACGCCTGGCGCCCGCCCTTGACCTCGACGGCGCGCTGGCGGTTTCAGCGGTGAACGCGGAATTTGTGGCGGAGCTTGAATGCGTGGCACCCTTTGGCGCCGGCAACGACGAGCCGCGCTTTGTCGTGGTCGATGCGGTGATTGCCAAGGTTGATATCGTCGGCTCGGGCCATGTGCGCTGTATCCTCACCGGGCGCAGCGGCGGGCGGTTAAAGTCGATTGCGTTCAACAGCGCCGATTCCGATCTCGGCCATCTGTTGCTGACGTCCCAGGGCCGGCGCCTGCACCTCGCCGGCTGCATCCGCGCCGACACCTGGCAGGGGCGCAATGAGGCACAGCTTGTGATTGATGACGCCGCGGTGGCCGTATAAGCGCAGCAACGCATTGACGCTTGCGGGCGAAGCTGGCACCGTTCGCGTCTACGGGGGACTGAAGATGACGTTGATCCGGACACTGATTTGCCTTGCGGCTTTGGGCCTTCTGACGCTGACGGCTTCCGGCGTGCGCGCGGCCCAGGGCGGCTTCAGCGGGGGCACATTCAGCTGCCTCGAATTCACCAACGGCCTTGGCGATAAAGCCGCCGGACGGATCCAGTCGTCGATCGCGCGGCTGTGGGTCCAGGGTTACCTGACCGGATACTACAAAGGCAAAGACACGCTGGCATTCACCGAGGATCCGGCAGAGATGCTGGCGGTCGACGAGTTGTTCGTGCAGAAGTGCAAAGAGGTGCCGGCGGCGCCGATCCTGACCGTCGCCCTGCAAGTTCTCGCCCCACAGGCCCTTAAGTTACCGCAAATTGCCGCCGGCGATTTCAAGCCGGCCACCTATACCTGCGGCCAGCATCTCGACGCCAAGAACGGCCCGGCCTCCAAAGCCAATGCCGCCGACCTCGCCGAGATGTGGGCGTTCGCTTTCATTCAGGGTTTCAAGAACGTTGCGTCGCCCGATGTCGAGATCAAGCCCGAGTTCCGCGATGCGCTGGTCGGGGCCTTGAACAAAGCTTGCAGCGGCAACAACCGCGACAAGCTTTTCCTCGATCAATCGGCGCAGGTTGCCCAGCGCGTCAAGATCGCGCCCTAACTTTCCTAGCGCTTGCTGCGCCGCTTGCCCCGTCCCGGGTTTTTGGGCGGCAGCGAGTTGTCGCCGTCGCCCAGGATACGCTGCATCAGCACGGCATCGACCCAGCGGCCGAACTTGAAGCAGGTGGAACTCAAAGCACCGACGACGAAAAAGCCGTGGCGGCTGTGCAGCGCCAGCGACGAGGCGTTGGTGGAATCGCCGATGACCGCGATCATCTGGCGGAAACCCAGCGCGATGCAGCGCGCGATCAATTCGGTCATCAATTCATTGCCGACGTCGCGGCCGCGGTATTCCTCCGAGACGTAGACCGAATCCTCGATGGTGTACCTGTAGCCCGAGCGTTCGCGAAAGGGGCCGGCATAGGCGTAGCCGACCACCTGGTTGCGGTAGGTCGCCACCAGATAAGGCAGGCCGCGCGAGTGCACCCGCTGCCAGCGCGCTGTCATTTCGGCGACGGTCGGCGGTTCTTCTTCGAACGACGCGGTCGTGTTGCTGACGTAGTGAGCATAGATCTCCTGGATCGCCGGCATGTCCTTCTCGGTGGCCATGCGGATGCGCACCTTGAGGGGTGCCGAGGACGGCTTGGCGGGCTGGTGGGTGCTCACGGGGCAACTCTCAAGGTGAGGGGGAGTGCGGGTCATTTTAACCCTGCAAGGTCTCTAGCCCGGTGAGGGGGGCCCTGCAACCCCAGAAGCATGATTCTGCGTCGGTTTGGGGCAGTTTGAAGGGGTTCGGGCGGGGCCGAATCCGCCTTTTCCGCTAAGTCTTTAGCGCCCCCGCCGGCAGGCTTGATTTCCGCCGCGCCACCCTTTATCACCGGGCCCTTCCAAAGGCCGGCGCGGCTCTCTTGCGTCCCCATCGTCTAGAGGCCTAGGACATCGCCCTTTCACGGCGGTAACCGGGGTTCGAATCCCCGTGGGGACGCCATTATTTCAATGACTTAGCGCAGAGGGCGGTAACTGGTGTCCCGGCTGTGTCCTGGCGACGGTGCCGGGCGGGGTGGGTCAGCGAGGGACTTCCCGAGACACTTCCGCACCATTTTCGATGTAGCCTGGCGTTCATGGTGAGCTATCCACCGAACCCGCAACCAACGCCGCCGCTCTCAGGATGATGGGCTGCTCTGGTCTGGGTGCTCCCGCCACTTTCCGACCCCCCATCCCCCCGAAAACGGCAGGGGGGGGTATGCTCAATGCGGGGGCCCCAGCCATGCATGGCGCGTCAGGATTTTTTAATTACGCCAGACGGTGAGTGGTCTCGGGCTTGGCTAACGGATGCTCAGAAGGGTCGCAAGGCTGCTGTCAATGTGACAATGCCGTTTGC
>CANKHC010000204.1 GCA_947481595.1 Fidelibacterota bacterium
GAACGATGCCGGTTGGCGGATCGAACCGCCGGTATCGGTGCCCGTCGCAGCCATGGCGAGATGGCCCGCGACCGCAGCGGCAGAACCGCCCGAAGAACCGCCCGGCACGAGGTCATCGTTGCGACCTTTGGCCTTCCAGGGGTTCTTCACGGCGCCGAAGTAGCTGGTCATGTTTGACGAACCCATGGCGAACTCGTCGAGATTGGTCTTTCCCAGCATCACCGCGCCGGCGTCGCGCAATTTCTGACTGACCGTGCTTTCGTACTGCGGCTTGAAGCCTTCGAGGATGTGCGAGGCAGCCGTAGTCTGGACACCTTCGGTGCAGAACAGATCCTTGATACCAATCGGCAACCCTTCCATCGCGCCGGCGTTGCCAGCTTTCAGGCGCGCGTCTGCGGCCTTGGCACGCTCGCGCGCCACGTCCGGCGAGGTCACGATATAGGCGTTCAGAGCTTTGTGCTTTTCCATCGCCGCGAGGTGCGCGTCGGTGAGCTCCAGCGCGCTGAACTCCCGCTTCTCCAGCTTGTCGCGGGCGTCCGCCATGGTGAGGTTGAGAAGATCGCTCACGTTCTCACTCCACGACCTTCGGCACACCGAAGAAGTCTTCCTGCCGGTCCGGTGCGTTGGCGAGCACTTTCTCGACCTTGTCGCCGTCGGTGACCTGGTCAGCCCGCCAGGGCGATTTATGGCCCAGACTTCCCTTGTCGATGCCGCCGCTCATGGGGGCGACACCGTCCGTGTTCACTTCGCTGAGCTGCTCGATCCAGGACAAAATACCCGACAGCTGCGCCGCCGTGGCCTCGAGGTCAGCGTCGGGCACCTCGATGCGCGCAAGGGTGGCGATGCGGCGAACGGTGGCTTTATCGAGCGACATCGGGTTATGGTCTCCAAAATCCGGCCGTGTGCGTAACATCCGCTATGGCGATCTGCAAGCTCAGCGAACTTAAAGGGAAATTGGCCCGAAATCAGCCTGTTCTGGGCCTCGATCTCGGCACTAAAACCATCGGCTTGGCGCTCTCCGATGCCGGCCTGATGGTCGCCTCGCCGCTTGTCACAATTGCCCGCAAGAAGTTCGCCCAAGATGCCGCCGAACTGGAGGCGATCATCACCCGTCACAATATCGGCGGGCTGGTCTTGGGTCTGCCGGTGGAGATGGACGGCACCGAGGGGCCCCGCGCCCAATCCACGCGTTCCTTCGCCGCCGAGTTCCTCAAGCGCCGCGATCTGGCGGTGGCGTTCTGGGACGAACGCCTGTCGACCGCCGCCGTCCAACGCATGCTCACCGACGAGATGGACCTTTCCCGCAAACGCCGGGGCGAGCTTGTGGACAAAATGGCCGCCGCCTACATCCTCCAAGGCGCCCTGGAGGCGCTCAGGAACCAGGTTACTTAACTCCGTCTTCCGGGCTTGCCCCCTCCAGGACCCGCGCATATAGTCCGCGCTTATGCGTGACCCGGCCTTCCCGCACCGTCACCTCCTCGGCATCGAGGGGCTAAATTCCGCTGAAATCAATTATTTGCTCGACCTTTCCGACCGCTATGTCGAGGTCAACCGCAGTGCGAGCAAGACCAGCGAAGCGCTGGCCGGCCGCACCATCGTCAACCTGTTTTTTGAGAATTCGACCCGCACGCGGACGTCCTTCGAGCTGGCCGCCAAGCGCCTTGGCGCCCACGTCATCAACATGCAGGTTGAAAGCAGCTCGGTGTCCAAGGGCGAGACCCTGATCGACACCGCCGTGACGCTCAACGCCATGCACCCCGACGTGCTGGCGGTACGCCACCCGGACTCAGGTGCAGTGAAACTGCTGGCTGACAAGGTCAATTGTGGTGTGGTCAACGGCGGCGACGGAAGCCACGAGCACCCGACCCAGGCGCTGCTCGATGCGCTGACCATCCGCCGGCGCAAAGGCAAGCTCAACGGCCTCTTGGTCGCGATTTGCGGCGACGTGCTGCACAGCCGGGTCGCGCGCTCGAATTTCCTCTTGCTGCTCACCATGGGGGCGCGTGTGCGTATCATCGCGCCGCGCACGCTGATCCCGAGCGCGGTGGACCGATTGGGAGTCGAGGTCTTCACCGACATGAACAAGGGCCTCAAGGACGTAGACATCGTCATGATGCTTCGCGTGCAAAACGAGCGCATGCGCGGCAGCTTCATCCCCTCGGTGCGCGAATACTTCCATTTCTTTGGACTTGATCGCGATCGCTTGGCCCAAGCCAAGCCCGACGCGCTGATCATGCATCCGGGCCCCATGAACCGCGGCACCGAAATCGACAGTGACGTCGCCGACGACGTCGAACGCAGTGTCATCCGCGAGCAGGTAGAACTCGGTGTAGCCGTGCGCATGGCCGTGCTCGAGGTCCTTGCCAAGAACGCCATGGCGCACAACGCCGCAGCCAATCTGCGGAGGACTGCATGAGCGTCGCGAAGCCCGGCCGCATCGCCTACATCAACGCGCGCGTGCTCGATCCCGCGAGCGGCATGGATGGGCCGGGCGAAGTCCTGACCAGCGGCGAAGAGATCGTCGACGTCGGCGCAAAACTGTTCGATGGCAAGCTGCCTGCGGACGTAGAGGTGGTCGACTGCCAGGGCATGTGCATCTCCCCCGGCCTGGTCGATATGCGCGTGCAGCTGCGCGAGCCCGGCGAGGAGCACAAAGAGACCTTGGAGAGCGCCAGCATGGCGGCGGTGGCCAGCGGTGTCACCACCATGGTCTGCCTGCCCAACACCAATCCGATCATGGACGATGAACCCACGCTGGAGTTCGTCGCGCGCCGCGCGCGCCTGCTCGCCATGACCAAGGTCTACTGCTACGGCGCCGTCACCAAGGGTCTGCAGGGTAAGGAACTGGCCGAGATGGGCTTGCTGGCCGAAGCCGGCGCGCTCGCCTTCACCGACGCAACACGCGCCATTGCCGACGCTCAGGTCATGCGCCGCGCCCTGCAATACTGCGCCACCTTCGGGCTGATGATCGTCCAGCATCCCGAGGAGCCGACACTCGCCACGGGCACCATGAATGCCGGTGAGATCGCCACGCGCATGGGACTTTCCGGCATCCCGCGCGAAGCCGAAATCATCATGCTGGAGCGCGATATCCGCCTTGTCGCCATGACCGGCGGGCGCTATCACGCCGCGCATATTTCAACGTCCGACAGCGTCGAGATCATTGCCAAAGCGAAGGCTGACGGACTTAAAGTCACCTGCGATACCGCGCCCTTCTATTTCGCGCTGAATGAACTCTCGGTCGGCGACTACCGCACCTTCGCCAAACTCTCGCCGCCCTTACGCGCCGAGGAAGACCGCCGCGCCATTGTCGAAGGCCTCAAGAGCGGCGTGATCGATGCCATCGCCAGTGATCATTCGCCGCAAGATTCCGACAGCAAGCGCCTACCCTTCCCGCAGGCGGCCTTCGGCGGCAGTGGTTTGGAGACGCTGCTCGCGGTGTCGCTTGACCTCTATCACAACGAAGACATGA
>CANKHC010000205.1 GCA_947481595.1 Fidelibacterota bacterium
CGCATTTAAAGGTCGGTGGACGGTTATTCTTGGAAATCGGTGCCGGGCCGGGCCCCGCCGTCACGGCGCTGCTGGAGTCTCACGGGCTGAAACCTGTCGCGGCGTACCGCGATTTGGCCGGGATCGTGCGATGTTTAGAGGCCATAGCCTAGGATTCGGGTGGTTTCTGTCATGCGGGGCTGTTTGGCCTTAAAAAACAGTTGGAAAAACCCGCCAAGCTGAATACGATCCCTGTGTAGAGCGAACGGCCCTAAAGCGTTGTCCTGTTACGGGACATGGTCACCAGCCAGTAACGCCGTGGAGTTCGCCGAAGTGAAGCGGTTTGGTACCGCTTACGAGCATCCCCGAAAACAAGTCGTGCTGTCGTGGCACTTTCCTCGCCACGTCATCCGTTAAGGGCGAAAGTATCGCTCAGGGGACAAGTGAGGAATCGATCAGAAGGTCCATGCGTTTTGATGAATCAAAAGCACAATAATCTGAACAAAAATCGTCAACGCGGCCGCAAGGGCGGCGGTGGCGGCGGTGGCGGCGGCGGCAAACCGCGCCCAGGTGGCGGTGGCGGCGGCGGTCGTGTTCCGAGCTTCGACGGAAACAATAACGGACGCATGCGGGGCAATGCTCAGCAGCTGATGGAAAAGTTCCTCGCCATGGCGCGCGATGCCAGCTCGGCCGGCGATCGGGTTCTCGCGGAAAACTATTTCCAGCATGCCGATCACTATTACCGCGTTCTGAATGCGCGCTTTGAACAGCAGCAGCAAAACGGCCAACCCAACCAGGGCAATGGTCAGGGTAACGGGCAGCAAAATAATCAGCGTCCCTACCAGGGCGACAACCAGGGCGACAACCAGGGCGATAACTTCGGCGACAACCGCGACGATAACCGGGGTAACCAGAATTACGACCGTCAGGGATATCAACAAGACGGTGGTAACCAGGGTGGCGGCAATCAAGGCGGCGGAAACCAAGGTAACGGAAACCAGGGTGGCCAAAATCAGGCCCCGCAAAATCAAGGTGGCCATCAGCCACGCCGCGAACACAACCAGTCCTCACCGCAAGCGCAACCGGCGCCGCAACAGCAGCAACCCCAGGCTCAACCGCAGCTGCAGGTCCAGCCTGAGCCGCAGCCCGAAGCGGACATTGGACTACCACCCGGACTTCTGGCCGTTGCCCCGGCCCTTCCGCCTGAGCCGGCGGGTGAGCAGGCTGGCGAGGGTGATGCGGGACAACCCCGTGCGCCACGCCGCCGCCGTGGACCGCCGCGCGAGCGTTCCATCGCCGATGCCGGAGCGGAATAGGTAGTTCAAGACGCGGAATCTCACTCCGGGCTACTCTTGCGGGACGCGAACCGGCTCCCAATATCTTTCGACGTATGGGCTGGGAGCCCATTTGACGAAGGATAGGTTATGGATCTGGAAAAGTTCACCGACCGGGCGAAAGGCTTTCTGCAGGCCGCGCAAACCATCGCGATACGCGAAACGCACCAGCAGGTGACGCAAGAGCATCTGCTGAAGGCGTTGCTCGACGATAAAGAAGGCATGGCGGCGCAGCTTATTACCGCCGCCGGCGGTGATGCCGCGAAGGCGCTGAACGCCACGCAAGACGAACTTAAAAAACTGCCCAAGGTCGAGGGCTCCAACAGCCAGACCTATATGGCGCAGGATCTCTCGCGGGTTCTGGATCAAGCTCAGCAGGCCGCGCAGAAGGCGGGTGATTCGTTCGTCACCGCTGAATATCTGTTGCTGGCTTTGGCGGTGGCAAAAAGCGGCGCGACGGGCCGCATCCTGAAAGATGCCGGTGTCACGCCGGCCAGCTTGAATACCGCCGTCAAGGACCTGCGCAAAGGCCGCACCGCCGACAGTGCGGGCGCTGAAGATCAATACGAAGCCCTCAAGAAATATACGCGCGATCTCACCGAAGCCGCGCGCGAAGGCAAACTCGATCCTGTGATCGGCCGCGACGAGGAAATCCGCCGCTCGATTCAGGTGCTCTCGCGCCGTACCAAGAACAATCCTGTGCTGATCGGGGAACCAGGTGTCGGTAAAACCGCCATCGTCGAAGGCCTGGCGCTGCGCATTGTGAACGGCGACGTGCCGGAAAGCTTGAAGGACAAGCGCCTTTTGTCGCTCGATCTCGGCGCGCTGATTGCGGGCGCCAAATACCGCGGCGAATTCGAGGAGCGGCTGAAGGCCGTTCTCAACGAAGTGACCGCCGCCGCCGGGCAAGTCATCATGTTCATCGATGAGATGCACACGCTGGTGGGTGCCGGCGCTTCGCAAGGCTCGATGGATGCCTCTAATCTTTTAAAACCGGCCTTGGCGCGCGGAGAATTGCACTGTATCGGCGCAACGACGCTCAACGAGTATCGCAAATACGTTGAAAAAGATGCGGCGCTGGCGCGGCGTTTCCAGCCGGTGTTCGCGAATGAACCATCGGTCGAGGACACGATCTCGATTTTGCGCGGCATCAAGGAAAAGTACGAATTGCATCACGGCGTGCGCATCTCCGACGGTGCGCTGGTGTCCGCCGCGACGCTCTCCAACCGCTATATTAGCGATCGGTTTCTGCCGGACAAGGCCATCGATTTGATGGATGAAGCAGCGAGTCGCTTGCGCATGGAGGTGGATTCCAAGCCTGAGGAACTGGACGAGCTTGATCGGCGCATCGTGCAGCTCAAGATCGAGCGCGAAGCCTTGAAGAAGGAAAAAGATGCGGCGTCGAAGGAGCGATTGATCACGCTTGAGACTGAATTGCGAGAACTCGAAGCCGAATCCGCCGATATCACGTCGCAGTGGAAAGCGGAGAAGGCCAAGCTTGCAGGTTCGACCAAAGTCAAAGAAGAGCTCGATCATGCGCGCCTGGAACTCGAACAAAGTCTGCGCCGCAGCGAATATGAGCGCGCCGGGCAATTGCAGCATCAGGTCATTCCCGAACTCGAACGCCGCCTGAAGAGCGCTGAAAGCCACAGCGTGAGCAGCATGGTGACCGAAGAAGTCACGCCGGAACACATTGCGGGCGTGGTCTCGCGCTGGACCGGTATTCCTGTGGATAAAATGCTCGAAGGCGAGCGCGATAAATTGCTGCAAATGGAAGCAGCGCTTGGCAAGCGTGTGGTCGGCCAGAAGGAAGCCATCGAGGCGGTGGCCAATGCGGTGCGGCGTTCGCGGGCCGGGCTGGGCGATCCTCATCGCCCGATCGGCTCGTTCCTGTTTTTAGGGCCGACGGGTGTCGGTAAGACCGAACTCACCAAAGCCTTGGCGTCGTTCCTGTTCGACGATGAGACCGCGATGGTGCGGATCGACATGTCCGAATACATGGAGAAACACGCGGTTTCGCGCCTGATCGGCGCGCCGCCGGGCTATGTCGGTTATGACCAGGGCGGGGCGCTGACCGAAGCCGTGCGTCGCCGGCCTTACCAGGTGATTTTGTTCGACGAAGTCGAGAAGGCGCATCCCGATGTGTTCA
>CANKHC010000206.1 GCA_947481595.1 Fidelibacterota bacterium
CGGCGTCGGCGGTGACCACAACGATGGCGTCCTTGATGCCGATGACGGCGGTGAGCTGCTTTTCGGTGCGGATATAGGTGTTGCGCGTATCGACCGCGACCACATCGCCCAGCGTGGTGTTGCCGGCGGCATCATGCTCGGCTTCTTGATGCAAGGCGCTCCACGAGCCGACATCGGACCAGCCCATGTCCACCGGCACCACGGCGGCTTTTTCCGTGCGTTCCATCACGCCGTAATCGATGGACTGCGCCGGAACCTTGGCGAAGGCGTTGCCGTCGAGGCGGAAGAAAAACAGATCGTTCTGACCTTCGGTCAGCGCCGTGCGGCAGCCCGGAATGATCAGCGGCTCGTTCTGGGCAAGCTCTTCGAGATAGAGCGATACCGGCCACATGAAGATGCCGCCGTTCCAGAAGTAGCCGCCGTCGCGCAGGAACCCGGCCGCCGTGACCGCGTCGGGTTTCTCGACAAAGCGCGCGACCGCATGGGCTGACTCGGAAACCGCTGCGCCCTGTTTGATGTAGCCGTAAGCAGTGGCGGGCGATGTGGGCAATATGCCGAAGGTGACGAGATGCCCAGATACAGCCACCGGCACAGCCTTGACAACGGCCGCGCGGAAAGCATCGGGGTCGCGCACCAGATGATCCGACGGCATCACCAGCATCAGCGCGTCGGGATCTTTCTCCAGCAGCAGCGCGGCGACACACGCCGCCGGCGCCGTGTTGCGCCCCTGCGGTTCGATGATGATGGCCTTCGGCTCGATGCCCACGGCGCGCAACTGCTCGGCGACGACAAAACGGTGCGCGTCGTTGCAGACGATGATCGGCGCCTGCAGCTCGTAGTTCTCGCCTGTGGATCCTAAGCGCAGCGCGGTTTCCTGCAGCAGGCTGCGCTCCGACGTCAGCGGCTGCAGCTGCTTGGGGAACTCCTCGCGCGAAAGCGGCCACAAACGAGAGCCGCTTCCGCCCGACAGGATCACGGGATAAAGACGCACGGTTTTGGTCACAGGAAGCTCCGAATCATGACGCGGCAGTTTATTTGCGTTTGACGGCGGCGTCGACTTCATCGCGCAGGGGACGCTCGAGCAAGCCCTTCAGCATGTCGTCGATGGACGCCCCATGATTGAGCACACGGTTGATGGCGGTACAGATGGGCATGTCGACCTTGAGCAAGCCAGCCAGCGTGACGACGGCTTCGGCGGTGGTTACGCCCTCGGTCACGGAGCGGCGCGCACCCAGGATTTCGTCGAGGGTTTGACCCTTTCCCAACGCCACGCCCAACGAATAGTTGCGCGATTGGATCGAGGTGGCGGTGAGCACCAAATCGCCCAGGCCCGAGAGACCCATGAGGGTTTCGGGCTTTCCGCCGCGGGCGAGCGCCAGGCGCACGATCTCGGCCAAGCCGCGCGTCAGCAAAGCCGCGCGGGCGTTGGCGCCCAAGCCCTTGCCCTCGGCCATGCCGCAACCGATGGCGAGCACGTTCTTGACCGCGCCGCCGACCTCGGCCCCGACAACATCGTCGGAAAGGTAAGGCCGGAAGGTGGGCGAGGAGATGGCGGCGGCCACAGTGCGCCCCAGTTCGGGATTCGCCGTACCGAGGGTGATGGCTGTGGGCAGGCCGCGCGCCACTTCGCCGGCGAAGGTGGGGCCCGACAGCACCATCATCGCCGCCTGGGGCAGGATCTCGGCGACCACGTCGGTCATCAGGGCAGACGTGCCGCGCTCAATGCCCTTGGCGCAGATCACCACCGGCGTGTTCGGCTTTATATGTGAGGCCAAGGTGCGGCAAACCTGGCGCAAGTGCTGGGCGGGCGGGACCAGGAGCAGAAGGTCGGCGGAAGCCGCCGCAGCCGTCATGTCGCCGGTGGCAGTGATGGCGGGGTCGAGGGTCACGTCAGGCAGATACAAGGGATTGCGGTGTTGGCCATTGACGGCCGCGACCACTTCGGGCTCCAGGGCCCAAAGTGTCACGTCACGCCCGGCCCGGCGCGCCACCACGGCCAGGGCGGTGCCCCAGGCGCCGCCGCCAATGACGCTGACACGTTGTATGTTGGATCCCTCTTCCATTGCGAAACACTCTAGTGTCGGAACAGGATCGGGCCAAGGCCGTTGCACTGACTGACAAAATCAAACCTTTTAAGGACGCATTTTCGGCCGCGAACCGGTTTCCACTTCACGGGAAAATGCTCTAGACCAACACCCATGACCATTCTCCTCACCGGAGCGGCCGGCTTCGTCGGCAGCCACGTCACCGAACGCCTGCTGGCGGCGGGGGCCGAGGTGCATGGGCTGGACAATTTCACACCTTATTACGACGTGAAGCTGAAGGAGGCACGCTGGGCGCGGCTCGAGGCCCGCAAGGGCTTCACCGGCCACCGCCTCGACCTGGTGGATAAGGAGGCCGTGCTGAGCCTCGCCGAGCGCATCCGCCCGACACGGATCGTGCACCTCGCCGCCCAGCCCGGCGTACGCTACGGCATCGATAACCCACAAGCCTATATCGATTCCAACCTGACCGGCTTCATGACCATTTTGGAAGCGGCCCGCGCCGTGGATGTGCCGCACTTGGTGTTCGCCTCGACCAGTTCGGTCTACGGCGCCAACAAGAAGATGCCGTTCTCCGAGGCTGATGGCGTCGGCCATCCCGTGAGCCTCTACGCCGCCACCAAGCGCGCCAACGAGCTGCTGGCGCATTCCTATGCGCACATCTTTGGGATCCCTGTGTCGGGCTTGCGCTTTTTTACCGTCTACGGTCCATGGGGCCGGCCCGACATGGCCCCGCAGAAATTCACCGCGCGGATTTTCGCGGGTGATCCCATTGACGTCTACAACGACGGCAAGATGATGCGCGACTTCACCTACATCGACGATATCGTCGAAGGTGTTACGCGGGTGATGGACCACATCGCCCGGGTGGACGAGGCGTGGGACCCAAACGCGCCGTCGCCCGACGGCAGCGGTGTCGCACCCTTCCGCATCTTCAACATCGGCCGCGGCGCGCCCGTGGATCTGATGGATTTCATCCGCACGCTCGAGAAACACATCGGCAAAAAAGCCACGCTGAACTTCATGCCGATTCAGCCGGGCGACGTGGAAGGCACATGGTGCGACGTCAGCGCACTCGCGCGCGCTGTCGGCTATGAGGCGAAGATTTCGCTGGAGGAAGGCCTGGCGCGCACCGTCGACTGGTTCCGCGCTTACTATAAGGTTTAGATTCTTTTATCGGTCGCATCTTCTTCCAAGATGCTCCTAGGCTTTCACACCCGCGCCAGTGGCTTTCGGCGCGTCGGGATCAAGCGGCCAGCGCGGGCGCGCCTTCACATCCAACCCATCCGTGAGTCCGAGCTTCAGGCGTTCAACACCCGCCCAAGCGATCATGATCGCGTTGTCGGTGCACAGCGCCACCGGCGGGGCGACAAACTTCAGTCCGGATTTCTCCGCCACTGTGGTCAACGCCC
>CANKHC010000207.1 GCA_947481595.1 Fidelibacterota bacterium
ATGCGCGGGTGGGGATTGTGGGCCGTTGAAATTTCAGGCGGCGCGCCCTTTATTGGTTTCGTTGGCTTGTCGGCTCCTCAGTTTGAAGAGCACTTCACGCCGTGCGTTGAAATTGGCTGGCGCCTGGGCCGGGAATATTGGGGGCGAGGATATGCAACGGAGGCCGCGATGGCGGCGGTCCATTACGGCTTCGCGGGGCTCGACCTGCCGGAGATCGTCTCGTTTACCACCTGCTTCAATCTACGATCACGCCGGGTCATGGCTCGCCTCGGAATGTCACACGATGCGAACGACGATTTTGAACATCCCGGACTGCCGGGGGCCACCCGTTACGACCGCATGTGCTTTACCGCTTGAAGTGGTCAGAAGCCGTCGTTCAGAACCGGAGATAATTGTACCTGGTACGAATTATTCGAATTATTCGATCACCCATCCGTGAATTCCGGGCCGCTCTCGTGATGATAGTCTTGGGAGGTGGGCCTGGAGCGTTTGATGGCTCGAAACAACGACCGATCAGCAAGTTTCGCGGTGAGATGGGCGAGCTTCATTCAAATGGGAGAGTCACATGAAGGTACGGTACCTCGTTTTAGGCGCAGCCTTTCTGTTGGCCGCTGGGATGGCGCAGGCCCAGGATGCGAAATCGATCGTCCAACGCGCGCAAATGGCCATGGGCAATCCTGCGACGATTGAACTCACCGGGACAGGCATGAACGCGTTCTTCGGTCAGGCTCTGACGGCCGGCAAAGAATGGCCGCGGCGCGATCTCGAGAGCTTCCGGCTGGCGATCAACTATGACCAGAAGGCGGCCACCCAGGAACTCAACTTCAAAAACCCGGTGTTTGGCGGGCAGCGTCAGAACGCGCATGTCAACGACGTGAAGGCCTGGAGCCTCGCGCCGGCAGGCGCTAATCCGCAGCTCGCGGCGGCCGAAGAAAGGCAGCTGCAAATCTGGATGACGCCCCACGGATTTCTGCGCGCGGCGTCCGCGTCGCCCAGCGCGACGGTGAAAGCAGGGCCCAACGGGAGTAGCCTTGTCACGTTTCAAGCGCTGAATAAATTCACGCTGACGGGGACCATCGATGCGCAGGGCTTGGTCACACGTGTGGAAACCCTGTTTCCCAATCCTGTTCTCGGCGACATGCCCTATGCGTTTACGTATTCCGATTATAAGGACTTCGGCGGGGTCAAAATTCCGACCCGCATTCAGCAGACGGGCGGCGGTTTTACGGTCAACGATCTGAGCGTGACCAAAGCCCAGCCCAATGCGCCGATCAATATCGCCGTGCCCGACAATGTCCAGGCCGCGACCATGCCCGCGGTGCGGGTTGAAAGTACAAAGATCGGCGACGGGATCTGGTTTGTAGGCGGCGGCTCGCACCACAGTGTGGTGGTGGCCTTCAACGACTATATCGCGGTGATTGAAGCGCCGCAGTTCGAAGCGCGCTCGCTGGCGGTCATCGCCGAGGCGAAGAAACTGGTTCCGGGTAAGCCGATTAAGTACGTCATCAGCACGCACCATCACTTTGACCATTCCGGTGGCCTGCGGACGTACGTGGCCGAAGGGGCGACCGTGGTTTCGCACGTTTCCAACGCGCGCTACTGGGAGGCTGCCTTCGCGGCGCCGGCCACACTGGTGCCAGACGCGCAGTCCACGGCCCGGAAAAAGCCGAGCCTGCAATCGGTCACGGATAAACACGTGATCACCGACGGCAAACAAACCATCGAGATCTACAATACGGTGGGCGATGAGCACAGCGATGAGCTGCTGGTTGTTTACCTGCCCGCCATCAAGGCGCTGGTGGAAGCGGATAGCTATAGTCCGGGTGCTGCCGCAGGAGGTCCCGCGCCGAAGAATGCGGTCGTGCTGTATGACAACATTCAGAGGCTGAAACTCGACGTGGCCACGATCATCGGCGTTCACGGCCAAGGGCCCGAGCCGATTGCGCAATTCAAGAAATTCGTGGGCAGGAATTAGCGGTTACCCCGCGGATATCCCATCGCTAGGCGAGGTGCGCACCTCGTCCGCCGATCGCACATGGTTCCCGCGGTGGGACAGTGTGTGCTGGGGATGAGGCTGATTGCTCAGAAACGTCCAGGCCTGCTCGAGGATGGCGCGCACCTCGGCCGTTCCGCGGTGGGCGGCGGCAAGCATTTGCGGGCTGTTGAGCTGAGCACGGAGGTGGCGGAAGCCGGGATAGCCGAGCCTGCCCAGATACAGCCTTCTGTCCTCGCGCACCTGGTGGGCGACGAAGGCCAAGAGGCTTGGGTTCGCCAAGGTTGTCTCGGGGTCGTGCAACAGGTGGATGGTGAGTGCCGGCACCGTTTTGCCGCCCACCTCGCATGAGTCGGGGTACAGCAATACGCCGGAGCGGTCTGGCCGCCAGTCGTCATCCAGCCCGGGGATGGCGCGCCAGGCGCAGACAAATTCCCGGCACGGCGTCGGACGGCGCGCATAAATGCGGCAGCACTTGTTGGCGTGCGGGCAACGGATGCCAGCATCCTTTTGAATTTCCTCGTGATCTATTGCGAGGACGACGCAACAGACCGTGCATTCGCCGCAGGTGCGGTCAGGAATTAAAGGTTCGGAGTCCATCATCCGCTCGCCTCTATCTCTCAAGCGAAGATGCCGACGGCGGGCTCGCCCCCTCCCTCTTCAGACGGAAAAATTTGTAACTTTGTGGGGGCCGGGGTAACGGAAAGCCTCCCCTTGCAGGGGAGGGAATAAAGCTACTTCGAGATTCCCATGCCGCGCAGGGCGTCGGCGACTTCGTCGGGGAAGTAGGGCTTCGACAAAAACTTGGTGCAGTCGTCCTTGTCGAATTTGGCGTGCAGGGCAGGGTCTGCATATCCGGTGGTGATGATCACCGGCGTGCGCTTGTGACGTATGCGCAAGGACGTCACCACGTCGTCGCCGCGGCCGTCCGGTAAGCCGATGTCGACGACGACCGCGCCGAAATCGCCGCCGTGTTCGCGGATTTCCTTGAGGCCGTCGGCGAGCGTGCCGGCCTCGACGACCTCGTATCCCATATCGCGCAGCGACATGGCGGTATCCATGCGGATCATTGGCTCGTCTTCGACCATGAGGATGGTGCCGGAGTGAATGACGTCGCTCAGCAAGCCCTCAAGTTTCCGCGCCAGCGCGTCATAGGTGAAGGGCTTGACGATGATGTCGGCGTTCTCGGCCAACTCCTCTTTGGCGATGCGCGTCGGATCGTAGCCGGTGGTGTAGAGAATCTTCAGCGCGGGGCGTAAGGCGGCGGCTTTGCGCCCGAGGTCCGGGCCGCTCATGCCGCCGGCGAGGCCGATGTCGGTGAACAGGACATCGATGCCAGGATTGGCGTGCAGCACATCCAGCGCGATGAGTCCGTTGGCGGCCTCAAAAACGGTGTGGCCCATCTCGCGGAGGATGCCCACGGAATGATTGCGCACCA
>CANKHC010000208.1 GCA_947481595.1 Fidelibacterota bacterium
CGCCATCGCCGGTCAGAAGCCGGTGATCACCAAGAGCCGCAAGGCGATCGCGAACTTCAAGCTGCGCGAAAACCAGATGGTCGGCTGTTCGGTCACTCTGCGTTCGACGCGCATGTACGAGTTCTTGGACCGCCTGGTGAACATCGCCATGCCGCGCATCCGCGACTTCCGCGGCGTCAACCCGAAGAGCTTCGACGGCGCGGGCAACTACAACATGGGCCTGAAGGAACAGATGGTGTTCCCCGAAATCGATTACGACAAGATCGACAAGGTTCGCGGCATGAACATCACGATCTGCACGACGGCCAAGACCGACGATGAAGCGCGTGCGCTTCTCGAAGCTTTCCAAGTGCCGTTCCAGAAATAAGAGCAGGGAACTCCAATGGCGAAGACAAGCACCGTTCAGCGCAACATCAAGCGCCGCCGCATGACCAAGTCGGCTGCCGGCAAGCGCGCGAAGTTGAAGGCGATCATCATGGACCGCGAAACGAATGACGAAGACCGTTTCGTCGCCGTCGCGAAGTTGGCGCAGATGCCGCGCAACTCGTCGAAGGTGCGGATCCGCAATCGCTGTGAGCTGACCGGGCGCCCGCGCGCCACATATCGCAAGTTCAAGATGGCTCGTAACAAACTCCGGGAATACGCCTCCAAAGGCATGATCCCCGGCATGGTTAAGTCGAGCTGGTAAGGAGAAGATCCAGTGTCAATGTCCGATCCCGTGAGCGATCTGTTGACCCGCATCCGTAATGGACAGCGGGCCGGCAAAGCCACCATCACCACCCCGGCTTCCGGCCTGCGCGAGAATTTGCTGCGTGTGCTGGAGCGCGAAGGTTACATCCGCGGCTTCGAGCGCACGACGTTGCGCGAAGGCATCGATGAGATCCGCGTCGACCTCAAGTACAACGAGGGCACGCCGGTCATCAACAAGATCGAGCGCGTCTCCAAGCCCGGCCGCCGCGTTTACGCGAAGATCAAGGACCTGCAGAAGGTCTACAACGGCTTAGGGATTTCGATCCTGTCGACACCGCGCGGGTTGATGTCCGATCAGGAAGCCCGCCAGGCGAACGTCGGCGGCGAAGTCCTCTGCCAAGTTTTCTAAAGATAGAGATGTTCTAAGAGAGCTCTGAAGGAACAAAACATGTCACGCGTTGGTAAATATCCGGTCGCCGTACCGCAGGGAGTCACCGTCACGATGGCGGGCAAGATTCTGTCGGTAAAGGGCAAGCTCGGCGAGCTCAAGCTCGTGACCACGGAAGACGTTGAGACCACGGTTGCCGACGGCAAGATCACCGTGAAGGCCAAGAACGAGACCAAGCGCGCCCGCGCCCAGTGGGGCACGACACGCGCCACCATCAACAACATGGTGAAGGGTGTCAGCCAGGGCTACAAAAAGGTCCTCGACATGACCGGCGTCGGCTACAAGGCGCAGGCCCAGGGCAAGAAGCTGAACCTCTCGCTCGGCTTCTCGCATGACGTCGTCTACAACGTGCCGGAAGGCATCGAAGTGAAGACGCCGGCTCCGGTGCAGATCGAAATCTCCGGCGCCGACCGCCAAAAGGTCGGTCAGGTCGCCGCCGAAATCCGCGCCTACAAGCAGCCTGAACCCTACAAGGGCAAGGGGATCCGCTACTCCGACGAACATATCCTGCGTAAAGAAGGCAAGAAGAAGTAAGGCGCGGGCAAAGGGATCAAGTCATGACCACCAGAACAAAAAGCACTATTCGCCGCAGAAACCGCACGCGTTTCTCGGTCAAAGCCGCGGCCCACGGCCGTCCGCGCCTCTCGGTCTTCCGTTCGGGCCGGCACATCTATGCCCAGATCATCGCCGATGCCGACGGCAAGACTCTCGCCGCCGCGTCGAGCATCGACGAAGGCTTGAAGGGCAAGAGCAAAGGCAACACCAAGGACGGCGCCGCGGCAGTCGGCAAGTTGATCGCCGAACGCGCCAGCAAGGCGGGCGTGAAGGAAGTGGTCTTCGACCGCGGTGCGTATCTGTATCACGGACGTATCAAGGCGCTGGCGGATGCCGCGCGTGAAGCCGGCTTGTCGTTCTAAAGCCGGAAGCAAGGGAAGAGATTTATGGCACGGACACCCACAGGAACCTCTGAGCGCGGCCCCGGCCGCGGTCGCGGCGGTGAAGGCGGCGAGCGCAGCGGCGGACGCGGTCGTCGTGGCGAACGCGAAGGCGGCGGACGCGAAGGCGGACGCGGCGGCGAGCGTGACGATGAATTCGTCGACAAGCTCGTGCACATCAACCGCGTCGCCAAGGTCGTCAAGGGTGGCCGTCGTTTTGCATTCGCAGCACTCGTGCTGGTCGGCGATACCAAAGGCCGCGTCGGCTACGGTTCGGGCAAGGCGCGTGAAGTGCCGGAAGCCATCCGCAAGGCCACCGATGCCGCCAAGCGCAACATGATCCGCATTCCGCTGCGCGAAGGTCGTACGCTGCATCATGATTTGTACGGCCGCTTCGGCGCCGGCAAAGTCATTCTGCGCTCGGCTCCGGCCGGTACCGGCATCATCGCCGGCGGCCCGATGCGCGCCGTGTTCGAGACCATGGGCATCCAGGACATCGTTGCCAAAAGCGTCGGCAGCAACAATCCGCACAACATGGTGAAAGCCACGTTCGCTGCCCTCCAGTCCATGACCAGCCCCCGCGCCGTCGCTGCCAAGCGTGGCAAAAAGGTGGGTGATATCGTCGGCCGCCGTGAAGAACCCGGCGCCGCGCCAGCTAAGGAGGCCTAAGACATGGCCAACGCCAAAAAGGGCACCGTGTCACTGACCCAGATCCACAGCGCCGCCGGCCGCAAGGGCGACCAGCGCCAGACGCTGATCGGCCTGGGCCTGAACAAGATCCGTCGTTCGAACACCCTGGAAGACACCCCGGCGGTGCGCGGCATGATCAATAAGGTGAAACACCTCGTGAAGGTGGATTCGCAGGAGTAGACGGGGGCTGATTCACTCCCTATCTCAACGCTGTGTCCTTCGCGGGGCGCGGCGCTGAAACCGGGCTGAAGGTCTGCCGCGTAAAGGAATAAGACAATGAAACTGAATGAAATTCACAACCGTCCGGGCTCGACCCACCGCCGCAAGGAATTGGGCCGTGGTATCGGTTCGGGCCTCGGCAAGACCTCGGGCCGCGGCGTAAAGGGTCAGAAGGCGCGCACCGGCGTGGCCATCAAGGGCTTCGAAGGCGGTCAGATGCCGCTGTTCCGCCGCCTGCCCAAGCGCGGGTTCACCTCCATCGGCCGCAAGAAGTACGTGCCCGTCAACATCGGCCGCCTCCAGGCCGCCATCGACGCCGGCCGCATCGATGCGAAGAACGTCGTGACCATCGCGGTGCTGGTGGAAGCCGGCGTCGTGCGCCATGCCCACGACGGCATGCGCCTCCTGGCCGACGGCGAGTTGAAGGCCAAGCTGAACATTGAA
>CANKHC010000209.1 GCA_947481595.1 Fidelibacterota bacterium
CACACCGCCCTGCGCGACCTCGCCGATTCCGCGCAAAAGGCCTGGAAGGACGTCACCATGAACGTCTCCTTCCGCTCGACGCCTGCAGTGATTGAAGCCGTCAACGCGGTCTTCGCGCCGGCGAGTCCGGCGCGCTTTGGGGTGGCCCCGCCAGCCGAAGGCATCGCGCACGAAGCGGCGCGAGGATCCTCGGCCGGCCTGGTTGAGGTCTGGCCGCTGGTGGTGCCAGCGCCCGGCGACGACGAGCCCGGCTGGAAACCGCCGGTGGAGCGTAAGAAGGGTGACTCGCCACAGAACCGGTTGGCCGCACAGGTCGCGCGCCGCATCCACACGCTGATCGGAACGACGCTGGAGTCAGAGGATCGCCCCATCCGCGCCGGCGACATCATGGTGCTGGTGCGCCGGCGCACGGGCTTTGTCGACGAGTTGGTGCGCCAACTCAAGAACCTCCAGGTCGCGGTCGCGGGTGTGGACCGCATGGTGCTCACCGAGCAGATCGCCATCATGGATCTGATGGCGCTGGGCCAGTTCCTGCTGCTGCCCGAAGACGACCTGACGCTGGCCACGCTCCTCAAGAGCCCGTTGATCGGCCTGAATGAGGAAGAGCTCTTCACACTGGCCTACAATCGCGGCGAAAAATCCATTTGGGATGTGCTCGCGACCCACGCAGGCGGGTCGAATGCTTTCGCCACCGCGCATGCTTTTCTTGAAGGCTTGCGCGCGCGTACCGATTACCTCACGCCCGCCGAGCTATATGGCCATGTGCTCGTAGCTCTCGACGGCCGCAGTAAATTGCTGGCGCGCCTCGGCCTCGAAGCTGACGACCCCATCGACGAATTCATGAATTTGGCGCTGGCTTACGAAAAATCCCATCCGCCGAGCCTGCAAGGATTTCTCCACTGGCTGGCGGCCGGCGAGATCGAGATCAAGCGAGACCTCGAGCAGGGGGCCGATGCGGTGCGCATCATCACCGTGCACGGGGCCAAGGGCCTGGAAGCGCCCATCGTCATCCTGCCCGACACCGCGCAGGTGCCCGTACTGCGCGACGCGATTCTCTGGACACGCGACGCAACACCGCTGCTGCTCTGGTGCAATCGCGCGGGCGAACTCGATGCCGTCACCACGGCCCTGCGCGAGGGGGCCAAGGAGGCCCAGCGCGCCGAATATCACCGCCTGCTTTACGTGGCCATGACACGCGCCCGCGACCGGCTCTACGTCTGCGGCTGGCAAGGCAAGCGTGCGAGCGGGATCGAGGAGACGTGGTACGGCCTGATCCGGGGCAGCCTCGCCTCACTGCCGCGCACGCAAACCGACGGCGAGATCCTGCGTCTGGCGTCGCCGCAGACCGGTGCGGCGGAAGCGCGCCCGGCAGACGCACACGCGGCTGCGGCAGAACCTCTGCCCGCCTGGGCACGCCAGCCCGCGCCGGCGGAAGAATCGCCGTCGCGGCCGCTGGCACCCTCACGTTTGTTGGGTGAAAAGGGCGCCGAGCAAGCGCCGGTTTCGCCGCTCAAGGACGACGGGCGGGTGCGCTACCAGCGCGGCCTCATCATCCACCGCCTGCTGCAGTCGCTGCCCGAACTGCCGGCCGCGGCGGAAGGCCGCGATCAAATAGAAGGCGCGCGTTCACCGCGCGCCGGGCGCCGCCGTGCCGCCGCCGAGGCTTTTGTCAAACGTCCCGCTTGGGGGCTCGACACGGCCGCGCAAGAACTCATCGTCACGGAGACGCTGGCTGTGCTGGACACGCCGGCTTTCGCGCCGCTGTTCGCCCCCGGCAGCCGCGCCGAGGTGGCCCTCTCGGGCCTTGTCGGCAAACACGTCATCGCCGCCCAGATCGACCGTATCGCCATCACCTCCAGCGAAGTCTGGATCGTCGACTACAAGACCAACCGCCCGCCGCCGCGCGAGCAGGCCGGCGTCGATGCCGCCTATGTCCTCCAGATGGCCACCTACCGCGCCGCGCTGCAGGCGATCTACCCCGCCCATGCCGTGCGCTGCGTGCTGCTGTGGACCGACGGGCCGTTCACCATGGAACTCGATGCCGGGATGATGGATGCGGCCCTGACACGCATCCTGTAAGATCAGCCCATGGACGACACGCGTTCCGATTCAACTCCGGATTATCGTCTCGGCGTCGGCGGTTTGATGCTGCGCGAGGCGTGGTACTACGCCTTGCCGGCGTCGGGGCTTGCGCGCGCGCGTACGCTTCACAAAACGCTGCTGGGCGAGCCGGTGCTCGTCGGCCGCGACGCATCGGGAAAAGTCTTCGCCCTGCGCGACACCTGTCCGCACCGCGGCACATTGCTTTCTAAAGGCAAGTTCGACGGCCGTGAGGTGGAGTGTCCCTATCACGGCTGGAGATTTGCAACCGATGGCCGCTGCACCGCCATGCCGTCGCAGACCGGGGCACAACGTCCGCAACCCGGCGACATCCGCGCGGATGTTTTCCCCGCCACCGAGCATCAGGGAAATATCTGGATTTATATGGGCGCGAAGCGGGCAACGTTGCCACCGGTTCCTTCAGTGCCTGTACTGGGCGACCAGCAGCAGATGCACGTCTCGATGATCTTCGATTGCAACATCGACCTGGCGGTTATTGGATTGATGGACCCCGCCCACGGCGCCTTTGTGCATAAGTCGTCGCTGTGGCGCAATGAGGCGAGTATCCACGAGAAGCACAAGGCCTTCTCGCCGCTGCCGGAAAATGAGGGCCTGGGCTGGCGCATGGACCGCCACACAGCATCCAGCAATTCGCGCGCTTACCGGATTTTTCTCGGCGGCGCGCCCGAGACCGAGATCAGCTACCGCTTGCCGTCGGTGCGCATCGAACACGCGCGCACGCCGCGTTATAACTATGTCGGCCTGACCGCCTGCACGCCCATCACCGCCGACAGGACGGAAGTGCATCACGTGATGTACTGGGACGTGCCGATGCTGTCCCTCCTCAAGCCTGTCGTGCGCCGCCTCACCGCGGGCTTCCTGGATCAGGACCGCCGCGCCGTGATGTCGATGGTCGAGGGCTTGGCGTTCAACCCGCAGACCATGCTCGTCCAAGACGCCGATACCCAGACGCGCTGGTATTACCGCCTGAAGCGCGAGGCACTAGCCGCCCAGGCTGAAGGCCGCGCGCCCCAAAATCCCATCGCCCCGGTGACGCTGAGTTGGCGCAGCTAAAGTTTGGTGACGGGTGCAACGTGGGGGCTGTGTATCCCGTTGATGCTTCACGCCCTTGTGAAAGCAGATTGTTCTGCGAAAAACCCCCGCTTTAGAGCCATTTTCTCCGCTGCTTGACGCCCCCGGACCCCCTCCCTAGATTCACGCCATCGATCGAACCCCTTTAAGGACAATCCCCCAATGAAACACGTTTCGGACCAATCCTTCGAACAGGACGTGCTCAAGGCTGAAGGCCCCGT
>CANKHC010000210.1 GCA_947481595.1 Fidelibacterota bacterium
AGAACCTTGAGCGGCATGTTGACCTTGGCGATGCCGGTTTCGATACGGCCCGTCAGAATGCGGCCGAGGAAGTTGTCGAATTCGAGCGTCGTGGCCAGCATGGTGAACGGCGCTTCGAGATTGCGCTTGGGTGCGGGCACATGCTTGACGATGGTTTCAAACAGCGGCGTCAGGTCTTTACGCTCTTCGCCTTCGAGGTTGCGCACGGCCCAGCCTTCGCGGCCGACGGCGAACAGCGTCGGGAAGTCGAGCTGTTCATCGGTGGCGCCGAGGTTGGCGAACAGATCGAAAATTTCCGTATGCACTTCATCGGGGCGGGCGTCGTGGCGGTCGATCTTGTTGACGATGACGATCGGGCGCAGGCCCAACCCAAGGGCCTTTGACAGCACGAATTTGGTTTGCGGCAGGGGG
The DNA here is from genome assembly GCA_947481595.1 of Fidelibacterota bacterium. GTDB lineage: Bacteria > Pseudomonadota > Alphaproteobacteria > Rhodospirillales > Rhodospirillaceae > SHVO01. Next base: position 412 of record CANKHC010000210.1, read on the forward strand.
CCTTCCGAGGCGTCGACCAGCAGACACACGCCGTCGACCATGGAGAGGATGCGCTCGACCTCACCGCCGAAATCGGCGTGGCCGGGGGTGTCGACGATGTTGATCTTGAAACCGCCCCACTCGACCGCCGTGCACTTGGCGAGAATGGTGATGCCGCGTTCGCGCTCCTGGTCGTTCGAGTCCATGGCGCATTCGTCCATGCGCGCGTTGGCGCGCACCGCGCCCGATTGCTTCAGGAATGCATCGACGAGCGTGGTCTTGCCGTGGTCGACGTGGGCGATGATGGCGATATTCCGCAGTTCCATAGACGCAACGACTTGGGCGGTTGGCCCAACCTTCTGATTATTGTGTTCTTCCAAAGTCTTGCGCGCGTCCGCCGCACGCTGGCGGGCCCCTCTCCCGGGGAGGCCAAGGGCTTATAGGACCCAATGAGGTAGAGGGGTCTTATAAGCAAAAGCCGGACGCACTTTCGCGGCCCGGCTCCCTTCCTTGGGGCGCTCTATATACTGAAAGGCCCCGCCGGTTCAAGGTGGACGGGCGTGAAATCCGCGCAATCTCTTGGAAAATCGGCGTTTTGAAGGGCTTAAAGCCCGTTTTTCGCCATTAGGTCGCGCAGCGGTACTTCGGGCCGGGCGCCCATGTGGCCAATCACCTCTGCCGCCGCCATGGCGCCGATGCGGGCGCAATGGGCGAGATCGCGGCCGTGGGTGTAGCCGTAGAGGAACCCGGCGGCGAAAAGGTCGCCTGCCCCGGTGGTATCAACGACCTTCGCGACCGGAGCGGCCGGGACCGTGAGCGTGGTCTTACCGTCGAAGACCATCGCCCCCTCGGCACTGCGGGTCACGATCGCCAGTACCTTCGCCTCGCGCAGGCGCGCGGCGGCCGCGTCGAGATCGGACACCTGATACAGCGTGAAGATCTCATCCTGGTTGGCGAACAGGATGTCGACGTCGTCACGGACCAGACCGAGCAACTCGGCACGGTGGCGGTCGGCGACAAAGGGATCGGAGAGCGTAAGGGCCACTTGGCGTCCGGCACTCTTCACGGTGTGGCAGGATTTCCGGATTGCCTCTTTGGCCGCGGGGGTATCCCACTGATAGCCCTCGATGTAGGTCACCTGGGCCGCCTTCAATAATTCCGGGTCGATATCTGTGGGACCGAGTTCCGTGCACGCCCCTAAGAAGGTGTTCATGGTGCGCTGGCCATCGGGCGTGACAAGAATCAGGCAGGTCGCTGTTGGCCTTTGGGTAGGACGCGCTTCACCGCCATGGAACTCCACGCCCACCGCCTTGATCTCGTGGGCGAAAATCTCACCGAGCTTGTCGGGACCGACCTTGCCGATGAAGCAGGGCGACCCCCCGAGGGAGGCGATGCCCGCCATGGTGTTGGCGGCCGAGCCGCCCGAAACCTCGATGGCGCTGCCCATACGGTCGTAAATCGCCTTGGCTTTGGCGGCGTCGGTCAGGGCCATGGTGCCTTTGATCAGGCCGAGGTCGGCAAGCGTGCCTTCGTCGGCGCGCGCGATGATGTCGACAATCGCCGACCCGATGCCCAAAACGTCGAACCGTGCCTCAGCCATGAATCCCAAGTCCCCCGCGGGTGTGATATCGCGCTGTATAGCCGAAAACCGGCCCCATATTCCAAAAATTAACCCCGTCCGGATAGTCTGAAAGGCCTTAATATTGCGGCGGAGAAAAGGGTGGGTCCCGTGGAAGCTGAGAAAACCGAGAGCGCTGGCAATACCGGCAGCGAGACGCCCGCGGGTGAGTCGCCGCGCATTGCCGTCGCTCAGGGCTGGCGCGCCAGCGTCGTGCGGCCGCCCGCCAAGCCGTTCGGGGCGCGTCCCGTCGCCAAGACCAATCCGTTCTTTGGCAAACCGCAAGCTGGGGGAAACGAGATGTCCGACAAGTTCAGTTCACAAGACCGCATGGCAGCCTTCACACAGCCGGCCGCCAAGCGGATCGTCGACATCCCCAACCTTGCCGCCGCGCGCGGGCTCGACCCCGACATGGATGGCAAGCGCCTGGTGATCGGCAAACAGATCCGCATGTCGGGCGAGATCGCCGGCTGCGAACGCCTGGTGGTCGAAGGCAAGGTCGAAGCCAAGATCTCCGACGTCAAGTTCATCGAACTCACCGCCAACGGCACCTTCAAAGGCAGCGCGGTGGTCGAGGGTGCTGTGATCGCCGGCACCTTCGAAGGCGACCTCAAGGTCAACGGCCATCTCGAGATCGCCGCCAGCGGCGTGGTCAAAGGCAGCGTCGCCTATAAGACCATCGCGGTGGGCAATGGCGGCAAGCTGTTAGGCGCGATCGAATCGATCGACGGCTAAGGGCGGGCTTCCTCGCAACCTTCGGCGTCGCCGGCCCGTTCAGCTCCGAAAGGAGCCCGCGGTCATGCAACCATTTCTTGAATACTTCACCCTTGGTGCAGCCGGTCTTTTTGCCGGCGCGGCGGTTTACGTCAGCGCAGTGGAGCATCCCGCGCGCCTCTCGCTCCCCGCGCACCACGCCGTCGCTGAATTCCGGCCCAGCTATCGCCGCGGCGCGGTGATGCAGGCTGGTCTCGCCTTCCTCGGCGGTCTTGGCGCTCTCGCGGTGGGCATCGCCAATGGTCAATCGCAGTGGGTAGTTGCCGGCGCGCTGCTGCTCTCGCTGATTCCGTATACGCTGCTGGCGATCCTGAAAACCAACCATCGGCTGATGGACAAGGACGAACTGCTCAGCGAAGGCGAAGCGCAGACCTTGCTGCGCCGCTGGGGCCGCCTGCATGCGGTGCGCACAGCTTTCGGGCTCAGCGCTTTCGCTTTGCTGCTGGGCCGGACTTTTTTGGTTTAGCGCGCGGCGCGTTTTTCTTTTTCAAGGCGGCTTTCTTCGCTTTCAGCTTCTCAGCTTCGGCGCTTTCGGGTGCCGGGGTCTTCGGCGTAAAGGGACACAAGTCCTGCACCACACAGCGCCA
>CANKHC010000211.1 GCA_947481595.1 Fidelibacterota bacterium
ACCTCATCCTGGCATGATCTTACAAGCTATAGCTGAGACGGGAGTTGAGCCCCGGAATGCGGTCATGATTGGCGATACCACCTACGATATTCAGATGGCTTTGGCCGCCCAGGTCGGCGCCATCGGGGTATCCTGGGGCAACCACCCTGCCGCCGAATTGAAGGCCGCCGGGGCCCATCGTTTGGTTGATCGGCTCGAGGATGTTTTGCACGCTGCTCGGGACCTCACCACGCCCGCACTGACGCCTTAGAGGCACGCCATGAAAATCGCCAAAATTGCCGCCGGTATCGTTGTCGCCCTGATCGCCGTGGTGGTCGTCGTCCTGCTGACCGTGGACGTCAGCAGCTATAAAGGTGTGATCCAGGACCAGGCCAAGGCGGCGACCGGGCGTAACGTCACCATCGGCGACATCAAGCTGGGCCTGTCCCTGTCGCCGGCCATCGTCGTCTCGGACGTCAAGGTTCAGAACGCGCCTTGGGGCAGCCGCCCCGACATGCTGACCCTGCAGCGGCTCGAGGCCCATACCCAGCTCATTCCCCTCCTGTTCGGCAAGATCAACATCAGCGGCCTGACGGTCGTCGGCGCCGACGCAGTCTTGGAGACCGATGTGCAGGGGAAGGGGAATTGGGAGTTCGGCACCCCGGCTTCGGGCGCGTCGGGATCGGGCAGCGCGACCCCGATTAGCGTCAGCGGTGTGTCCGTCGAGGGCCTGAAGCTTGCTTACCGCGACGGCAAGACCAAGGCCGTCAGCACGGTGGCCGCCAAATCGGCCGAGGTTGCCATCGAGGGCGACATCACCGAGCTGCACATCCCATCCATCACCGTCGCCGATGCCCAGGTGTCTTACACCCAAGGTGCGACCGCCGCCCAAGGCAGCGTGGCCAAGTTCGACCTGGCGGCGACGGGGGCGATCACCGACTTCAACTTCACCAAGCTGACCGCCGCGAACGCCAAGGGTTCTTTCAAGGACGGCGCGACGACCTATGAGGGCACCGTTGCCGCGCTGGGCATGACGGGCGTGGCCCGGGCGGTTTCCGGCAAGACCGTGGATCCGATGGTGGCGCTGAAGGCGCTCAACGTCACGGCTCTGACGCTCGACACGGCGACGGCCGTGGCCAAGGGCCCGAAGCTCGCTTTGGATGCCAAGATCGACAAGGTGGCGGTGGAAGCGAAGGGCCCCATCGGGCAGTTGGGCATCACCAACCTGGCCCTGGGCAGCACCACAGTGACTTACGGCGCGGGCGCCGGGGCGACGACCGTGGTGGTGGACAAGATTTCGCTGGATGCGAAGGGCGCGCTCACGCTCTCGGCCAAGGTCAACGGGCAGGACGTGAAGGCGGGCGGCAACCTGGCGCCCATCGCCACGCTTGCCAGGATGGACAAAGGTTTTCCGGCCAAGCTGACGTTTGAGGGCATGGGGCTGAAGGGCACCACCGATCTCACCGTCACCGTCGCCCAGCAGCGCGCCACGGCGCGCGGCACCATCACCATTCCCGAGCTGGACCTCTCGGCCTTCATCAAGCCCTCCACGGAAAACACCGACCGCCTCTTCACGGATGAGCCGCTGCCGTGGGAGGCGCTGTCCGGCAACGATGCCAACGTGAAGCTGGCCGTCGGTAAACTCACGCTGCCCAGCGGGCTGGTGCTCAGCAACGTGGCACTGCCGGTTGACCTCGTCGGCGGCAAGTTGGTGATGAACCCCGCGACCTTTGGCGTGGCGGGCGGGACCGTCACCGCCAATCTGCAGATGAATGCGGCCGATAAGTCGTTGGGCCTTTCGGCCCAAGCCACCGGCATCACCGCCGAGACCCTCGCCAAGGAAATGAAGAAGGGCGACCTGATCACTCAAGGTCCGCTCGATGTGAACCTTTCGGTGCGCGGTTCCGGCAACACGCCGCATGCCATTGCCCAGAGCCTGAACGGTTCCTTCATTGCGGGAATGGGCGAAAGCCGCATTCGCTCAGGGGCGCTGAACATCGTTGGCGCCGATATCCTGATGAGCGTGCTGGGAGCCGTGAACCCGGTCGGCAACAAAGACCCCTATACGGTCTCGCGCTGCGGCGTGGTCAACCTGCAGATCGCAAACGGGGTGGGCACCACCAACAACGGCATCGCCCTCGTCACCGACAAGATGCAGATCACATCCAGCGGCACGGTCAATTTTGGTACCGAGCGCGTCGATCTCAGCTTCCGCCCCAAGGCCACGGAGGGATTGGGTGTGGGTCTTGGCGCGCTGGCGCAGTCGGTGAAAGTGGAAGGGCCCCTGGCTTCGCCCGGGATCGGCATCGATAAAGCGGGTGCCATCAAGACCCTCGGAACGTTGGGCGCGGCTTTCGCGAGTGGTGGTTTGTCGGCGCTGGCGCAAGCTGCGAAGGACCGCGTCACGGGCGGCGGTGATCCTTGCCAGACCGCGCGCACTTGGCATTTGAAGAAATAAATCGATGATCCCAAACATCACCGCCGCGCGCGAGACGCGGCCGAAGGTCAAGCGCGTCTACAAGATCGTCACCGTCGGGGATGAGGGCGGACGGTTCCGTGTCCTGCTCGACGGCAAGCCCGTGTACACGCCGCTGCGCAAGGCGGTGGCAACACCCCGGCGTGCGCTGGCGGAAGCGCTGGCCGCCGAGTGGGATGCGCAGAACCCGCACATCGAGCCCGAGAACATGCCGCTCACGCGGCTGGTCTCAACTCACTTGGACCGTGTGGCCCCGGACCGCGGCAAACTGATCGACGAGCTGATGAAATATGCCGATGCGGACCTCTTGTGCTACCGCGTCGCGTCTCCGGCCGACCTCAAGGCGCGCCAGGATGCCCTGTGGCAGCCGGTGCTCGACTGGTTGGCGGGCGAGGCGGGTATCTCGTTGCGCACCGCCGCGGGTCTGATGCCGCTGGCGCAGCCGCCGGAGGCTGTGGCGGCTTTGCGCCGCGCGCTCGAGAGTCTTGATGACGAGAAACTGACGGGGCTGCAGGCCACCGCTGCGATCGCCAACTCGCTGGCGCTGTCGCTGGCGCTGGTGCACGGACGTCTCAGCGCCGCCGAAGTCTTCGCAGCGGCATCGCTTGATGAGACGTTTCAGATGGAAAAGTGGGGCGAGGACGAACTTGCCCTCGGCCGGCGCTTGATCATCGAAGCCGACCTGCTCGCGATCGGCGAATATCTGAGACTTTTGAAGTTATCCTAGCGCCCGCGGGCTTGCATGCCCTGAGGGCGCACCACGCGCACGGTGGGCTTTGCCACCTTCGGCGCCGATTTCTGCTTGGATTTTTTCGCCGCCGTTTTGTTCGCGGCTTTCACTTTACCGGCCATCACATCCCCATTTTTTTAACAACACAACTCTAGCTATATGCGCGGCCTCCCGCCCG
>CANKHC010000212.1 GCA_947481595.1 Fidelibacterota bacterium
GATCATTGGTCACGCCCACATAAAGCGTCCCATTGCGCCCACTTGCGAGGAAATAGACGTAAAAGTGCTCGGCCACGCCCCGAACCTACTACCCTGGGTCCCAAGGACAAGCCTTGGGACGACACCGAATATCTAACCCCTTCGTCGTCCCCGGACTTGTTCCGGGGACCCAGGGTTACAAGGCGCGCTGCCTGCCAAAAGAAAAAGCCCCAGTTTGAACCTGGGGCTTTTCAAAATCCGTTGAGACGTTTGACTTAATTCATCCGCGCCGGCAGCTCCGCAATGGCTTTGTCGGCAAGTGCGGCTTTCTTCGCCGGATCCAGGCTGCTGACGATCAGCTTCTCCGCCGCCGCCATGGCCACTTCGACCGCGGTGTTGCGCACGGCCGCCACGGCCTGCGCTTCGGTCTGCGCGATCCGCTCCAGCGCCTGCTGCTTGCGGCGCGCGATCGCGTTCTCCAAATCCTTCTCGGCGTCGATCTTCAGCCGGGCGGCCTCAGCGCGCGCCTGAGCGATGATCTTCTCGGCTTCGGCCATCGCATCGCGCTGCTTCTTCTGGTACTCGGCCAGAAGCGCCTGGGCATCCTCGCGCAGCTTGCGCGCTTCTTCGATCTGGGCGCGGATCTTGGCCGCGCGCGCGTCCAGGGTCGCGGTGATGCTGCGCGCCGCCGGGCGGAACGCCAGGATCACCACCAGCACAAAGGCGAGCGCTACCCAGAATTCTGGATTGGAAAGTTCACTCATCGACATGCTTCCAACATCAACGTGCTTCCTTCAGCGCAGCCGCCACCGCGTTGTCCACCGCGCCGGCATCGGGCGAAAGCCCCGCCAGCTTGGCAACCACATCGCGCGCCGTCTCGGCTGCCACACCTTTGATGCTTTCAAGGGCGGCCTGCTTGGCGGCGTTGATGCGCGCCTCGGCCTGACCGATCTGCGCTGCCACGTCGTTCGAAACCTCGGTGGTGCGCTTGTCGGCGATGGCCTTCATGTCGGCCTGCATGGCCTTCATGTGCTCATAGGCCTGGGCGCGCGCATCGGCCATGGCCTTGTCGTAAGCCGCCAGCGCGCGGTCGGTCTCGGCCTTCAGCGCCTGCGCCCGGTCCAGGTCGTCCTGGATCACGCGTGCGCGCTGTTCCAGCACTTCGCCGATACGCGGCACCGCCAGGCGTGCCACGACCCAGTACAGGGCCGCGAACATCACCGCCAGCCAGAACAGCTGCGAGGCGAAGCTTGAAGGATCGAACTGCGGCATGGCGGCGCTGCCCTACTTCTCTAAGCCTGTCTTTAGGTGAACAGGATGATGAGCGCGATGACGAGGGCGAACAGCGAGGTCGCTTCCGACAGGGCGAAGCCGAGGAACGCGTAGGTGCGCAGCTCGTCCTTCAGCGCCGGGTTGCGGGCTGCCGCCTGCATGTAGTTGCCGAACACGATGCCGACGCCGACACCGCCGCCGAGCACGCCGATCGCCGCGAGGCCGGCGCCGATCATCTTTGCTGCTTCTGTTTCCATTTTTATCGTTCCTTCTGTGAAGAGGTAAGTGCGTTGAATGAGTGCAGAGACCTAGTGCAGATGAATCGCGTCGTTGAGGTACAGGCACGTCAACAGCGCGAAGACATAGGCCTGGATCATGGCCACCAGGATTTCGAGCAAGGTGATGCCGAACACGGCCACAAAGGGCACCGCGCCGAACACGACACCGAGCGTGATGATGAAGCCCGCCAGCACCTTGAGCAGCACGTGGCCCGCCAGCATGTTGGCGAACAGACGCAAGGACAGCGAAACCGGGCGGATCAGGTAGGAGAACAGCTCCAGCGGCGCCAGGATGATGGCGATCCCCAAGGGCGCGCCCGGCGGCACGAACAGCGAGAAGAAGTGCAGACCATGGCGCGCGAAGCCGATGATGGTCACGCCCAGGAACACGAACACCGCCATCGCCGCCGTCACCACGATATGCGAGGTGAAGGTGAAGCCGTACGGCAGCAGGCCCAGCAGGTTGCCGAGCAGGATGAACATGAACAGCGTGAAGACGAACGGGAAGTACTTCATGCCTTCCGGCCCGGTGTTGTCCTTCACCATGCCGGCGACGAATTCATACAGCAGCTCGGCCGAAGCCTGCAGGCGCCCGGGCACCATGGTGCGCTGGCGCGTCGCCGCCCAGAACAGCAAGGCCGTCAGCAGCACGGCGAACATCATGAACAGCGACGAATTGGTGAACGACAGGTCGGTGCCGCCGATATCGATCGGGATCAGGCGGCGGATCTCGAACTGCTCCATCGGGCCATGGGCCGCGGCATGCTCCGCCGCATGTTCCATCATCTCGCCCGCTGCTTCTTCAGCCATTTATCGCGCCCTATCCCATCTCACTGCGTCGTCCCAAGACTTGTTCTTGGGACCCAGGGTTACCCGCGCCGCCGTCTCAACTCAGCGTCGCGCCTCAATCATCCTCATCCTCAAACCCCTTGGGCGAGGGCGGCGGCGTCTCATCCAGCTTGCCCTCTTTCTCCCTTATCGCCCGCCCCAGCCCCACGGACTGGTCCAGGTTCTTGAGGATCCGGAAAACGCTCATCACGCTCGCCGCGAACCCCAGCGATATCAGGGCCAACATGAAGATCGGCGACGTTTCGAGCTGTTTGTCGATGTACCAGCCGAGCCCGGCGCCGACCAAAACCCCGGCCACCAGCTCGATCCCGATCCGAAACCCCACTCCGGCGTCCAGCGCCGCCCCTTGTTTAGCCTTCTCCGCAGTCTTCTTCGAGGCGACCGCATCCTGGATCGCCTTCAGCCGCGCGCCCACATCTTCCAGCTTGGTCTTCTCCGGGTCGGTCATTTTCGCCTAAACCCCCGAAAAACCAGCGTTTGCAGCGCGAAAACCGCGCGGAACATATGGGCCAGGGGTGGGGGTGTCAAGGAGAATGGGGTATGCGGTTAAGTTACTGATATTAAAGGAAAAAAGGTTAAAATGCCGGGAGCCAAAAACACCGTTCAAGGCCCCGTCTGACGGGAGACTGTTTTCGGCTCCCGCGCCTATGCCTCGCCCAGGCAGGTGTGGAACAGTGCGCGAGGTCAATAATCGCCTGCTGCTTCCCCCGTAACCCCCTGGAGATGTGCATGATCCACGGCAGTTGCCTCTGTGGCGGTATCAAATACCGGATCGCCGGCGCGCTCACCGGGGCGCGCAACTGCCACTGCTCCATGTGCCGCAAAGCGCAGGGCTCCGCCTTCCGCAGCCGCGCCAGCGTCAAGGCCGCCGACTTCGAATGGCTGCAAGGCGAAGACCTGCTGACGTTTTACGAATCATCCAAAGGAAACCAC
>CANKHC010000213.1 GCA_947481595.1 Fidelibacterota bacterium
CTTGCCGCCCTGATCGCTTTTGCAGCACCCGCTTTGGGGGCCGAGTCTTACGTCTCGCAAAAGGGCCAGTGGATCGTCAACAAAGCCGAAACCAAGGTCCCGGCGGGCGGCTTCACGCCGGCCGAGGCCCCAATGGTTGTCAGCGACGATGACGGCAAGACCTTGAAGTTCGTGGTCTACGCCATCACCGACACCGGCCTGCAGCCGGATATCAACTTCGACGGCGCCTATGACGGCCAAGCCTATGCTTTTGGGAAGAACGGCACGCGCACCTTCAGGCATCTGTCGGCCAACAGCTTCCGCAGCGACTGGAAGTCCAGCGACGGCCAGTCCGCCAGCGAGACCGTGACCTTCGCCGCCGGCAACAACAAGATGCGGGTCGAAGGCAAGCGCGTGGGGGCGGACGGCAAGATGTACGACTACGTCCAGGTCTGGGACCGCCTGCAATAGCGGGCGCCGCGGGAGAAACGGCCAATGTTCCCGCGTATTTCTTTTCCATATTCCGAACCGAGACAGGCGGCAGCGTCGTTGCACAACGGAACAATCGTTGGAGCCTGTTTGATGCGCTTTACCGCCGCTGTCTTGGCCATCCTGCTGTCTTTTGCCGCCGCCCACGCGGAGGCGGCCCCGCATCTTTCCGGCGACGGTAAGGTTGAAGTCAGCCAGGTCTGGGCCCGCATGACGCCGAAAGAGGCTGGCACCACCAGCGTCTTTTTCGAGGTGTGGAGCAATGCCGAGGATGCCGATGAACTGGTGTCGGCATCGAGCCCGGTCGCCAAGACCATCCTCCTGCGGCGCGGTTTGTGGAAGGGCTTCAACTTCTTCAACAAGGATAGTGACGGCATCCGCATTAAAGCCGGCACGCGCACGTCGTTCCGTCCCGGCTCATTTGAGGTGACGCTGACGGACTTGATCATGCCTGTGGGCGTGGGATCGACTTTCCCCGTGACGCTCAATTTCAAGCAAGCCGGAACGATCACCGTCGAAGCGACGGTCGCCAATCAGTTGCTCGGCAACCGCGTGCAAAAGAACTAGCGCGTTTTTAGACCGCTGCGCGTCTTTTCGATCACGCCCAAAACCAAACCAAGCACGCGTTTCTCAGGCGCCGGCGTCATGCTCTTTGTTTGCGCCTCCAATCCATCCAGGGCGGCGTATTTGGCCTTCAACGGGCGCGTGCCGAGATAGGCCACAAGCCACGTCCCCACCGCACGAGGGTCGGGCCGGTCCTTGGCCACGCCGAGAAGCATCTGCACGGGTTCACTCATGCCCGGTATTAGAACATGCATCGGGCTTGCCCGGAAAGCCGAACCGGGGCAACGTCTTGGGCATGTCCGACCGGACCAAGATCGACCCGCTGACGTCCACGCGTTTCATCGCGGCTTTTTTGATCGTGCTCGCGCACTCGTCGGGCCCCGGCCCATTTGGATTCCAGTTTGGCCTGACCACGACGTTCATTCTCGGCTCGGCGGGCGTATCGTTCTTCTTCGTGCTGTCGGGCTTCATCCTCACCTACACCTATGGTCGGCTCGAAGGCCGGGTGGAGATGCGCAATTTCTGGGCGGCCCGCTTCGCCCGCATCTGGCCGACGCATGCGCTCGCCTTCCTGCTTGCCGTGGCACTTCTGCCCGCGAGCCACTGGGCGATCGGCGCCAACCCCGTGTTGCCCGCCCTTTCGAACCTGACGCTCACCCATGCCGGCGTGCCGGTGCCGCAGTACTACTTCGCCTTCAATGCGCCGTCCTGGAGCATTTCGACCGAGGCTTACTTCTATCTGTTCTATCCGCTGGCAGCCCTCGCGCTGGCGCGCAGGCCGGGATTGGTTGTCGGCGGCGCGGCCGTGGCGGCCCTCGTGATGATCGTCCTGACGGTGGCCCTGAAGCTGCCCTCCTATGCCGTCGAGACGATCGCTCAGCCGACGTCGCACGGCATGATCTCGATTCATCCGGCGACGCGGTTCCTGGAATTCGCCTGCGGCATGGCGGCGGCGCGGCTGTGGGCCGAGCGGCGCGGAAGCATCTTATTGACGCGTGGCGCCGCGACGCTGCTGGAAGGCGCGGCGATCCTGCTGGTGATCATGAGCGTCGTCGGGTTCCAGCTGATCGGCGACGCGCTGGACGCGCGCGGATATCCAGATGCGGTCACGCTGTGGCTGCGCTTCAGCGCCTCGGCCGTGCCCTTCGCGATCCTCATCTTCGTGCTGGCGCTGGAAGCCGGCGCGATTTCGCGGGCGTTGTCCTGGCGGCCATTCGTGATCCTCGGTGAGATCAGCTTCGCCATGTATATGCTGCACCAGATTTTCATCCGGTTTTTCGTCAACCATGGCCTGCACGCACCCGAGGGCATGGCCTGGCCGACGTTCGCGCTGTTCAGTGTTTTTATCGTGGGGCTTTCCTACGGCGTGTGGGTGGTGGTCGAGCGACCGGCGCGCCGGGCCCTCAATCACCTGCTGCGGCGCAGGCCTGTGACGGCCTAGGCCAGCGCGGCCACGCGGCGCTGGCGGTAGCGGTCGAGCGGCACCTCGACGCTGACAACAATGATCCATGAGAGCGCGAAGGACACCAGCACCAGGATTGCCACTCTAATCGGCGAGCCCGCGGGTGGCAGGCCCCATTGCTGCGCAAAAGCGTCATAGAAGGCCAGGACCGCCCAATGGACGAGGTAAAGCGGGTAGGAAAAGCTGCCGATGAACTGGTCGCGTTTGCTTTGGCGGGTGAGAGCAAACAGGCACGGCACTGCAACGACGGCGAAGGCGAAGTACGGCCAGATCACCTGCTGGATGAGAAAGTGCATCATCAGGTAGCGCACAAAGCACGTGACGACCAAGAATGTGCCGCCGATCATGAGAAGCGATCGGCGCGTCACCCGATGCGCATAGGCGTCATAAAGGCGGCGCGCGCACATGCCCGCGACAAAAAGGCCGAGTTCAACCGGGAAAAAGCGGCTTAGCCAAGGATCATGATCGTATCCTGCCGCATAGATACCAATCCGCAAAACCAGAGTCGCTACGACGATGGCCCAGAGCGTGCGCGTCGCATTCCTGATAAGGAATGGCACCAGGGCGTAGAACATCAGTTCCAGCGAGATCGACCAGGCTTGCGGCACCGGCAGGAAAAACCAGACCGGAACATCGCCGCTTGGTCCGTCAGGCGTGAAGGCCAACGCGCCGTCCCGGATTTCGAGGAACAGGGTGGTTTCTTGGCCGACGATGAAAAGCGATGTGAACGCCAGCCAGATTTGGCCGAGCGTATTCACTCGATCAATACTGTTGATGACGTATGCCGCAGAC
>CANKHC010000214.1 GCA_947481595.1 Fidelibacterota bacterium
ACCACCGTTGACGTGCAGCGTCTGTCCGGTGACGTACGCGGCTTCGGCACTGGCCAAATAAACCACCCCGGCGGCGACTTCAGCGCCTTCGCCCATACGCCCCAAGGGGATGGCTCCGAGGATGCGCGCCTTCTGGTCCTCGTTCAGCTTCTCGGTCATGGCGCTGGTGATGAACCCGGGGGCCACCGCATTGACGGTGATGCCGCGGCTGCCGACTTCCTGGGCCAGCGACTTGGTGAGGCCGATCAGGCCGGCCTTGGAGGCGACATAGTTGGTCTGGCCGGGATTGCCGGTGACGCCGACCACGGAGGAGATGTTGATGATGCGCCCAAAGCGGCGCTTCATCATGCCTTTGACGGCGGCGCGGCACAGCTTGAAGGCCACGCCCAAGTTGACGTTGATGACGTCGAGGAAGTCCTGATCCTTCATGCGCAGGATCAGGCCGTCGCGGGTGATGCCGGCGTTGTTGACCAGAATGTCGAGCTGGCCCATGGCAGCTTCGGCATCGGGGATGAGTTTCTCGATGGCTGCATTGTCGCCAAGGTCGGCGACGATGACATGGACGCGGTCTTTCAACTCGGCCGCAAGCGCATCGAGCGCTTCGCGGCGCGTGCCGTGCAGGGCGACGGTGGCGCCTTGCGCATGCAGTGCCCGCGCCATCGCGGAGCCAAGGCCGCCGGAAGCGCCGGTAACAAGCGCGGTTTTGCCGGTGAGATCGAACATCGTGCGTTTCCTTATTGGCCGCGCTTCAAGAACTCTTCGATATCCTTAGGCCCGCCGATGCTGACACCCGAAAGGCTTTCGTCGATGCGTTTGGCGAGGCCCGAAAGCACTTTGCCAGCCCCCAGTTCCACCAACAGATCGACGCCGGCGTCTTTCATCACAATCACGCTTTCCCTCCATCTGACCATGGCGGTGACCTGCTGCACGAGGAGGCGGCGGATCTCGTCGGGATCGATCACGGTCGCGGCGGTGACATTGGCGATCACCGGCACGACGGGCGATTTGATGGCGACAGCTGCGAGGGCCTCGGCCATCACGTCGGCAGCGGGCTTCATCAGCGGACAATGGAACGGCGCGCTGACGGGCAGCAGCATGGCGCGCTTGGCGCCTTTAGTCTTGGCGATTTCGATGGCGCGCTCGACGGCGGCTTTGTGGCCGGAGACCACCACCTGGCCCGGCGCATTGTCGTTGGCGGCCGCGCAGATTTCGCCGCCGCCCGAAGCGGAGCTGGCGACATCAAGGGCTGCGTCGACATCAAGACCGAGCAGAGCCGCCATGGCACCGACGCCGACCGGCACGGCTTTCTGCATGGCTTGGCCCCGGGTCTTGAGCAGGCGGGCAGCATCGGAAAGCGACAGCGACCCGGCAGCGGCGAGCGCCGAGTATTCGCCCAGCGAATGGCCGGCGACATAGCGGGCGGCATTGCGGATCGAGATGTTGCCCTGCTTCTCGAGGACCTTCACCACCGCCATGCTGACCGCCATGAGGGCCGGCTGGGCGTTTTCGGTGAGGATCAGGGCATCGGACGGGCCGTCGAACATCAGAGCGCTCAGCTTCTGGTTCAGGGCGTCATCGACCTCCTGGAAGAGCTCACGGGCTTCCGTGAAGGCCGCGGCCAGTTCCTTGCCCATGCCGACGGCCTGGGACCCCTGGCCGGGGAAAACAAATGCCCAACTCATGCAAACTCCTGGTTTTGGGAGGGTCGTCTTTTTACGTCACGGAGGCAGAAGTGCTGGATGCAGCGCGGGCTGTCAAGGAATCCACTGCCATATTTATATAAGCTATTGAAATATATGTATTATGTAGCAAGGGAGGGCGCCGAAACCGAGGGGCTCGATTCTCTAGCCCGGACCGGGAGAATGCCTTGTCGGGGCAAGATTAATGTGTATATTCCGCCGCCTTACATAGCTCCTTGCCGGCCCCACGATGCAAATCAACCGGGTCGGCTATGCCCGACGGCACCGATTGGCGGTACCTGAGGGACGAGATAAGCCAGAGGGAGAACGACTACATGCCTCTCTATGAGAGCGTGGTGATTGCGCGTCAGGACATTGCCACCACCCAGGTGGACACCCTGGCCGACGAACTCACCACCATTATTACCGAAGGCGGCGGCAAGATCACCAAGCGCGAGAGCTGGGGCCTGCGTTCGCTGACCTATCGGATCAAGAAAAACCGCAAGGGCCACTACGTATTCTTCAACATCGACGCGCCGCCGGCCGCCATCAATGAGTATGAGCGCCGCATGCGTATCAATGAAGACGTACTGCGTTACCTGACCGTGCGCGTCGAAACCCTGGAAGAAGGCCCGTCGGCGGTCATCACCAATAAAGATCGTCCGCCAGAGCGTACCGGCTTCTTCGGCGGCGGCGGCGGACGCGGCGGCCGTGACGGCGGCGGCTTCGGCGGCGGCGGTGGCGGCGGTGGTTATCGCCCGCGCGAAGGCGGCGGTGGCGGTGGCGGTGGCGACCGTTTCAGCTCGGGCCGACGCCCGCGTTTCGGCGAAGATTCGCCGGCTCCCTCCACTTCTAACTCGGGAGAATAAGAATGCCCGCTCCTGGCCGTAAACCTTTCTTCCGTCGTCGCAAGACCTGCCCGTTCACCGGCAGCAACGCGCCGAAGATCGACTACAAGGACACGCGTCTCCTGCAGCGCTACATCTCCGAGCGCGGCAAGATCGTGCCCAGCCGCATCACTGCGGTCTCGACCAAGAAGCAGCGTGAGTTGGCCCGCGCCATCAAGCGCGCGCGCTTCCTTGCCCTGCTGCCGTACGTCGTCGCCATCTAGATGCGGTGACGCGTACCAGCACCATCGCGGTCGTCGCGGGCACGCTGGGCGCGTTGCTCTTGGTGGCCGCGCTACGTCAGTCGGTGCTGGGTGTTTTGATTGGAGCCATGCTATCGCCGCTGCCTTTGGCGATGGTGGTCTTCGGTCTCGGTGCGAGCCACCTGCCGGTGGCGGTGGTTGCCGGGGCGGTGACAGTGGCGGTGATGACGGGGTCGTTCCCCTTAGCCACCGTCTACTTGGCGGTAGATGCGGCGCCGATCGCGGTGTTGTCCCGGATGGGACTCGTGGCGGCGATGACAGGCGGAGCCCCGGTTCCGGGGTTTGCCGTCGGGCGAACGGTCAGCGCACTTGTGCTGGCGGCCTTCGCCGCGGTGGTTGTGGGTCTAGCCTTGATAACGGCGGGACCCGATGGACTTGAGGCGACGCTGAGAGCCCGGCTGGAAACGATCCTGCCG
>CANKHC010000215.1 GCA_947481595.1 Fidelibacterota bacterium
GGCGTACGCTGGATCAGCCCTTTCTGGATCAGGAAGGGCTCGATGACGTCTTCAATGGTGTCGCGCTCTTCAGCAAGAGCGGCCGCGAGCGTCTCAACACCCACCGGACCGCCGCCGTAGTTCTGAGCAATACAGCCGAGATAGCGCCGGTCCATGGCATCGAGGCCGGCCGCATCCACATCGAGCTTGCGCAGGGCCTTGTCGGCCACGGCGGCATTGATCTGGCCCGCATCGTCGACCGCGGCGAAGTCCCGCACGCGCCGGAGCAGACGCCCGGCCACGCGCGGTGTACCGCGGCTGCGTTTGGCGATCTCGGTCGCGCCTTCGTCGCTGACCTCCACGCCCATGACGCGCGCACCGCGTCTGACGATCTCGCACAGATCAGCCGTGTCATAGAATTCGAGGCGCATGGGAATGCCAAAACGGTCCCTGAGCGGCGTGGTCAGGAGGCCCGATCGCGTGGTCGCACCAACGAGGGTGAACGGCTGGAGTTCGATGCGCACAGAGCGCGCCGCCGGACCCTCGCCAATGATGAGGTCCAGTTGAAAATCCTCCATCGCCGGATAGAGAACTTCTTCTATGGCAGGATTAAGGCGGTGGATTTCATCGATAAAGAGAACGTCGTTGGCCTCGAGGTTGGTGAGGATCGCGGCTAGGTCACCGGCCTTAACGATCATCGGTCCGGAGGTCGCACGGAAGCCCACACCGAGTTCGCGGGCCACGATCTGCGCCAGCGTCGTCTTGCCCAAACCCGGCGGGCCATGCAGCAGGACGTGATCGAGGGCCTCCTTGCGCTCGCGCGCGGCGGCGATGAAGACCGAGAGGTTGTCACAAAGCGCGCGCTGACCGATGAAATCGGCGAGGCGTTTCGGGCGCAAGCTGGCGTCGTCGCCTTCTTGCAGCGCGGCGGTAATAGCGCGGGCTGGTTCAGCGGCCATCGGCGCCACCCAATTCCTTCAGCGACCCTTTGATCAGCGCGTTCAAGGGCGCAGCCCCGCCCGCCGCCTGGGCGGTGCGGTTGACGGCGCCGAAGGCTTCCATGCGGCCATAACCAAGGTTCACCAATGCCGACACCGCGTCCTCGACCACATTGCCGCCCGCCGCTCCGGTCTTGCGGCTCGGCAAGACAGCCACAGCAGAGCTGAGGGCGAAACCGCCGAGCTTGTCCTTGAGTTCCAAGACCAGGCGCTGGGCGAGTTTGGGCCCGACACCGCTCGCGCGACGAAAGGCCGCTTGGTCCCCAGCCGCGATCGCCTGGGCGACCTGCTCGCCCGAAAGGGCCGAGAGGATGCCGAGGGCGACTTTGGCGCCGACACCCTGCACCGTCATCAGGGTGCGGAAGACCTCGCGGTCGGCCGTGCCGGTAAAACCGTAAAGATGGATGTGGTCTTCGCGCACATGGGTCTCGACGGCGAGTTCGACCATTTCGCCAAGCGCCGGCAAGGCAGACAAGGTGCGCGCGGCACAGAACAGCAGATAGCCGACACCGCCGACATCGACCACGGCCCAGTCTTCACCGGTGGAATCCAAACGTCCGCGCAGTTTGGCGATCATTTCACCATCCTCATCACCGAAGTCCTGTGATGGGCGTGGCACACGGCGACGGCGAGCGCATCAGCGGCATCTTTCTTGGCATTGCAGCCGGGCAGAAGCACCCGCATCATCATCGCCACCTGATCCTTATCGGCATGACCGGCGCCCACCACCGACTTCTTGACGAGGTTCGGCTTGTATTCAGAGACCATGATACCGGCGACGGCCGGAGCCAACATCGCCGCGGCCCGGGCGTGGCCCAGCTTCAGCGTCGAGGTGGGGTTCTTGCTCACAAAGGTGTCTTCGATGGCGCACTCGTCGGGCGCATAGACCGCCACCAAGGCCTGCACTTCGAGAAACAACACCTGCAAACGTTCGGCCAGCGAAAGTTCGGGATTGGGGTGGACCACGCCGTCGGCGACATAGCTCAGACGATTGCCTTCGGCCTCGATGACGCCCCAGCCGGTATGACGCAGTCCCGGATCGAGCCCCAAGATGCGGACTTTGATACCGGTACGCGCCGCGAGCGCGCTTTTGAGCACCACGCCTCTATGCATTGAGTCGGGCCATGACCTCATCGGATATTTCATAGTTGGCCGAAACACGCTGGACGTCGTCGTTGTCGTCCAATGCGCTGAGCAAGTCCATCAGGGTTTCGGCGTCCTCGCTCCCCACATTGGCGGTCATGGTCGGCTTCCACTCAAGCCGCGCGGTTTCCGCCTCGCCTAAAACACCCTCTAAGGCCTTTTGCACGGCATGCAGGCTATCAGGGGCGCAGAAAATGTCGTGCCCGCCGGCACCCGACTGCACGTCATCGGCGCCAGCCTCGATGGCGGCTTCCATGACTTTGTCTTCGCTGCCGGCCTCAGGCTTGTAGTGAATCTGGCCGACGCGCTGGAAGGCATAGGCGACGCTGCCCGTTTCACCCAGGCTGCCGCCGTTCTTGCCGAAGATGAGGCGCAGCTCGCCGGCGGTGCGGTTGCGGTTGTTGGTCATCACCTCGATGATCAAGGCCACGTTGGCCGGGCCGCGGCCCTCGTAACGCGCTTCTTCGTAATTCTCCTGATCGGCGCCCGAGGCCTTTTTGATGGCCCGTTCGATCACGTCCTTGGGCACGCTCTCGGCCTTGGCATCGGCGATGGCCGAGCGCAGGCGGGCGTTATAGGCCGGATCGGGCTGTCCCAGCTTGGCGGCGACGGTGATTTCACGGGCGAGCTTGGTGAACACCTTGGCACGCTTGGCGTCCTTGGCACCTTTGCGGTGCATGATGTTCTTGAATTGGGAATGGCCGGCCATGGCGTTCTCGAAAACCCCTTCAAAATGCTGGCCGAAGACCTCGAGAGTCGCAGCCCAAACGGCGCCCGGCTTATACAATAAGCGGCAGGCGATCTGGAGCTTTATACCAAATATTGGGGAAAGCGCCTAGAGTCAGAGGGTTACACCTCTCGGCAAAATTGTTCCTCAGCACGGCGCAAAGATGGTGCCCGGCGGAAGAGAACATTTCCCCTTAAGCACCATTTCAATGATGCCGGCCAGCCACCGGCACACGTTGATACTCCCAGTAATCCATGGCCCCGCCGCCAGCCTATCCGGACGGCGGGGCCGGGATAAGGAAAGACCCGATGCCCGGCACTGCAGCAGTCCACTACGCCTACCCCGGTCTTAAAGACTCAGACCGCGTCGACGAC
>CANKHC010000216.1 GCA_947481595.1 Fidelibacterota bacterium
CGCGCAACTTTCAACGGATGGAACCACATCGACCGCGCGTGATCTGGGCGAGCTGGTCGACCGCCTTTCCGCGCGCGTCGGGGCGCGCAATGTCTACAAGGTGGCGAGTGTCGAAAGCGATCTGCCGGAACGGGCCGCCGTGCCCGCCGATCCGATGCGGCCAACAGTTCAAGAGTGGCCGGCGCATTTGCCGCGCCCGACGCGCCTGCTCTCTCCGCCTGAACCGGTGCAGGTGATCGCGCTGCTGCCCGACTATCCGCCCGCCAAGTTCCGCTGGCGCGCGCATCTGCATACGGTGTGCGCCGCGGACGGCCCCGAACGGGTCTTCGGGGAATGGTGGCAGGACCGCCGCGAGGTCGGCGAACAGCGCGACTACTTCCGCGTCGAGAACGAGCTGGGTGAACGCTACTGGCTGTTCCGCGTCATGAGCCCTGAACAAGAAGCGGCGTGGTTCGTGCATGGAGTCTTCGCATGAGCCGCTATGCCGAGCTGCAGATCACCAGCAACTATTCCTTCCTGCGCGGGGCGTCTTATCCGCGCGAGTTCGCCGCAGTCGCCAAAGGGTTGGGGATAGAGGCCATCGCGGTCACCGACCGCAACAGCTTCGCCGGCATCGTCAAGGCCCTCGACGCGTGCGAACGGGAGGGCCTGCGCCTGATTGTCGGCTGCCGGCTCGATCTCGCGTGCGGCAACAGCGTGCTGTGTTATCCCAGCGACCGCGCCGCCTATAGCCGCCTCACCCGCCTGCTCACGCACGGCAAGCGCCGTGCGCCGAAAGGGGAATGTCACCTCACGTATGATGATGTCGCGGCGCATGGCGAGGGCCAGGTTTTTGTTGCGCTCAGTGATACACCCAGCGACCACTTCGCCTCCTTCCTCGCCACACTCGCGGGGGATTTTCGCGAGCAGAGTTATCTGGCGCTGACACGGCGCTTCCGGCCCAACGAGAACGAGCGGCTGGGGGCGATGGCGGACCTCGCGCGGGACTGCCGCCTTGCCACCGTCGCCACCAACGACGTGCTCTATCATGTACCGGAGCGGCGCATCCTGCAGGACGTGCTGACCTGCATCCGCGCCGGGAAGACCATCGACATGCTGGGCTATGAGCGCGAGCGCTCGGCCGACCGTTTTTTGAAACCGCCCACCGAGATGGCGCGGCTGATGGCACCCTATCCCGAGGCCATTGAACGCACGCTGGAGATCACCGAACGCTGCACATTTTCGATGAAAGAGCTGCAGTACCAGTATCCCGACGAATGCCTGATTCCCGGCCTCAGCGCCCAAGAGGCGCTGACAAAACTCACCTGGGAGGGGGCCTCCAAACGCTATCCCGCCGGCGTCAGCGAGCGCGTGCGCAAAAGTGTGAATGAGGAACTGGCCCTCATTACACAGATGAACTATGCGCCTTACTTTCTCACCGTCTGGCGCATCGTCGCTTTCGCGCGCGCTGAGGGCATCCTCTGCCAGGGGCGCGGCAGTGCGGCCAATTCGGCAGTCTGTTACTGCCTGGGCGTCACCGAGATCGATCCCGAGACCTCGGACCTGCTGTTCGCGCGCTTCATCAGCGCCGATCGCGGCGAGCCGCCCGACATCGACGTCGATTTCGAGCACGAAAGACGCGAAGAGGTGATCCAGTGGATTTACAAAACCTACGGCCGCGACCATGCGGCGCTGACCGCCACCGTCGTGCACTACCGCACGCGCCGCGCGGTGCGCGAGGTCGGCAAGGCGCTGGGTCTCCCTGAGGATGTGACCGCCGTCATGGCCGACGATGTCTGGGGCTGGTCGAACGACGGCTTCAAGGACAAACGCGCGCGGGAACTGGGGCTCGATCCCGGCGACTGGCGCCTGTCCCTCACCCTTGCGCTGTCGCGCGAGATCACCGGTTTTCCGCGGCATTTGTCCCAGCATCCCGGCGGCTTTGTCATCACCCGCGACCGCCTTGACGATCTGGTGCCGGTCGAGAATGCCAGCATGGCGGAGCGCACTGTCATCGCCTGGGACAAGGACGACATCGAAGTTCTGAAGATGATGAAGGTCGATGTGCTGGGGCTGGGCATGCTCGGCTGCCTGCGGCGCGCCTTCGATCTCCTGCGCGAACACAAGGGCCTTGATCTCAGCGTCGCGGCGCTGCCGAAGGAATGTCCGGCGGTCTACGACATGTTGTGTAAGGCCGATGCTATCGGCGTCTTTCAGGTGGAAAGCCGGGCGCAGATGAACATGCTACCGCGCCTGAAGCCGCGCACTTTCTATGATCTCGTCATCGAGGTGGCGATTGTGCGACCCGGCCCGATCCAGGGCGACATGGTGCACCCGTACCTCAAACGCCGCGCCGGTATCGAGAAGGTCACCTTCCCATCCGAGGCGTTGCGCGAGGCGCTGCATAAAACCCTGGGTGTGCCTTTGTTCCAAGAACACGCCATGAAGATCGCCATCGTCGGCGCGGGGTTCTCACCGAGCGAAGCCGACCTGCTGCGCCGCGCCATGGCGACGTTCCGCAACGACGGTAAGGTGTCGCATTTCCGTGAGCGGTTTCTCTCTGGCATGCTCAAGAACGGCTATGAGCGCGATTTCGCCGAGCGCTGCTTCAGCCAGATCGAGGGTTTCGGCACTTATGGCTTCCCCGAAAGCCACGCGGCGTCCTTCGCCATCCTGGTCTATGCCTCGGCCTGGGTGAAGTGCCATCACCCCGAGGTTTTCCTGGCCGCCATTCTCAATGCCCAGCCGCTGGGCTTCTATGCGCCGGCGCAGCTCGTCGGCTGTGCGCGGGACCACGGCGTGCTTGTGCTGCCGGTGGACATCAATCACAGCCGCTGGGACTGCACGCTGGAGAAACAAACGGACGGAAGCTTCGCGGTGCGGCTGGGGTTGCGCCAGATCAAAGGCTTTGCGGTGGAGGACGCCGCCGAAATCGTCGCCGCACGCCACGCGCCTTACCGAGATCTCGAAGATCTCGCGCGCCGCACGGGGCTTTCGGCGCGGGCCCTCGGACTGTTGGCCGAAGCCGATACCTGCGGTTCCGTCGCCATCGACCGCCGTCAGGCGCTGTGGACGGCGCGGGCCTTGCGCACGCCGTTGCCGCTGTTTGCAGCGGCGGAGCACGCGGCGGAAGGCCGCGAATATTTAAATGAACCCAATGTCATGTTGACGCCGCTGACCGCCGGGGAGAACGTGCTGCAGGATTTCTCCACCACGTCGCTGTCGCTGCGCGCG
>CANKHC010000217.1 GCA_947481595.1 Fidelibacterota bacterium
TCACTCGAACAGAGCCAAATCATGCAGTAGACTAACATCACGACCGGTACAGAAAATCGGTCAGGTCACCGGAGGTAGCATTGCAATGAAGAACGTCATTCGTTCGTTCGCTCGGCGTTACGGTTCGCTGGCCTTAGCATCCATTGTTTTCGCTTCACCGGCGTCTGCTGAAACACGGGGTTACCTGATTAGTTGGTTCGCCGTTGCAACCAACAATCCCGATTTCCCGGTCAATTGCCCGATTGCCGCCAAGGACCCCGACCGCGTGAAATACGTCGCCGTGGGCGGCGAGGGGAACGGAAAGAAGTACACCGCCACCGTCAACGGCCAACCGGAGTCCGTGCTTGCGTATCCGGATGCGTCGCCGGATCCGGGCCTCGAAACCGTGGTCGGCCCCTATGCCTATGGCTTCGATCTTGGCAGCGCGGCCACGAGCAAATTCATCGACCCCGATACGCACGAGAAGGTCGACAATCAGCTCTGGCGCGCTGTGGGATGCACGGTGTCGTTTCAGGCAACGCCGCCGGTCCTGCCATATTCTGAAACCGCGCCGTGGGGCACGATGCTCGATACGTCGCCGGGCTATGCCATTCAGATCAGCGGCACCGATCTCAGCAAAGACGGGCCGGTGAGCGTGACGTTGGATAGGACAGTGCGCCATCCCGAACGTGATGCGGCCGGCGGTGTGCGCACCGGCGTGACCTATGTGATCGATCCCAGCCCGCGCTCGCACAATGTGCTGAAGGGCGAGATTAAGAACGGAATTCTGTCGATCCAGCCGGACTACATTTATCTGGTGGGCACGCTGCCGTTCTATACGCAGATCGATTTGAAAAACGCGCATATGCGTCTGCACAGCGAGCCCGGCGGAAAGATCGTGGGGTACTGGGGCGGGTATGCCGACTGGCGCGCCTGGATTTACACGTACACAGCGCGCCCCGCCGGCGGCGCCAACGACCTCGGCCTCTATTGGGCCCTGAAGCGGCTGGCGGATGCAGACCCGGATCCCGTGACCGGCGAAAACCGGATGATCTCGGTGACCTGGCGTATCGAGGCGGTGCCGGCGTTCTTTGCGACCCTGGCCGATGGGAAACTAATGGCCGTGGCCTCGCACGAAGGTATTGGCGGCAAAGTGCAGCAGCCGATGATTGCAGCGACGGCGGTGAAGTCCGTGCAGTAACGTTTGGGATTGATAACGCGCGGCGCGCGCTAATCGAGAAGGGGACGAGAGAGAATGGTAAAGTTTTGGCGACGGTTCCCGTTGATCCTTGCCAGCGCGTTCCCGCTGGTCGGCCTGCCCCTCACGGCGCCAGCGCGCGCAGCGGCACCGGCCACGGCGCCTTCCGAAAGTGCAAATACCGACACGGCGACGACGCTCCGTTTGAGCCCCGGCCAGTATCGCCAAACCATTGCGGATATCTTCGACGTCTCCATAAAAATTCAGGAACGTTTTGAACCGGAACAGCGTGAGCAAGGCTTGCTGGCGATTGGCGCGCGCACCGAGAACTTCACCAACAATGGTTTTGAGACGTACTACCGCATTGCCCGCGGAATATCCGCGCAAGTCGTCGATCCGCGTCACCGGGCGACGTTGGTGGGGTGTGCGCCGCGTGCGGCGATCGGACGTGATGACGTGTGCGCAAAGGCATTTTTTTCACGCGTGGCGCCGCTGATGTATCGCCGTCCCGTGACCGACGAGGAAGTCGCACGGCGCGTCGCTGCGGCGGGCATAGTGGCCGACCAGCTGCATGACTTTTACGCCGGCATTCGCTTGAGTTTGACCGAGATGCTGGTTTCGCCGAACTTTCTGTTGCGCTTTCGCGGCATGGTTCCCGATGCCAAGGACCAAAACCGCAAGCATATGGACGCCTACGATAAGGCGGCGCAACTGAGCTATGTGTTGTGGAACACAACGCCCGATCCGAAACTGATGAAAGCGGCCGAGAGCGGGCAACTGGACACGCAAGAAGGCCTGGAACAGGAGGTGGACCGCCTGCTGCGTTCGCCCCGTGTGGCCGACGGTATTCGGGCGTTTTTTATCGATATGCTCGCCTTCAGCGACTTTGAGTCTGTTTCAAAAGACCCAGCGTTTTTCCCGCGCTATACACCGCCCATCAAAGACCAGGCGCAGGAACAGACGCTGCGCACGATTGTGGACCACGTGGTCAACCGCCACGGTGATTACCGCGATCTATTTACGACGTCGCAGACTTTCCTGACCCTGGATCTCGCCGCGCTTTATGATGTACCGTTGGTGGATACGACCGACAACGGCGGGCCCCAGCGCTGGATTCCCTATACCTATCCGGCGGGCGATGTGCGCGCGGGCATTCTTGCTCAAGCCAGCTTTACCACGCTGTGGTCGCCCCCGGCGCGGACCTCCCCGACCGAACGCGGCAAGGCTTTGCGTCAGCAGCTGTTGTGTCAGCGCGTACCCCCGCCGCCTGGGAATATTCCCTTCAAGTTTGTGGACGACACCGCCAACCCTGACCTGAAGACCACACGCCAACGCTTGTTGGCCCACCAAAGCTCGCCGGTGTGCGCAGGGTGCCACAAGTTGACCGATCCTATCGGGCTCGCGCTAGAGAATTTCAATGCGGGCGGAGAGCTGCGCGCCACGGAGAATGGGGAGCCCATCGACGCGAGCGGAGAGCTGAATGGAAAACCATTTGTCGGCCCTCTGGGTTTGGCGAGAGTTTTGCACGACGATCCGGCTATAACCGGATGTGTGGCGCAACGCGCCTTTGCCTTTGCCACAGGCTATACGCCGCCATCGAACGATGCGCGGTGGCAGAAGATTCAAAAAAGTTTCGCGGACAGTCGTTACGACGTCCTGGCGCTGCTGCGCGCCATCGCCATGAGCGACTTGGCTTATAGTCCGCTCGATGCACCGGCCAAGCCCCAATGAGCGAGCCCTCAGGATCATCTAACGGAGTCAGGTCATGAACGCTTTCATCGAGTTAATGACACGCCGGCGGCTCTTACGCGGCGTCCTGGCCGGCGGAGCGGTGAGCGTGGGCCTGCCCATTCTGGATTGCGTGCTGAACAGTAACGGCGATGCCTTCGCCGATGGTGCTCCGCTGCCGTCACGCTTTGCGACGTGGTTCTGGCCGTGCGGCATCGGCGAGCAGGATTGGCGTCCAAAAACGGCCGGCCGAGACTACACGTTGCCGCGGGAGATGCAGGCCCTTCAGCCCTTCA
>CANKHC010000218.1 GCA_947481595.1 Fidelibacterota bacterium
GAGATCAGCTTGCGGCAGTCGATGTAGACCGGGCTGGCCCAGCCGGCGGTGAGCTTATAGGGCTCCTCGGGTCGGAAGTTGACGGCCTTGATGTCGAGCAGAATTTTGGCAACGGCCTGGCCTGCGGCTTGCTGGCGGGCGTTGCGGGTGGTCGAAGTCGGCATGAGTCCCCGCGCGATTGATGTCTCGCGGGATTACTTACCGGGATTGGCGGGGAGGCACAACAGCGGGTGGCGCGACTCAGCCCTGCTGCTGTTGGAAGTCTTCGACCCCGCGCCAGCGCCGGACCGCGGCCCGACGTTTGACCTGCTCGCGAGTCTCGAAGTTTTCCGCGCTTTGGAAGCGGAGCCAGTGTTCGGCGAGGTCCTGCCAGGTCGAGGTCGACCCGAGCGTCGGAACCATCTGGAATTTCACCTGGCGTTTATCTGACGACGGCAGCATGAGGGATCCTCCGCAAACGTATTCACCCTAATCCCCCCAAGCCGTCGCATGGTCGCCCTTCGCGGGCGCCGGTTCAAGAGAAGGTCGTGTGAAAACCCCGTAATGACGTGCGAGCAGAACTCCCGTCTCCGGCGCTTGTTCCCCGGAAAATTTTTCACTGCGCTGCAGCAGAAAGCGAATGGTGGTCGCGTGGTTACACGAGATCGTGGAAGATGCGGATCACACATGACACAGCAGCCCCTCATCTGGGTTCTCGCCGACGACCGCGCCGGTAACGTGGCGCAGGCCACGGGCGTGGCTGAGGCACTGGGCGAGGCGTTTGTGACAAAGGAAATTCGTTACACGCCTTTGGCCCGCCTGCCGAATGTCATCACCGGTGCACGGCTGCTGGGATTGACGCCGGAAAGCCGGGCGGCGCTCGCTCCGCCTTGGCCTGACCTGGTGATCGCGGCGGGGCGGCGGACCGCACCCGTGGCACGCTGGATTAAACGTACCTCCACGAAACCGGTCATACTCGTGCAGCTCATGAACCCGGGACGCGCCGGCGCGGATGAGTTCGATCTGATTGCCGTGCCGCAGCATGACTGCGTGGTGCCGGGGGGCGATGCCGCGAATGTATTACGGACGACCGGGGCCGCGCACCGCCTAACGCCCTCGCGACTCGACCTCGCGGCAGACGCCTGGGCAGGACGGCTCAAGGGCCTGCCCAAACCGTGGATCGCCGTGCTTGTCGGCGGAGCAACCCACCGCAAGCCATTCCCGGCCGTGCTGGCCGCTGACCTGGGACGGCGGGTCCAGGCTTTGGCGGCGGCGGCCGGCGGAACGGTGTTGCTCGCCTCGTCGCGCCGCACCGGTCCTGAGGCCGAAGCGGCCCTGGCGCAGGCGGTCACGGGATCGCGGCAGCTGTTTTTATGGAGTCAGGGTGGCGACAATCCCTATGCCGGCTATATGGCTCTGGCAGACGCGGTGGTCGTGACCGGGGATTCGACCTCCATGTGCACGGAAGCCTGCGCCACCGGCAAGCCGGTCTATATCTATGCGCCGGAAGGCATGGTCGCCCCCAAACATGCGCGCCTGCACCAAAAGCTTTATGAACTGGGCCTCGCCCGGCCGCTGCCGGAAAATTTTGACCCTGGATTTGCAGCCTGGCACCACGAGCCCTTGAACCCCGCGCGCGATATCGCGCAAGCTGTGCGGGCCTTACTCGCGCGGCGTCTCGCGCAAGCCTCATAGACTTCTCGACAGGAGCGACCATGCCGCGCTTTTCCGCCAACGTCTCCATGCTGTTCACCGAGGTGCCGTTCCTCGAACGCTTCGTCGCCGCCGCCAACGCCGGCTTTCCCGGCGTGGAATGTCAGTTTCCCTATATGCATGAGGCCAACGAAGTCGCCGACAAGGTCGCGATGTCGGGCGCGGAGATCGTCGTCATCAACGCCCCGCCGGGAGATTGGGCGGCCGGCGAACGCGGCATCGCTGCCCTGCCGGGGCGCGAGCAGGAGTTCAAGGACGCGCTCGAAGTCGCGCTGAACTATGCCGACATGATGGAATGCCCGCGCCTGCATTGCATGGCCGGCTGCATCACCGAGGACAAACGCACCAAGGCGACGGATACCTATCTCGCCAACATCGCATGGGCCGCCGACATGACACAGCAAGCGGGCCTCACGCTGCTGATCGAACCGATCTCCCTGCCGGGCTATTTCGTCAGCCGGCCCGACCACGCCGTCGAACTTCTGCGCCAACTCGATCGCAAGAACATTCAGATTCTCTACGACGTGCATCATGCCCAGCGCACGCAGGGCAACATCGCCGAGTTCCTTGAAAAGAACCTCAGCGTCATCGGTCACGTGCAGGTCTCCGGCGTGCCGGGACGCAACGAACCCGACAAGTTGGGTGAGATCAACTGGCCGTTCCTGTTCGATATGCTCGATTCTCACGGCTACGACGGATGGATCGGCGCGGAATATAATCCGCGCGCCGGCACGCTCGCGGGGCTCGGCTGGGGTGCCGATTGGGGCATCGGCGAGGGCGCCAAAAGCAAAAAGCGCGCTTAAGCAGCGCGCTTTTTCTTAGGTACGGTGGCGCTGGTTACGCCGCGCGCTTCCTGAGTGTGTCGTCGATCAGGAAGCCCTGGAAGGTTTCAACGCCGAGTTCGGCCCCGACTGTCAGCGCTTTGGGATTATCAACGCGGATCAGGATGGGCTCGACGCCGCAGTCGCGCATGTATTTGAAAGTCTTGCCGCGCTCGCGCAGGATGTCCTCGGCACCTTCACGCCACAGCACTTTGGCATAGCGCGCGCCGATGTAGTCGAGATCGACTAGGCCTAGCGTCTGCGGGAAGATCTTGTCGACGCCGACGTGGGCGCCCATGGCATTGATCATGCCGCGCGCCACCTCGAACTCATCGAAGTGCTCGACGATGTCGGCCTGGCGGAATTCAAAGGTCAGGCGCGATAGCACTTCTTTCGGCGTCTCGTCCATGAAGTCGGCGAAGGCGGCGGTGAAGACCGTGACCACGTTGACGTTGATCGAGAACGGCATGTTGGTGACCGGCAACGCTTTGAAGGCGAGCAGCACGATCTGATCGAGCACACGCGTGAAGTCGTTGAACAGGGCCCCCGAGGCGCGCATTTCGACGTCGATGAACAAGGGCTTGCGCAAGCTGTCCATGCTGATGAAGTACTCGTGCATCCAGGGTTCCTGGCTTCCCAACATATTGCGCGTGACGATCTGGTCGCGCATGAAGGCCTTGAGGA
>CANKHC010000219.1 GCA_947481595.1 Fidelibacterota bacterium
ACCGCTGCACGTCCTCGAAGGTTCGATCACGCCCAGCGGTCTGCACTTCGAGATCACCCACAACGGTATTCCGGACATCGATCCGGCCCAGCACCGCCTGATCATCCACGGGCTGGTCAAGAAGCCCGTGAGCTTCACGGTCGAAGCGCTGTCGCGTTATCCGATGGTCAGCCGCGTGCACTTCATCGAATGCGCCGGCAACGGCGGCGCCCTCTATGGCCCCAAACCCGTACAGGGCACCGCTCAGACGTTGCAGGGCCTTGTTTCTTGCTCGGAATGGACCGGTGTGCCGCTCTCGACGCTGCTCGATGAAGCCGGCGTCGATCCCAAGGCCAAGTGGATCCTCGCAGAGGGTGCCGACCCGGCCTCGGTGACGCGTTCGATCCCGATGGCCAAGGCGATGGACGACGTGATGATCGCGCTTTACCAAAACGGCGAGCGCGTACGTCCGTCGAATGGCTATCCGATCCGCCTGCTGGTGCCTGGCTTCCAAGGCAACACCAACGTCAAATGGCTGCGCCAGATCAAGGTCACTGAAGGTCCAAGCCAAACGCGCTATGAGACCTCGCGCTACTCGCTGCTGCTGGCAGACGGCAAGGCCGCGCAGTTCAAGCTGCAACTCGACGCAAAATCGGTGATCACCAAGCCGTCGCCGGGCTTCAAGATGAACGGGCCCGGGTTCTACGAAATTTCCGGCATCGCCTGGTCGGGCAACGGCACGGTGGCGAAGGTCGAAGTCTCCGCCGACGGCGGCAAGAGTTGGGCCGAGGCGCAGCTGTCGCAGCTTGTGCTGCCGAAAGCCGTTACGCGCTTCCGCATCCCCTGGAACTGGGACGGCGGCCCGGCGATCCTGCAAAGCCGCGTGACCGACTCCACCGGTTACGTGCAGCCGACGCGCGACGCGCTCATCGCCGCGCGCGGGACGAACGCCTTCTACCACAACAACGCCATCTCCAGCTGGAGCCTGGCCGACAGCGGAGAGCTGAACCATGTCTATGCGTAAGCTTCTTCTCGCTGCCGCATCCTGCGTCCTGTTGATCGGAGCTGCGCACGCGGAGTCGACGCTGGGTAAGCCGGGCACGCCGCACTTAGGCACACCCATCACGCCCGGCGACATCGCAGCGTGGGATCTCGCCATCGGGCCGGACGGTGCTGGCCTTCCCCCCGGCAGCGGCACGGCGAAACAGGCGACGCAGCTTTTTGTCGACAAGTGTGCGTCCTGCCATGGCCTCGACCTGATGGGCAAACCGGCAGATCGCTTGGTGGGTGGGCAGGGTACGCTTGCAGCCCCCGGTGCGGTGAAAACCGTCGGCAGCTACTGGCCGTATGCCACGACGCTGTTCGACTTCATCCGCCGCGCGATGCCGCTCAACGAGCCGCAGTCCTTGACCAACGACGAGGTCTACAAGCTCTCGGCTTATATCCTGTTCAAGAATGGGATCATCGGCGAGAACGCCAAGATGGATGCGAAGTCGCTGGCGAAGGTGAAGATGCCCAACCGCGACGGCTTTGTGCAGATCTATCCGGGCAATATTAAATAAGCCGGTTCGGGTTCCCGAAGCGCTTCCACGGCCAGAAGCACAACACTGTCATCAGCGGGATGATGGCGAAGTACACGAACTGCCGGTAGGCGAACATCGGGTGGATGAGGGTGTGGTCGCGCGCGATCTCCACCCAGAGCACCGGCAAGAGCAGAGGGCTTAACAAAGCCAATGTGCGCGGTGCGATAAAGCGCCAGGCGCGTGACTTCACCAGCACGACAATCAACAGAATCAGCGCCGCCACGACCGCATTCACGATCATCTGATCGCTGCCGCTTTTGAAGGTCTCGAAAGCCGTGCGTGTCGCGGTGAACAAAGGCTTGGGAATCTCGGCGAGGCTGGTGTCGCCGAAAGTGCGCTGGCGCACCGAGACGGAAATGTTGTCCCAAACCTGACGCCACCCGAGCACGCTGGCGGCGAACAGCCAGCGGCTGATCCAGGTGAGCGCTAAACCGGCGAACCATGCGCCGACCGTGAAGGCGGCTTCAGTGATCGCGCGCGCGATGGTTTTTGTCCGCAGCGCCGTGGCGATCACCAGGAAGGCCATGAAAGTGGGCGCGATGGTCGGACTGTAGAGGTCGTCGAGGAAATTGGCGACGCAGCCCAGCGCGAACACAAATGCGATGCTGCGGGGCGCCAACATGTCTTCGGTAGCCGCGCACCGGAACACCAGCGCGACGGAGAGCAGAGCCCAGGCCCACGTCAGAGCGTGCACGGTGCTGGCGGGCGCGGTCAGCAGGTTGCTCGCCGCAGCCAGCGGAATCACGACAAAAGGGGCTGCGAGCGTGCCGAACGCGCTCACCAAAAGTGTAACCAGAAACCCGAGCGCGCCAATGATCAACAGCGCGTTGATGACTCGCACGTTGGGCAGCGCGAACCAACTTAGCATCGTGCGCAGATAGAGCGTCGGCCCGTGCCAGTAGCGGTAATATTCGAGCTGTTCGGTGACGTGTCCGCGCGCGACGTCGTCGATCAGCCCTTTGCAGGGCTCGGCGCCTTCGAAGCCGTGAAAGGGGGTGGCGGCGGCGCGGTAGAGCAGAGGTTTGTCCTCGTTGCCGAGGTTGGTCGAGAGCGCGATGCACTCGCCGAACATGTCGTAGTCCAGCCCGTCACGGCCATAAAATGAGCGTGGAAAGTTGACCATGGTGAGGTCGCCGTTCTGAACCGCGGCGGCCAAGGTCCGCATGAGGCGGGCGTCGTGGGTGGTCGAGAGCACGAGGAGGTGCAAACCAATGAAGACGGCAACCAGAACGCCGAGCACAGCGGCGCATAACGCACCTGTGCGCGCCGCCCACGGCAAGATGTTCTTGGTGGTGAGTGTCGCTTCCATGTCCCCTACGTACGGACAATGGCAGCGACGGTAGTAAAAGGCGAGGGGCCGACGTTTAGGGGAGAACGCCTAGTGGATCGCGGTGGAGGCTTCCATGCCTTCGAAGGTCTGGACAACGCCGGCGATGCACACCCAGACGGCGACAGCTGCCATGTTGCCCTCGGTCTCCATCTGCTTGACCTTCTTCAGGGCATACAGAGTCGAGGCGTTGCCGAAGTGCGCGAAGACGAGACGGGCGCACAGACGAATATCTTCGTCGTCGACGCGGTCTGAGTC
>CANKHC010000220.1 GCA_947481595.1 Fidelibacterota bacterium
AGATGCGCGTGCATGTCGGTGGGCTCGGGGTCGACATACAGCAGGCCGGTGACGATCTCGCCGGCAGCCGTGCGCTCCTGCAGGTAGGTCAGGGCCGAGACGCGGTCATGCACATCATAGTCGGTGTGCAGCTTCCGCAGCTTCAGGATCGAGCCATCGTGCTGCGTCACCAGTTCGACCGTGCCCGGGTCGTAGTCGACCGTGATCTCGTCCCGGCCCATGATCAGGTCGAGACGATTCACCGCCTCATTGTGCTCACGGACGTAATCGAAGCTCTTGGTCGAGCCTTCGTGGTTGTTGAATGCCACGCAGGGGGAGATGCAGTCGATGAACGCAGCGCCGCCATGGCGCAGGGCACCCTTGATGAGAGGCACGAGCTGCGTCTTGTCGCCCGAGAAGCTGCGCGCGACGTAGGTGGCGCCGAGCTGGAGGGCCATGCTGGCGAGATCGATCGGGTCGTCACTGTTGATGACGCCGCGCTTGGACTTGGCGCCCTTGTCGGAGGTCGCGGAGAACTGGCCCTTCGTCAGGCCGTACACGCCATTGTTCTCAACGATGTAGACCATGTTGACGCCACGACGCATGGCGTGCGCGAACTGGCCGATACCAATCGAAGCGCTGTCGCCATCGCCGGACACGCCCAAATAGACCAGGTCCCGGTTCGCGAGGTTGGCGCCCGTCAGAACCGACGGCATGCGACCATGCACGGAGTTGAACCCGTGCGACGCGCCCAGAAAGTAGGTCGGCGTCTTGGAGGAGCAGCCAATGCCGGACAGCTTGGCGATCCGGTGCGGCTGCACGTCCAGCTCGAAGCAGGAGCGGACGATGGCCGCGCTGATCGAGTCGTGACCGCAGCCGGCGCAAAGGGTGGAAACCGGCCCCTCATAGTCGCGCCTTGTGTAGCCGAGCGCGTTCTTTTGCAGGTCCGGGTGATGGAGTTTCGGCTTCGGGATGAAGGTCATGACGCCACCTTGCGGAACGGAACCACTTTGTCGCCTTCGATACGATTGGAGATCGCATCGACAATGAAGCTCGCGGTGATCGGCGTGCCGTCGAAATGCACGATCTTCGCCAGCTTACGGGGGTCGATTTCAAGCTCGTTGACCAGCAGTGACCGCATCTGACCGTCGCGGTTTTGCTCGATCACGAACACCACGTCGTGTTCCTCGATGAAGGCCGCGACCTCGTCCCCAAAGGGGAAGCCGCGCACGCGCAGCAGATCAAGATTGACGCCACGTTCCGCCAGGATCTGGTCCGCCTCGTTCATCGCCGGGCTGGTGGAGCCGTAGTAGATCGTCCCCATCCGCGTCGGTGTGGTTGAGGGACGAATAACCGCCGGCGGCACCAGGGTACGGGCCGTGTGGTGCTTCTTCAGCAGCCGATCCATGTTCTCCTGATAGTCCGCGCCCTCTTCCGAGTAGCGCGCCATCCGGTCCTTGGAAGTGCCGCGGGTGAAGAACGCGCCCTTGGAGAGATGCGTGCCGGGATAGGTGCGATAGGTGATCCCATCGCCGTCCACATCCAGGTAGCGTCCGAACCGTTTGCCGGATTCCAGATCGGCGGCGGTCATGACCTTGCCGCGATCGAGCTTACGGCTGTCGTCCCACTTGAACGGCTGGCAAAGCCGCTCATTCATGCCGATTTCCAGGTCGAGCATCACGAAGATCGGGGTCTGCAACCGATCGGCGAGATCGAACGACAGGGCGCCGAACTCGAAGCACTCATAGGGGTCTTCGGGGATCAGCAGCACATGCTTGGTGTCGCCATGCGACGCATAGGCGCAGGACAGGATGTCGGTCTGCTGCGTGCGGGTCGGCATGCCGGTCGAGGGGCCAGCGCGCTGCACGTCGAAGATCACCGCCGGAATTTCGGCGAAGTAGGCCAGGCCGATAAATTCCTGCATCAGGGAGATGCCGGGGCCGGACGTCGCGGTGAAGGCGCGCGCCCCGTTCCAGGCCGCGCCGATCACGATGCCGATCGAAGCCAGTTCGTCCTCGGCCTGCACGATGGCGTAGTTGTTTTTCTTGGTTGCCTTGTCGGTGCGATAGAGCCCGCAGTACCGGATGAAACCCTCCGCCAACGAGGACGACGGCGTGATCGGATACCAGGCGCAGACCGTCGCGCCACCATAGACGGCGCCGAGGGACGCCGCGGCGTTGCCGTCGATGAAGATACGGTCGCCAACGGTGTCGACGCGCTTGGTCTTCAGCTTGATCGGGTCATCGAGGTTCGCCTTGACCCAGTCGATGCCCATGTGCAGCGCCTGGATGTTGGCGCTGATCAGCTTGTCGCGTCCCTTGAACTGGTCGGCCAGAAGCTGCTCGATCGCCGCGATTTCCATGTCGAGCAACGACGCCAGGGCGCCCAGGCCAACGATGTTCTTGAACAACTGCCGCTGGCGAGGATCGCTGTAGGCTTCGTTGCTCATGCGGGTCAGAGGCACGCCCACGACGATGATGTCGTTGCGGAACTTCGACGGCGCCATCGGCTTGGTGTTGTCGTAGAACAGGTAGCCGCCCGGGGCGATGGACTTCACGTCCTCATCCCAGGTCTGCGGGTTCATCGCGACCATCAGATCGACGCCGCCACCGCGGGCCGCCATATGTCCGTCGCCCGAGATCCGGACTTCGTACCAGGTCGGCAGACCCTGGATGTTCGAGGGGAAGATGTTGCGCGGCGTCGCCGTGATGCCCATGCGCAGAACGGCCTTGGCGAACAGCGCATTGGCGCTGGCCGACCCAGATCCGTTCACGTTCGCGAACTTGACGACGAAGTCGTTGACCCGCTGGAGACCTTCCACGCGGTCTAGGATTTGCAGCATGCGCTCTCCGCCTGTGCCACGTCGATCAGGAAACGATGCATGTCCCATGCACCAGTCGGGCACCGCTCGGCGCACAGCCCACAATGGAGACAGACGTCCTCGTCTTTCGCCATGATGCGGCCGGTCTTGAGCGGGACCGATACGTAAATGTCCTGGGACAGATTATGCGCGGGCGCACTGAGCCGGGTGCGGAGCTCGGCTTCCTCGCCGTTCTCCGTGAAGG